>JALZCZ010000144.1 GCA_030862825.1 Actinomycetota bacterium | reverse complement strand
TTAACCACTTCCACGCCGCCGGCGGAGTGGGCTACCTGAAGCACACGCTGCTGCGAGCGGGCCTGCTTCACGACGACGTGCTGACCATCTCCGGCCGCGGCCTGTCGGGCACGCTCGGCGAGCCGATGCTGCGCGGGGACAACCTCACGTGGGAGGAGGGGACCAAGGTCAGCCACGACCGCGACGTGCTGCGACCGGCCGACGAGCCGTTCGCTGCGGACGGCGGGCTCAAGGTGCTGCACGGCCCGCTCGGCACCGGCGTGATCAAGGTGTCGGCGGTCGCCGCCGAGCACCGCGTGGTCACCGCGCCCGCGCTCGTCTTCGACGACCAGGCCGAGTTCCTCGAAGCCTTCGCCGACGGCCGGCTCGACGGCGTCGACTTCGTCGCGGTGATCCGCTACCAGGGTCCGGCCGCCAACGGGATGCCGGAGCTGCACAAGCTGACCCCTGCCCTCGGTGTCCTCCAGGACCGCGGGCAGCGGGTCGCCATCGTCACCGACGGTCGGATGTCCGGCGCGTCCGGCAAGGTGCCGGCCGCCATCCACGTGACGCCCGAGGCCGCGGTCGGCGGCCCGCTGTCGCGGGTGCGGCCCGGCGACGTCATCACCATCGACTCCGAGCGCGGCCTGCTCGACATCGACGACGCCTTCGCGCTCCAGCAACGCGCGCCCACGGGTCGCGCCCCCCAGGGTGAGGAGTGGGCAGGCACCGGCCGCGAGCTGTTCGCGGCGTTCCGGGCCACCGTCGGACCGGCCGACGCCGGCGCCAGCATCTTCCCGGCGTACGCCGCACCGACTCAGGAGGTACCCAGAGATGTGCACAGTGTCCAGGCCGTCTGAGCCCTTGCTGGACGTCGTGCCCGTGATGCCGGTCGTGGTCATCGACCGGCTCACCGACGCCGTCCCTGTTGCCCGGGCGCTGGTCGCCGGCGGGCTGCCCGCCATCGAGCTGACCCTTCGCACGGAGGTGGCCCTCGACGCGATCCGCGCGATCGCCGACCAGGTGCCGGAGATCCTGGTGGGCGCGGGCACGATCGTGACACCCGGCCAGGCGAAGCAGGCGCTCGATGCCGGCGCACGGTTCCTGGTGTCGCCCGGCGCGACGCCGACGTTGCTCGGGGCGATGGCGGAGACCGGTCTGCCGTTCCTGCCCGGCACCGCGACGGTGTCGGAGGCACTGGCCGTGCTCGAGGCGGGGTTCACCGAGATGAAGTTCTTCCCGGCCGAGGCCTCGGGCGGCGCCGCCTATCTGAAGTCGATCGCCTCCCCGGTGCCCGCCGCACGGTTCTGCCCGACCGGCGGCATCACCCCCGCGACGGCCCCGGCGTACCTCGCCCTCCCCAACGTGGGGTGCGTCGGTGGTTCCTGGCTCACCCCCGCCGACGCGCTGGCCGCGGGTGACTGGTCACGGGTCGAGCAGCTGGCCCGGGAGGCCGCGGCCCTGGGCTAGCCCTCCCCGGGCTCCGACCGTCCGCGCTCCTCCGGCTCGTCGTAGCGGACCGCCTCGTCGGGGAAGTCCTCACCCGTCGGGTGCTTCGCGCCGGGCGAACCCTGCGCGGGGTCGTACTCACCCTCGGCCGCCGGGCCCTCTGTCGTCGATGACGCCTCCCGCTCCTCGACCGCGTCGTCGACGCGACCGCGTTCGTCCTGGCCTCGGTTGCTCATGGCGTGCGGTACCCGGCCGGGCGTGACCCATGCCGGGTCAAGCCGTGCCCAGCCTGTGCTTCCGGTCCGCGCGCTCCACACCTCGGCCGCGGCGCGCTCGCCTGACCCGCCCGGCGCCGCCCATGCAACTCAGTGTTTGTCCCACCATCCAGGTGTTCGAACGCCCGGATGGTGGTCTCAACACTGAGTTACATGCGGCGTGAGGTGACTAGGAGGCGCACCGCCCGGCGTTGCGGGGCGTGCCGGTGACGGTGATGTCGCGCGCTCGGCCGATGTTGTCGAACGATCCGAAGCCGACCCTGCCGCCGCTGAACGCCGTGTTGGTGGCGGTCATCAGCGGCTCCTCGGAACCGTCGACGTGTACGGCGATCGCGCCGGTGTCCGCGTCGTAGCGGACGCTGACGTCGTGCCAGTCCATGTCGTCGACGGCCGGCGGCGCACCGACCGAGCCGTTCCACTGGTCGTCGATCCGGAGACGGTCGGCGTTGTCGACGACGAAGATCCCGTTGTGCGGATAGATCGTGTTGTCCTGCGAGATGTGGGCGTAGTAGAAGCGGGTCGGCGACTGGTAGTTCCAGATCAGTACGACGTCGCGGTTGCTCACCGAGGTCGGCTCGTCGAGGCGCACCTCGGCGTCGTAGCGGACCGACTCGAGCTCCGGGCCGCTGGTCAGCACGGCGTACTCGAACGGGCGCCGCGGACCCGTCGGCGCTGTGCCGCGCTCGGCCAGGATGATCTGGTCGCCCGGGAACTCCCACTTCGACGGCGTCAACGGATCCCAGTGCCCGCCGCCGTCGACGTGGCTCAGGGTCACCTCGCCGCAGCCGTCCGACTGCGGGGGCGCCGCGTTGGTGGGGAGGGCGGAGGTGGTCACCAGCGCGGTCGCCGAGGCGGCCACGAGGGCGACCAGCGTGCGGAGCGTGCGGATCGACATCGTTGTCTTCCTTTCCGAGAGGTGTGCGCGGTCAGAGGTGCGGTTGCACCAGATCGAGGTAGCGCCGCGCCAGCGTGGCCACGGTGTCGTCGCCGGGTGCGGCCCAGATGTCGGCGTTGAAGATCTCGACCTCGACGTCGCCGGCGTAGCCGGCCGCCGCGACCGCTCGCGTGAACGCCGCGAAGTCGATGTGGCCGTCGCCGACCATCCCCCGCGAGAGCAGGGCGTCGGGCGGCAGCGGCGTGATCCAGTCGCCCACCTGGTAGCTCACGATCCGGCTGCCGGCGCGGGCGATCTGGTCGGTCACGCCCGGCTCCCACCAGAGGTGGAAGGTGTCGACGACCACGCCGACGACGGTGGGGTCGTGCTGCTCGGCGATGTCGAGCGCCTGGGCCAGGGTGGAGACGACGCCCCGGTCGGCGGCGAAGATCGGGTGCATCGGCTCGATGCCGAGCGTGATGCCGGCGTCGCGCGCGGGCGGCACCAACCGCCCGACTGCGTCGGCGACCCGCTGGCGCGCGGCCGGCAGGTCACGGTCTCCCGCCGCCAGCCCGCCGGGCACGAGCACCAGGGTCGGCGCCCCCAACGTCGCGGTCTCGTCGATGGCGCGCAGGTTGTCGGCGTACGCCGCCTCGGCCTGCGCGGGGTCGGTGAAGAAGCCGCCCCGGCACAGCGACGACACCCGTAGCCCGGACTCCTCGACCCAGCGGCGGGCCGTCTCGAGTCCCACCTCCGCAACGGGCTCGCGCCACAGGCCGATGGCCGCCAGCCCGGCACGAACGGCGCCGTCGATCGCCTCCCGCAGGCTCCACTCGGCGGTGGTCCGCTGGTTGAGCGAGAGGCGAGCCAGCGCCGGATCGCCCGTCATCCCCGGGCACCGGCCACGTCGAGCAGGAGCCGCAGCCGCGCCGCCGCGAGGTCGGGGTCGGGCAGCAGCCGGGCCTCGTTGGCCAGGGCGAACACCCGCCCCAGATGGGTGATGGGCCGCGCCGACTGGAGCCCGCCGACCATCGTGAAGCCGGACTGCAGGCCGCGGATCCAGGACAGGAAGGCGATGCCGGTCTTGTAGTGATACGTCGGCGCCTCGAAGAGGGTGCGCGACAGCTCGAGGGTCGGCGCCATCTCGGCGTCGTAGAGATCGAGGTCTCCGTCGTCGAGCGCCGCCAGGGCCGCGGATGCGGCGGGCGCGATCGCGGCGAACGCGCCGAGCAGCGCGTCGGAGTGGCGCTCACCGTCGCCGCGGATCAGCTCGGGGTAGTTGAAGTCGTCGCCGGTGTAGAGCCGCACTCGCGGTGGCAGCGCCGCCCGGACCCGCAGCTCGTGCTGCGCGGACAGAAGCGAGACCTTCACGCCGTCGATGACGTCGCTGTGCGCGTTCACCAGGTCCAGGAAGGAGGCGGTCGACGACTCGACGTGCGAGGAGCCCCAGTAGCCGGCGAGCTGCGGGTCGAACGCCTCGCCGAGCCAGTGCAGGATCACCGGTTCGGAGACCTGCGAGAGCACCCGCTCGTAGACCCGGTGGTAGTCGTCGGGCGTCTGCGCGGTCGCGGCCAGGTGCCGCGAGGCCATCAGGATCACCTGCGAGCCGGCGGCCTCGACCATCTCCACCTGCTCGAGGTAGGCCCGGGTGACCTGGTCCAGGTCGCCCGCGGGCCCCACGATCTGGTCGGTGCCGGCCCCCGACGCGATCCGGGCGCCGAGCTCCTTCGCCTGGGCCGCGCTGCGGCGTACCAGCTCGGTGACTGCGGCATAGTCGATGCCCATGTTGCGTTGCGCGGTGTCCATCGCCTCGGCGACGCCGAACCCGTAGGCGAACAGGTGTCGCCGGAAGGCCAGGGTCTCGTCCCAGTCCACCACCGCGGGCGCGCCCGGCACGTTGGCGCCCAGCGGGTCCGCGACCACGTGCGCCGCGGCGAACGCGACCCGGCTCTCGAAGCCACCGGGGTGCTCGGTCCAGGCCCGCGGCTCGCGCAGGGTGACATCGCGCCAGCCGCCCTCGGTCGGGACGCGCACCACCGACCCGAGGAGCACGGTCACTCCTGCTCCCCCAGCGGCACCGTCCGGCCCTCGGCCGACGAGCGCAGGCCGGCCTCGACCAGCTGCAGCCCGCGCACGCCGGCGGCGAAGTCGTAGGCGTGCTTGCGTCCGGCGTGCACGTCGAGCAGGTACTGCTCCCACTGGGCGCGGAAGCCGTTGCGGACCTCGTCGAGGTCCGGCACCTGCTCCCACTGGCCGCGGAAGTCCTCCTCGGTCGGGAGGTCGGGGTTCCACACCGGCTTGGGCGTCTGCATCCGGTGCTGCACCCGGCAGCCGAAGAGCCCGGCCACCGCCGAGCCGTGGGTGCCGTCGACCTGGAACTCCACCAGCTCACCGCGGTCGACGCGCACCGCCCACGAGGAGTTGATCTGGGCGATGACGCCGCCCTCCAGCTCGAAGATGCCGTACGCCGCGTCGTCGGCGGTCGCCTCGTAGGGCCGGCCCCGCTCGTCCCAGCGCTGCGGGATGTGGGTGACCGCCTTGGCGGTGACCGTGCGGACCCGGCCGAAGAGGTTCTCCAGCACGTAGTTCCAGTGGCAGAACATGTCGAGCACCATCCCGCCGCCGTCCTCGGCGCGGTAGTTCCAGCTCGGGCGCTGTGCGGGCACGATGTCGCCCTCGAAGACCCAGTAGCCGAACTCGCCGCGCACCGACAGGATCCGGCCGAAGTAGCCGGAGTCGATGAGCCGCTTCAGCTTCAGCAGCCCGGGCAGGTAGAGCTTGTCGTGGACGACACCGTCGATGATCCCGGCCTCGGCTGCCGCGGCGACCAGCTCCTGGCCCTCCTCGACCGACTCCGCGATCGGCTTCTCGGTGAAGACGTGCTTGCCCGCGGCGATCGCCTTGAGGATCGCCTTCTTGCGCTCGCCGGTGATCTGCGCGTCGAAGTAGATGGATGCGGTGTCGTCGGAGAGGGCCGCGTCGAGGTCGGTGGTGTGTTCGGCGATCCCGTGCCGCTCCGCCAGCTCAGCGAGCTTGTCGGCGCGGCGGCCGATCAGCACCGGCTCGACCTGCAGCCGGGACCCGTCGGGCAGCTCGAGGCCGCCCTCGTCGCGGATCGCCAGGATCGAGCGCACCAGGTGCTGGCGGTAGCCCATGCGCCCGGTGACGCCGTTCATGAGGATGCGGACAGTGCTGTGGGGCATCAGGCGGTCCTGTTCGTGGTCAGCTTCGGTCGGTTCGGTGGTGCCTTGGCTCCTGGGCGAGCGCCCAGGTAGAGCTCGCTGAGCTGGGGGTCGGCGAGCAGCTCGCCGGCAGGGCCGGAGATGTGGACCTTGCCGAGGTCGAGCACGCAGCCGAGGTCGGCGGTCTCCAGCGCACGACGGGCGTTCTGCTCGACGAGCAGCACCGCCACCCCGGCGTCCCGCATCCGCACCACCTGCTGGAAGACGGTGCTCGTGGTCTTCGGGTCCAGCCCCATGGACGGCTCGTCGAGGAGCACCACCTTCGGGCTCACCATCAGCGAGCGCGCGAACTCGACCTGCTTCTGCTGACCTCCGGAGAGGAGGCCGGCCAGCTGGTCCCAGCGCTCGCCGACGATCGGGAACAGGTTCTTCACGTAGTCGGCGCGTTCGGCGATCTGGGCGCGGTCGCGCAGCGAGAAGGCGCCGAGCGTGACGTTCTCGCCGACCGTCATCTCGCGGAAGACACTGTGGCCCTGCAGCACGTGGGCCAGGCCCGAGCGCAGCATCTGCTGCGGGCCCTGGCCGGTGACGTCGACACCGTCGACGACGACCCGCCCGGAACGCGGCTTCAGCAGGCCGCTGGCGACCTTGAGCACGGTGGACTTGCCGGCACCGTTGGGCCCGACCAGGCAGACCACGCTGCCGGCCGGCACCTGGACGGTGAGCCCGCGCAGCACCATGGCGGCCCGGCCGTAGCCGGCCTGGATGTCGTTGAGCTCGAGCAGGTTGCCCGAACTCGTGGAGGGTTTCGGGTCAGACGCCAAGGTAGGCCTCCAGGACTCGGGGGTCGCTCTGGACGACCTCGGGCGAGCCTTCGGCGATCGGGCGACCGCGGTCGAAGACGATGACGTGGTCGGACAGGCTCATCACCATGTCCATGTTGTGCTCGACGACGATGAAGGTCTTGCCCTCGTCGTTGAGCTCGCGTACGAGGGTGCCGATCCGCCCGATCAGGGCGGGGTTCACGCCGCCGGCCGGCTCGTCGAGCATGATCGTGTCGGGGTCGGCCATCAGCACCCCGGCGAGCTCGAGCAGCTTCTGCTGCCCGTAGGACAGGTCCGCGGCGAGCGCGGTCTCCAGGTGGTCGATGCCGACCCGCCGGAGCAGGCCTCGGGCCCGCTCGATCTGCACCTTGTTCTGGGCGCTGCGCAGCTGGGTGCGGATGCTGGTCTCCCGCACCGCCACCAGCATGTTCTCCAGCACGGTCATCCGCGGGAAGATCCGGCACAGCTGGAAGCTGCGGCCGATGCCGGCCCGGCTGATCCGGTGCGGCGCCTTGCCGGTGATGTCGCGGCCGGCGTACGTCACCGTGCCCGCGTCGGCCTTGATCATCCCCGTGACGCAGTTGAAGAACGTCGTCTTGCCGGACCCGTTGGGCCCGATCAGGGCGTTGATCTTCCCGTGGTGGAACGTGACGGTGGCGCCGTCCACGGCGGTGACCCCGCCGAACCGCTTGGTCAGTCCCACCGTCTCCAGGCTTCGCCTGCTCATGCCCTGACCCCTCTCGGCTCGGTGGACGACCGGCTGGCGCCTGCCTCCGACGTCTTCTCCAGGTCGCGGTTGTGCTCGATCAGCTCCTCCGCGGTCATCTCTCGGATGGAGGTCTCGCCGCCGCCGCGGATCCGCTTGACCAGCGCGGTCGCCGCCGGGATCACGCCGTCCGGCATGAACAGCACGACCAGGCCCAGCAGCAGCCCGGTCGCGACGAGGTGGAACTGCGTCTCGCCGAAGTTGAGCTTGAAGTACTCCAGCGCGAAGCCGACCACGAGCGCCCCGAGCAGCGGCCCGAAGAGACTGCGGACGCCGCCCAGCAGCGACATCAGCACCATGTAGGCGCCGATCAGGATCGAGAACTGGAAGACCGGGTCGAGGTCGCCGAACCACAGCGCGTACATGCCGCCGCCGAGAGCGGTGAAGAACGCCGAGACCACGAACGCGATCAGCTTGTAGGCGAACGTCGGTACGCCGAGCGCCTGGGCCTTGTCCTCGTCCTCGCGGATGGCCTTGAGCCCCATGCCGAAGCGGGAGCGGTCGATCACCCACCACACGAGCAGGGCGGCGCCGAGCAGCAGCAGGTAGAAGTAGTAGAAGCGGTAGTGGTGCTCGGGCCGCAGCAGGTCGGGGAACGGTCGCGGGACGACCAGGCCGTCGGAGCCACCGGTCACCGACGACCAGCTCTGGAACACCAGGAGCAGGATCAGCACGAGCGCGATCGAGGCGATCACGAACGACGCACCGCGCACCCGCAGCGACGCGAACCCGATCGGCACCGCGAGCACCGCGACCAGCAGGCCGGAGACGCCGAAGGCCACGAAGCTCGGCAGGTCGGCCCGGGTGGCCAGCAGCGCGGTGCCGTAGGCGCCGAGGCCGAAGTACGCCGCATGGCCCAGCGAGATGTAGCCGGTGAAGCCGCCCATGAAGTTCCACGAGGTGGCGAGCACCGCGTAGTTGACGATCACGATCGCCGCCGAGAGCACGTAGGCGTTGGGCATCATCGACGGCGCGTTGACGGCCAGGGCGATGCCGGCCGCGAGCAGCAGGACGGTGACGACCGTCCTCCGGTCGATGGCGACGCCCATGACCGCCCGGGTCATCGGCCGGGCCTCAGAATCGCTGTGCAAGACGGCCTCCGAAGAATCCCTGCGGGCGGACCATGAGCGTGGCGAAGAGCGCGATGTAGAAGACGGTCTGCGCCCACGTCGTACCCATCGGCAGCTGCAGCAGGCTCTGGCCGATGCCGAGCACCATCGCGGCGATCGCGGCTCCGGGGATCGAGCCCAGGCCGCCGACCACGATGATCGCCATCAGCGGCCCGATCCAGTGCCAGTGCAGCGACGGGTAGATGGTGAAGTCGAGCGAGAGCGCGGCGCCGCCGACCGCGGCGGTGGCCAGACCCAGGCCGAAGCCGTAGCCCGCCACCCGCTCGGTGTCGATGCCGACCAGCTGTGCGGCCTCCTTGTGCTGGATCGTCGCGCGCAGCGACTGGCCGAACTTGGTCTTCTTCAGCACGAGGAAGAGCCCGATGAGCGCCAGCGCAGCCAGGCCGAAGGCGATCAGCTTGACCACGGGGATCTGCGCCCCGAACAGCTCGATCCGCGAGCCGCTGTAGTCCAGCTGCACCCGGCGCTGGGTGCCGGTGAAGGCCCAGCCCAGTGCCCCCTCGATCGTCAACGCGACGGCGAAGGTCAGCAGCACCGACATCATGGTCAGCGTCGCCGGCTTCAGCCGGGCGATGAGGACCCGCTGCATCAGCACCCCGACCCCGAAGAACAGCGGGACGGTGATGAACAGGCTCAGCAACGGGTCCAGCCCGGTCTCCTCGTGCCACCACCACGACAGGTAGGCAGCGAGCACGAGGAACGCGGCGTGGGCGATCATCACCACCCGCATCACGCCGAAGTAGAGGGTCAGGCCCGCCGCCAGGAGGGCGTAGAGCCCTCCCAGCAGCACGCCGAGCACGATGCTCTGGAAGATGAGCGAAGAGTTCACGGAGTCAGGTCCTTGGATCGAGTCACGGGAGCAGCGAGCTGGTCGGGATCACCAAGCGGGCTTGACGGGGATGAACTCTGCCTCGGCCTGCTCCTCGGGCAGCACGATCTGGATCTTGCCGTCGACGTACTGCTGGATCATGTGCGCCGACTGCGGGCGACCGGCCTCGTCCCACGACAGCGGGCCGACGACGGTCTCGACCTCGTTCTCGCGGAGCCAGTCGATCAGGTCCTGCTGGCAGTCACCCTGCTCGGCGCAACCGACGGCCTCGACGGCGGCGGCAACGACCTGGCCGGTCGTGTAGGCGTTGGCCTCGTCCTCGCCCGGCGGGACGCCGTTGAGCTCGGTGTACTTCTTGACGAAGTCGACGTTGGAGGGCCACTCGGCCTGCGTGGTGTAACCCGTCGGGGCCAGGATGCCCTCCACCTTCTTGCCGATCGCGGCGGGGAACTCCGCGTTGGTGGGCGCGGTCGAGAAGGCCGCCATCTTCGGCTGGTAGTTGAGCTGCTGCAGCGCCACGATCAGGTTGACCGCGTCCTGGTACTGCGTGCCGCCGACCACCATGTCCGCCTTGGAGTCGGCGATCTTGGCCGCGATGCTGCTGAAGTCGGTCGTGTTGGGCGGGTAGACCTCGTCGACGACGGTCTCGACGCCGCCCGCCTCGAGCTTGTCCTTGAGGCCGTACGCCGTGCCCATCGCGAACGGGTCGTCCATCGCGGCGTACGCCACCGACCTGGGACGCTCGGCCTCCGGCATCGACAGGATCTTCTCGGCGAGCAGGTTGTAGTGGTCGTCGGCCACCGCCGGGGCGGCGTAGAAGAGGTTGTCGAAGCCCTGCTCGAAGACCTCGGGCGCGGCGCCGGCCGGCTCGACGAAGAGCATGCCGTACTCGCTGGCGACCCGGGCCGAGGGCACGACGAGGCGGGTGGAGAACGGGCCGAAGACCAGGTCGACGCCGTCGTTCTCGATCAGCGCCTCGTAGTCGGCGACCACGGCGTCGGCGCTGGACTTGTCGTCCAGGATCTTCAGCTCGACCTGCTTGCCGAGCAGTCCGCCCTCCTCGTTGATGATGTCGGCCCAGGCCTGGTAGCCGCGTTCGACGCCCTTGCCCGGCTCGGAGTAGTCACCGGTGAGGGGCAGCGAGATGCCGATGGTGATCACGTCGTCGTCCCCACCACCGTTGGAGTCGCCGCTTCCGGGCTGGCCGCAGGCCGTGATGGCGAGCAGCGCTGCCGACGACAAGGTCGCCCAGCGAACTGTCTTGGTCTTATTCATGTCCGGTTATCTCCTTGCCGGGGTGCTGTCCGGGTGTAGCGTAAGCGCTTACGTAAGCGTTTTCGCTAACATAGCCACACCGCAACTCCTGTGGCAAGGGTCACAGGCCGGATTTCTGGGGAGCACGAGTGATCGCACCGCGCAGGGCGCCGCGCCTGATCGACGTCGCGGAGACCGCGGGGGTCTCGATCGCCACCGCGTCCCGGGCCCTGGCGGGGACCAACGGCGTCAGCGAGGCCATGGCCGAGCGGGTCCGGCAGATCGCCGCCGAGCTCGGCTACGTCGCCAACGCCCACGCCCGCAGCCTGGCCAGTGGCGCCAGCTCCAGCGTGGGGCTGATCGTGCACGAGATCGATGACCCCTACTTCACCGAGATCGCCAGCGGCGTGCTCGGGCTCGCCTCGGAGCGTGCGCTCGCCGTCCAGATCTGCCACTCCGGTCGCGATCCTCGGGTCGAGCTGGCCCAGATCCGGTCCCTCGTCGCCAACCGCACCGGCTCGATCATCGTGGCCGGGTCCGGTCACGTCGATCCCTCCGTCGAGGCCGACGCCCGCGCCGAGCTGGCGCGCTTCCAGGCCGACGGCGGGCGGGTGGCGATGATCGGCCGGCACCACGTCGCCGCGGACGCCGTGCTCCCCGACAACCACGCGGGCGGCCGGGCGATCGCCGAGCACGTGCTGTCGCTGGGGCATCGGCGGATCGCGATCGCCAGCGGCTCGCAGGGACTCACCACGATCGCCGACCGGATGGCCGGCATCCAGGAGGCGCTCGCGGCCGGCGGTCGCCGCGCCACGAAGCCGTTGCTGGTGGAGGCGGAGTTCACCCGCGAGGGTGGCATGGCCGCGGCTCGGGAGATCCTCAACACCGCCCCCGACACCACGGCGATCCTGGCCCTCAACGACGCGATGGCGATCGGCGTGCTCGCCGTACTCCGGGAGCGGGGGCTGGCCTGCCCGGGCGACGTCTCCGTGTCGGGCTTCGACGACGTGGCCGTGGCCGCCCACCTCGGGCCGTCGCTCACCACGGTGCGGCTGCCGATGGAGGAGTTCGGCCGGCTCGCGCTCGGGATGACCCTGCAGCCGGTCGCCTCGCGGCCCCGCAAGAAGCACACCCCCCACGAGCTGGTCGTCCGCGACTCCACCGCGCCCCCACCGGGGTAGTCCCTGACGAAATCGTCGCCGAGTCGCCTCCCCCGGAGCGATTTCGTCCGGGACTACCCGGGCA
>JALZCZ010000125.1 GCA_030862825.1 Actinomycetota bacterium | reverse complement strand
CACCAGATCGGCCCCGGAACCTGCGATTGGTGACCAAACCACAGGGGTCCGGCCGCTACGGGGCGGCCCGGAACGCCCGATCGACGTCGGCGGTGGCCAGGACGCCGTAGATCGTGCCGTCTTCCTCGACCAGGAGGTACTCGTGGGCCGGGGTGCGGTTGATGGCTTGGAGCAGATCCTCACCGGTGATGGTGGCGGGCAGACTCAGCCCCGCGCCCAGGCTGCGGGCGACGGTCGACACCGCTATCCACGGCCTCCGGTCCTCGGGCGTGGCCAGGAGGGCATGTTCGTTGACGATCCCGACCGGCTTGCCGGAGCCGGTGACGGTGACGATGCTGCCCGCCTGCGCCTCCTGGGCCCGTCGGATCGCCTCCGCCAGCGGCAGGTCGTCGGGCACGGCCAGGGTGCGGCGGGCCAGGTCGCGGGCCACGATGCCGGGCATTCGGCGTCGGACCCGGGCAGACGACATGGCCGCGGTCGCACCGGTCCACAGGAACGCCGCGATCACCGCGCAGAGGACGTAGTCGAGCACGTCGGGCTCGGCGCCGAGAAGCGGCTCCATGGCGACCGGCCAGCTCAGCGCGGCGACGGCGGTGACCCGCCCGCCCCAGCCGGCGGCGATGGTGCCCCGGTGCACGCTCCCGGTGAGACGCCACACGAACGACTTGAGCACCCGGCCGCCGTCCAGGGGAAGTCCCGGCACCAGGTTGAGGACGCCGACCAGGACGTTGGCGGCGGCCAGCCCCTCGACGGCCATCAGCAGTAGGCCGTCCGGTGTGACGAACCACAGACCGACCGCGGCCACACCCACGGCCAGCGAGGTGAGGGGGCCGACCACGGCGATCTTGAACTCCTGGCCTGGAGTCCGCGCCTCCCCCTCGATGGCGGTCATGCCGCCGAGGAAGTGCAGTGTGATCGAGTGCACGGAGAACCCGTAGTGGCGCGCCATCACGGCGTGCGAGGCCTCGTGCAGCAGCACCGACAGGTAGAGCACCACCGCGAAGGCAAGCCCGGCGACGTACTTCCACCCGCCGAGACCCGGCTGCACCTGCTCCACCCGCGGGGCCATGATCACGGCGATCAGGCCCGCGACCAGGAACCACGACGACGAGATGAGTACGTCGAACTCCGCAATGGTGCCGACCTTGAACGTCCCGGGAGGCCGGGTCCGCGAGGTCGGTCGATGCTCCGGGTCGGACACGAGACCACGCTATCCGAGGCCGGTAACCAGGACCTGTCGGTGGCCTCCCCTAGTGTTCGATCCAGGAGGCAAGGATGAGTGTGCAGGGGGTCGATCCGGTCGACACGGTCGTCGAGGCGGCCGTCGAGACGGTCGTGTCGGCCGAGGCGGCGGAGTCGCCGGCCGAGGTCCACTCGACCATGGTCGACGGCGTCGACGTGCTCGGCGCGATCTCGCCGAGTCGGGCCGGCGACTTCATGAGCTGCCCGCTGCTCTACCGCTTCCGCACCATCGACAAGCTGCCCGAGCCCTTCTCGGTCGACGCCGTGCGCGGCACCGTGGTCCACAAGGTGCTCGAGGACCTCTTCGACCTCCCGGCCGCCGAGCGGACCCCGGAGCGGGCCTACGAGCTGATCGTGCCGGCCTGGGAGGCCCTTCTCGAGACCGAGCCGACCGTCGCCGAGATGTTCGTGTCCGACGGGGTCCCGCCTGTGGGCGACTGGCTCACGTCCTGCCGGGCGGCCGTGGACCGCTACTTCACGCTCGAGGACCCACGCCGCCTGGAGCCGGCCGAGCGCGAGCTGTACGTCGAGACCCTGCTTGACTCCAAGCTGCTGCTGCGGGGCTTCGTGGACCGCGTCGACGTCGCACCCGACGGCGCGATCCGGATCGTGGACTACAAGACCGGGCGATCTCCCGGTGTCGGCTTCGAGGGCAAGGCGCTGTTCCAACTCAAGTTCTACGCCCTCGCCATCTGGCGCACCCGCGGCGTGCTGCCCGCCATGCTGCAGCTGGTCTACCTCGGCGACGGCGAGGTCATCCGCTACCAGCCCGACGAGCAGGACCTGCTGGCCACCGAGCGCAAGGTGGAGGCGGTCTGGCGGGCGATCATCACGGCCCAGGAGACCGGCGACTGGCGGCCCAGCCCGAGTCGGCTCTGCTCATGGTGTGCCCACCAGGCGATCTGCCCGGCCTACGGCGGCACTCCGCCTCCGCTGCCCAGCCCAGAGACTTCCGACCCGATTTCTGCGGTTGGTGACCAAACCACGGGCGGACTCATCAGCCTGCGGTTGGTGACCAAACCGCACCCCGGTCAGCCCGGGGTGTAGCCGGGAGTCGGCCCAGGTACGCCGGGCGCGGTCGGCTGGTCACCGTCCGGGTAGAGCACGCAGGCGACGTCGACGCCGCCGGCCCGCCGCAGCGCGGGGTCCTCGCCCTCGATGAACCGCAGCCGGACACCGTCGCCCTCGTCGTCCACGGACGCGACGCCCGTCCAGAACGGCTCGTCCGGCCTCTCGGCCTTCATCCGCTCGATCAGCTCGCGCATCTCCGCCGGCGTCGTGCGCCCGAGCGTGGCCTCCTTCGCCGCCTCGTCGAGATGGTCCAGGTCACCCACGACGCGAAGGTCGGCGTCGTACTCCTCGGGCGTGCGTCGGGTCCAGTGCTCCTCGAGCACCGGGCGTACGTCGCGCGCCTCCCAGCCGCAGATCGGGGTCGCCTCCGGGCAGCGCGGGTGGAAGGAGCAGCCCAGGGGCGGCTCCGCGGCGTCCGGGATCTCGCCGCGAGGCAGATCGCGCGGCACCATCCGCTCGGGGTCGGGCTCGGGGATCGCCTTCAGCAGCGCCTTCGTGTACGGGTGGCGCGGGTTGGCGAAGATCTCCTCGGTGGGACCGATCTCGACGATCCGCCCGAGATACATGATCGCGATCCGGTCGCAGAAGTACTTCGCGGATGCCAGGTCGTGGGTGATGTAGACATAGGTGAGCCCGAGGTCCCGTTTCAGGTCGAGCATCAGCTGCAGGATCTTCGCCCGCACGCTCATGTCGAGCATGGACACCGGCTCGTCGGCGACCAGCACCTCGGGGTCGAGGATGATCGCGCGGGCGATCACCGCCCGCTGCTTCTGACCGCCGGAGAGGTCGGAGGGGTACTTCGGCAGGAAGTTCTCGACCGGCGTCAGGCCCACCTTCTCCAGCGTGCTGGCCACCCGGTCGCGGAGCTCCTGGCCGCTGGCCACCCCGTGGATCTCCAGCGGATGGCCGACCGCCTTCTCGATGGTCATCGAGGGGTTGAGCGCGGCGTGCGGGTCCTGAAAGACCATCTGCAGGTTCGTACGCAGCTGCCGCAGCTGTCCGGCGCGCATCTCGGAGACCACCTGGTCCCCCTGCGGCGAGTGGTAGACGATCCCGCCATCGGTCGAGGGCACCAGCCCCAGCAGCGCGCGGCCGAGCGTGGTCTTGCCGCTGCCGGACTCCCCGACCAGGCCGAGCACCTCACCGCGCCGCAGCGAGACGTTGACCCCGTCGACGGCCTTCACGATGCGCGCCTTGAGCCCCAGGAGACGCGACAGCGCGCCACCCTGGAGCTGGAAGTGCACGGACAGGTCGTCGAGCTCCAGCACGTTGTCGGACATGTTCGTGACCTCGCGGGTCACCTCAGGCTTCGTCGGCAAGGTCGATCTCCTCCCGCTCCAGTGGCGCGGACTCGTGCTCGTCGAGGGTGACGAGACCGTCGCGCAGGTCGGCGGCCCAGCAGGCCGCCCGATGGCCGTCACCGTGGTCACGGTCGACGGGGTCGCGCGTGGCGCAGACGTTCATGGCGTCCGGGCAGCGCGGGTGGAACCGGCAGGCCGGCGGGGGGTCCACCAGGTTGGGCGGCGCGCCCTCGATGTAGTTGAGGCCGGTCGTCCGCAGCGAGATCGTCGAGCGCAGCAGCTCCCGGGTGTAGCTGTGCTTCGGACGCGAGAACACCTCGCGGGCGTCACCGATCTCGACGATCTTGCCGGCGTACATCACGGCCACCCGGTCGCAGGCCTCCGCAATGATGCCGAGGTTGTGGGTGATCAGCAGCAGCGAGGTGTCGTACTCGCGGCGCAGGTCGTGCAGGATCCTGATGATCTGCGCCTCGACCAGCACGTCGAGCGCCGTTGTCGGCTCGTCGGCGACCACGAACGCCGGACGCAGCACCAGCGTCAGCGCGATCATCAGCCGCTGGCGCATGCCGCCGGAGAACTCGTGGGGGTAGGCGCGGTAGCGGGTCGGCGGAATGCCCATCACCCGCAGCGCCTCGAGGGAGCGCTCCTTGATCTCGTCCTTGGTGATTCGCGGGTGGTGTCGCTTCAGCGTCTCGGCGAAGTGCTCCGACATCCGCATGAGCGGGTTCAGCCGGGTCAGCGGCTCCTGGAAGATCATGCCGAGGTCGCGGCCGCGCATGGCGTACTGGTCGCGCTTCTTCAGCTGCAGCATGTCCCGTCCGCGGAACCGGAGCTCCCCGTCGCGGGCGGCGCCATCGGGGAGCAGCCCCAGCAGCCCGCGGCCCAGGGTCGACTTGCCGCACCCCGACTCCCCCACCAGACCCAGGATCTCGCCCGGGCGCAGGTCGAACGAGACACCGTCCACGGCGCGCACGGGGCCGCGCTCGCCGCCGTACCAGACCCGCAGGTCGCGCACCTCCAGCACCGGCCCTCCGGCGACGGCGTCGGTCGTCTGGGTCTCGGTCAGCTCGATCGGGGTCATCGCACCGACTCCATCTGCTCGTCCTTGGCCCGGAGCGGGAACGACACCGGCAGCAGCCGGCGGCGCCGCAGGGCGGGGTTGACCGTCTCGTTGAGGCCCTCGCCGACCAGGGTCAGGGCGGTGATCAGCAGCACGATCGCCAGCCCCGGGTAGAACGCCGGCAGCCAGTCACCGGCCCGGGCGTCGTCCAGCGCCCGGCTCAGGTCGTAGCCCCACTCGGAGGCCTCTGTGGGCTGGATCCCGAGGCCGAGGAAGCCCAGTGCGGCGAGGGTGCCGAGCGCGTCGGCGGCGTTGAGGGTGCCGATCACCGGCACCGACTGGATGACGTTGCCGAACAGGTAGCGCCGCATCACCGTGAACGGCTTGGCGCCGATCGCCCTGGCCGCCTCGACGTACGTCGCCTCCCGGGCCGACACGGTCGTGTTGCGGACTACGCGGAAATACTGCGGGATGTACACCGCTGTCAGCGAGAGCGCGGCGGCCACCACGCCGCCGCCGAGCGGGCCCTGCAGCAGGAACGAGAACACGATCGCCAGCAGCAGCGAGGGGAACGAGTAGAGCGCGTCCATCAGGAACACCAGCAGGCGGTCCAGCCAGCCCCCGAGGTAGCCCGAGACCAGGCCGAGCGGTACGCCGATCACCACCGAGAACAGCACCGACAGCAGGATGACCGACACGGCGGTGCGGGCGCCCCAGACCATGCGTGAGTAGACGTCGTAGAACTGGTCGCTGGTGCCGAACCAGTGGTCGCCCGAGGCCGGTGCGAGCTTGCCGTCGGCGGTGAAGCGCTGGTTGAACTCGTAGGGGGCGATCCAGGGCGCGAAGACGGCCAGCACCACGAAGAACAGCGTGAGCAGCAGGCCGGCCAGCAGGATCCAGCGGGCCAGGCCGTCGGTCTGCCAGACGGTGCGCGACAGGCGTCGGAGGCTGCCGCCGATCCGCGCGGGCGCTCGGGCGATCGATGCCATGTCAGTACCTCACCCTCGGGTCGACCAGTGCGTTGAGGATGTCGACGAGCAGGCTGACCACCACCACGATCACCGCGAAGAAGGTCACCAGGCCCTGCACGGCGACGTAGTCGCGCTTGGTGACGTACTCGACCAGCTCGGTGCCGAGGCCCGGCCAGTTGAAGGTGGTCTCGGTGAGCACCGCCCCCGAGAGCGTGAGCGCGATCTGCAACCCGACGACGGTGATGACGGGGACCAGTGCGTTACGGAATGCGTGCTTGCGCACCACCCGGCTCTCCGAGATGCCGCGCGCCCGGGCGGCCTCGACGTAGTCGCCCTTGAGCGCCTGGATCACGTTGACCCGGACCAGGCGGATGATCACGCCCGCCAGCAGCAGGCCCAGGGTCAGGCAGGGGAAGACGTGGTGCTGGAGTACGTCGAGCGTGGCATCGGTGTCACCGGCGAGGATGGTGTCGACCAACAGGATGTGGGTCTTCGGCTCGATCAGGAACTTCGTCTCGACCGAGGCGATGTCGAACGTCGGCCAGCCGGGCAAGAACGCCACCACCAGCACCACGATCATGGTGCCGACCCAGAAGATCGGCGCGGCGTACGTGACCACGCCGAAGACCCTGATCACCGCGTCGAGGCCCGTGTCGCGGTAGCGACCCGCGAGCCGGCCGAGCGGGAGGCCGATCACCAGGGCGAACAGGAACGCGCCGAGCGTCAGCGTCAGGGTGGCGCCACCCTGCTCCCGGATGATGTCGAGCACCTGCCGGTTGTCGGCGAACGTGGTGCCGAAGTCGAAGCGCAGCACGTTGCCGAGGTACTCGAAGTACTGCACGAGCAGGGGCCGGTCCAGGCCGGCGGCCGCTCGCCGGCTGTCGAGGGCCTCCTCGCTGAGCTGACCACCGACGGATGCGCTGACCGGGTCACCAGGTGCCACGCGCAACAGCACGAACACGATGGTGAGCAGCACCCACATCATCGGCAGCACCAGCAGCAGCCGGATCCCGATGTAGCGGGGCAACGAACCGGACGACGAGCTCACGGACCCTCCTCGCGAAAGTGTCTACACCACCCCTGGCCGGAGGGCATAGCGGAGGGAGGGCGCCCG
>JALZCZ010000121.1 GCA_030862825.1 Actinomycetota bacterium | reverse complement strand
TGATCAACATGGAGTTCGTGCAGTTCCACCCGACGGGCATGGTCTGGCCGCCCTCGGTGAAGGGGCTGCTGGTCACGGAGTCGGTGCGCGGCGACGGCGGCATCCTGAAGAACTCCGAGGGCAAGCGGTTCATGTTCGACTACATCCCGGAGTTCTTCAAGAGCGAGACGGCGGACACGGTCGAGGAGGCCGACCGCTGGTACGACGACAAGAAGAACAACCGTCGCCCCCCGGAGCTGCTGCCGCGCGACGAGGTGGCGCGGGCGATCAACTCGGAGATCAAGGCCGGCCGCGGCACGCCCCACGGCGGTATCTACCTCGACATCGCGTCGCGCCGCTCGCCGGAGTTCATCCGCAAGCGGCTGCCCTCGATGTACCACCAGTTCAAGGAGCTGGCCGACGTCGACATCACCGCGGAGCCGATGGAGATCGGTCCCACCTGCCACTACGTCATGGGCGGTGTCGAGGTGGACGCCGACACCCAGGAGAGCGCGGTGCAGGGGCTGTACGCCGTCGGCGAGTGCTCCGGCGGCATGCACGGGTCCAACCGCCTCGGCGGCAACTCGCTGGGCGACCTGCTCGTCTTCGGCAAGCGTGCGGGAGAGGCGGCGACGGCGTACACGAGCTCGCTGGGCGCCGACCGCCCCAAGGTCGACGACGCGGACGTGAAGGCGGCTCAGCAGAGCGCGCTGGCGCCGTTCGAGGTGGAGGGCGGGGAGAACCCCTACACGATCCAGTCCGACCTCCAGCAGTCGATGAACGACCTGGTCGGCATCATCCGCACCGCCGAGGAGCTGGAGCGGTCGCTCGCCGAGATCGAGAAGTTCAAGGTGCGCGCCAAGTCGATGAAGGTGGAGGGCCATCGCCAGTACAACCCGGGCTGGCACCTCGCCATCGACCTGCGCAACATGCTGATCGTCAGCGAGGCGATCGCGAAGGCCGCACTCTCTCGCCAGGAGTCGCGCGGCGGACACACCCGCGACGACTTCCCGGGCCCGAACCCCGAGTGGGGCACCAAGAACCTGGTCGTCAACCTCACCGACGACGGCACCGCGGTGGACCTGCACGAGAAGCCGCTTCCGGTCATGCCCGACGAGCTCAAGAAGTACTTCGAGGAGTCCAAGTGAGCAGCTACGACCTGAAGATGCGGATCTGGCGCGGTGACGAGTCGGGCGGCGACCTCGGTGACTACACGGTGGAGGTCTCCGAGGGCGAGGTCGTCCTCGACGCCCTGCACCGGGTGCAGGCCACGCAGGCCGGCGACCTCGCGATCCGCTGGAACTGCAAGGCCGGCAAGTGCGGGTCGTGCAGCGCCGAGATCAACGGCAAGCCCAGGCTGCTCTGCATGACCCGGCTCTCGGACTTCGGCGAGGACGAGACGATCACGGTCACGCCGATGCGGTCGTTCCCGGTGATCCGCGACCTGGTCACGGACGTCTCGTTCAACTACGAGAAGGCCAAGGAGCTGCCGTCGTTCCAGCCGCCGCCGCGCGACGCCGACAACAAGCGGCGAATGGCGCAGATGGACGTCGAGCGGGGCCAGGAGTTCCGCAAGTGCATCGAGTGCTTCCTGTGCCAGAACACCTGTCACGTCGTGCGCGACCACGAGGACAACAAGCCGGCCTTCTCCGGACCCCGGTTCTTCCTGCGCTATGCCGAGCTCGACATGCACCCCCTCGACACCCACGACCGGCGCGAGCTGGCCCAGGGCGCGGCCGGCCTCGGGATGTGCAACATCACCAAGTGCTGCACCGAGGTGTGTCCCGAGGGCATCAAGATCACCGACAACGCGATCATCCCGATGAAGGAGCGCGTCGCCGACAAGAAGTACGACCCGCTCGTCTGGCTCGGCAACAAGATCGGCATCCGCACCAAGGACTACGACGGCCGCGACTAGCGGTCACCGCCAGGTCGTCGCGGAGACCCCTCCGAACTTGAGGGGAATGACCACGTGCCTGCGTCATCGTTTCGTCATTCCGGGCCATTGCCGCCGGACCTGCCTCGAAGGATGGTTCCTGAGGAGGGAACCGAGGAGGCAATGGGACATGAAATGGACCGGGCCCGCGGAGGCCGACTACGACGAGCAGCGCGAGCTGTTCAACGCGATGATCGACAAGAAGCCGCGCCTGATCGCGGCCTGCGCGACCCCGGTGACGTACGGACCGCACTCGGGCGCGCCCGGCACGACCCCAAGGCGGCTGTGAGGAGCGCCGGCGACGAGCCTCGAAACGCCTGTGGTTGACACCGAAACCGTTGCTCGCGGTCGCCGTTTCGGGGCTGGGGTGGGCCCACGCGCCTAGCATGCCGAACTCTCACGATCAGGGGTTCGCTCCGCCGTTGCGCGCCCCTGGCAACGCCGTCTCCGGTCGTGATCTGCGCCTATCGGGAGGGACGCCGACCTGCGGTCGGGTTGGTCTTCGTTGGTCGAGTAGCGAGCGCCAGCGAGCGTATCGAGACCTCTGTGGCTGGCACGGCACTCGCCCGAAACCGCTGTGGTTGAGCGGGAAACTCGTTACCCGGCCGTGACCTGAGGGTCGGTGGACAATCCCCCGAAACCGGGCGGCCACTGTCGGTGGCGGGTGCTTGGATCCCCCTATGACCAGCACCGCGCACCACACCGAATCGGCCACCACGGCCGATGTCCTCGCGGTGCTGCGCAGACACACGACCGACCGCGATCTGGCCGAGATCGCGATGCTCCAGGCCACCCTCGAATGGGTGAAGCTGAACCAGGTCGACGCGGATGAGGAGCTCGCGAACCATGGGTTCTTCGGGGATCAGCCGATCCCGGTGACTGGGGTCGGGGCGCCGTTGGTGGCGGAGTTCGCGGCGATGGAGCTCGCCGCAGCGCTGGGTCTGTCCACCGATGCCGGCAAGGCCTACGTGGGTCTGGTGCTGGAGCTCGCCTATCGGCTCCCCAGGCTGCTGGCGAAGGTGGAGGCGGGAAGGCTGCCGGTGTGGCGGGCGTTCCGGGTCGCCGACCAGACCATGGCCCTCCCGGTGGCGGGTGCCGCGCACGTGGACCAGCACCTGGCGCCGGTGGCGGATGCGTGTTCGTGGGCGCAGCTGGAGCGGCTGGTGCAGGAGGCGATGATCCGGTTCGACCCGAGGCCGCCGAGGCCCGACGCAAGGCGGCCGCCGAGTCCCGTCGCTTCGACGTCGATCTGGACCGGGTCTCCCACGACGGCACCGTGCACATCGACGGGGAGCTGGACCTGGCCGACGCCGAGGACCTCGAGGCGGCGATCAGCACGACGGCCAAGCAGCTCGCCGGCCTGGGCAGCACCGAGCCGTTGGCGTGCGCGCTCCCGGGCCGCTGGTGAGCTCGCCCGTCGTCAGCTCGCCTTCGACCTGTCCGGTGAGGAAAGCCCTGGGTCGGGGCGGGGTGTGGTGCTGTTCGTCCACCTCACCCAAGACGCCCTCACGGGCGCTCAGAGCGTAGGCCGCTGCCAGAACACGAGATCCCCGATCTCGGTGAGTAGATCCGGCAATGGTGCGGCAACCCCGACGCCCACGTGACCGTGAAACCGGTGGTCGACCTGGCCGACCACATCCATGTCGAGGCTACGAGGCACCGGACCGGTTGAAGGAACAGAACCAACTGGTCGACGTGCACTGCGTCTTCCCGCACTGCACCAAACGCGCCCGACGCTGCGACTGCGACCACGCCGTCCCCTACGCCAACGGCGGCACCACATGCTCCTGCAACACCGCACCCCTCTGCCGACGCCATCACCGCGCGAAGACCCACTGTGGGTGGGACTACGCCGTCCTGGACCGCGGCAGCTACCTGTGGACCAGCCCCAACGGCATCCGGCTGATCCGCGACCACCACGGCACCAGCTCATTTCCTCGCGAACCCTGACGACCGAGCCCCGCACCCCGGCCAGCAACCTACGGCCGGGGCTCGTGGCGCGTCCGAGGCCAGGCGTGCAGACTCCATGGCCCGTCTGGGCCATCTTGGGGAGCTCGGCTGACGCATGCATCCTTCGCGTGCGTCAATGCGTCTCGTGACTACCCCCGACGGCGCTCCCAGGTCGCGCGCCTGGCTGGGCTGGGTCGTGGCGGCCATGGTGGGGCTCGGGGCGATCGCCGCGAACTCGGATGACGAGCCCACGCGGGACGCCGCCACCAGCGAGGCCGCACCTGACCGCGACTCCGACATCGGGGTGGACAGAAACGCGGACGATGGCGCTGCGCCGGCTGTCGATACCGAGGAACGCGAGGCACGCGCTCCGAAAACGTACCGCGTGCGGTCCGTGACCGACGGTGACACGGTGCTGCTGGGCAACGGCGACTCGGTCCGCCTGGTGGGCGTGGATGCGCCCGAGAAGGGTGAGTGCGGATCGGAACGAGCCTCGGAGCTGCTGTCGCGGCTCACCCTGGGCGAACAGGTGAGGCTCACCGCTCCGGTCGACGATCGCGATCGATACGGTCGGCTGCTTCGCTACGTCGACGTCGGCGACACGGACGCGGGGATCCGGCTGATCGGCAGTGGCCTGGCGATCGCCCGCTACGACTCCCGGGACGGCTACGACCACCACCCGCGCCAGCGGCGCTACGTCACGACCGACCGGTCGACGCCGAACGCGACGTGTGCGCCGGCTCCGGTGCCCCTCGCCGAGGTCCCCAGCAGCAGCTGCGCGTCCGGGTACTCGCCCTGCATCCCGGCGTACCCGCCGGACCTCGACTGTGCCGACACCGGGCCGGTCACGGTCTCGGGCTCCGACCCGCACGGCCTGGACGCCGACGGTGACGGCGTCGCCTGTGGCCACGACTGAGCCGAAGATTCGTCAAGGGTTCCCAGGATTGCGGCCAGGCACTGGCCTGAATCATTCCTAGGCTGTCCGCATGGACATGAGACTGGAGCTGGTGGCCGTGCCCGTGACCGACGTCGACCGGGCCAAGGAGTTCTACGTCCGGGCGGGGTTCAACGCCGACCACGACTACACCGTGAGCGAGGAGATCAGGTTCGTGCAGCTGACGCCGCCGGGGTCGGCGTGCTCGATCGCGATCGGCAAGGGACTGACCGGGATCGCGCCCGGGTCGCTCGACAACATGCAGTGCGTCGTCGCCGACGCCGACGCGGCGCATGCCGAGCTGACGAAGCGGGGCATCGAGGTCAGCGAGGTCGACGAGCAGCCCTGGGGCCGGTTCGTGTACTTCTCGGACCCTGACGGCAACGGGTGGTCGCTGCAGCAGCTGCCCGACTATTCGGGAGGCACTGCCGCACAGTCCTGAGCGAGAATGCCGGCGTGGACCTGATCGCGTTGATGCCGGCCTTCGTCGTCGCAGTGCTGCTGATCTCTGCCTCGCCGGGGCCGGCGATGGCGCTGATCTTCCAGCGCGCGGCTGCGGGAGGCTGGCGGGCTGCCGTGCCGACCGTGCTGGGGCTCGAGTTCGGCCTCTACCTGTGGGCGTTGGCCGCGGCGGCCGGCTTCGCCGCGCTGGTCGCGGTCTCGACGACCGCATTCGTGGTGCTCAAGGTCGTGGGCGCGGCGGTGCTGCTGTACCTCGGAGTCCGCGCCTGGCGCTCGGCCTGGCGCGGCGGCGGTCACGACGAGGCGGTGGCCGAGCAGGGTGGGCGCGGGTGGTGGAAGCGGTTCGCCGAGGGCACCGTCGTGCAGCTGGCCAACCCCAAGGCCGCGATCTTCATGGTCGCCTTCTACCCGCAGTTCGTGCCCGCCGACCGGCCGCTGTTCGCGACCACCGCCGGCCTGGCCGCGGTCCAGGTGGTCATCGAGACCGCGTTCTACCTCACCCTCGCCTACGGCGTCGGCCGGGCGGGCGCATTCTTCCGTCGCTCCCGCGTGCGTCGCCGGCTCGATGCCATCGCCGGCACCGTGCTGGTCGCGCTCGGCGTCCGGGTGGCGTTCAGCTCGCGATGAGGCGCGGGGCCAGGACCTTGACCCAGTACGCCCGCTGCTCGCCTTCCCAGCCGTAGTACTCCAGGTGACCGCAGGCACCTTCGGTGAGCCGCACCACGTCACCCCGGTTGGTGCGCGCCAACACCGAAGATGGCTCGCCGTTCTGAACGCAGTCCGCCATCGGGTCGAGACGAACGGCGTCGGTCCAGGCGTCGGCCAGCTCGTCGAGCGAGTCGTCGGTGATCGGCGTGCCGGCGGCGTCGGAGACTCCCGCAGGGCAGAACACTGCTTCGACCACGTCGTCACGCCAATGACGCACCGGTCCGGACGACACGGGTGTCTGGCAGGTGAGCGCGTCGGCAGATTCCGCGGTGTAGGCGAAGGCGTCCCGCTGAGCATCCAGGGCCGCCATGAAGGCGTTGGTGACGTCGCCACCGTCGAGCGTCCGGCCCCCCGCATCGACGTCCTGGCACATCTGGGCGGCCACGGTCACCGAGGTGCCGTCGGCCAGCTGGAGCAGGAGACGGTCCTCGCCGGGCATCATCGAGATCGCGGCGCACCGGGCGGGGGCGGCTTCGGGAAGGGCGGCAACGGCGTCGACGAATGAGGTGATGCCGTCGACGAGCGCGTCGGGCGGGCCCGGCATCGACGGGAAGCCGGCCACGGGCAGCCCGCAGTAGCGCACGGCCACGATGTCGGACCGGATCGGGAAGGCGCGAGGGCTCGGC
>JALZCZ010000116.1 GCA_030862825.1 Actinomycetota bacterium | reverse complement strand
GCGGCGCGGGGCGCGCCCCCGCGGGTGAGGCCGGTGTCGACCTTGAGCTGGACCCGTGCGGTGTCGCCGGTCGCGGACGCGGCGGCGGCGATCTCGTCGAGCTCGGCGACGGAGTACGCCGTCAGGTCGATGTCGGCCGGCAGCGCGGCCGCGTAGTCCTCGCCGGGCACGGTCAGCCAGCACAGCAGCCGGCCGGTGTCGCCGCCTGTCCGGAGCGCGAGTGCCTCGTCGAGGGTGGCCACCCCGAGCCACTCGGCGCCGCCCTCGCGAGCGGCCCGCGCCGCCTCGGGCATGCCGTGGCCGTAGCCGTCGGCCTTGACCACGGCGATCATCTGCACCGGCCGCTCGACGGACACCAGGGTCCGGAGCAGGCGCACGTTGCGGCGGATCGCGCCCACGTCGACCACGATCTCGGCGCGCGCGGTCGGGGTCATGGACCGCGATTCTTCCATCAGCGGCGAGGGAGGCCCCTCACCACGTCGGGGACGGCGTGGGCGAGGTCACCCGCCACCAGTGGTCCGTCGTCGCCGGCCAGGGTCGCCGCGGCACCGTGCAGCCACGACCCGACCGAGGCCGCGTCGAACGGCGCGAGCCCCGCGGCGAGCAGGGCGCCGACCAGCCCGCCGAGCACATCGCCCGCCCCGGCCGTGGCCAGCCACGGAGTGCCGGTCGTGGTCACCCGCACCCGACCGTCGGGCTCGGCGACCAGCGAATGGTGGCCCTTGAGCAGGACGGTGGCGGCGTACCTCTCGGCGGCGAGGCGGGCGTGGGGGAGCTGCCGCGCCTCGACGTCCTCGCGGTCGACGCCGAGCATCCTGGCGAGCTCGCCCGCGTGGGGGGTCAGGACCGCGGGGACACCGAGGGGGCCGTTGACGTGGGCCAGGGCGTCGGCGTCGATGAGGACCGGGACGCCTTCGGCCGAGGCCTCGGCGAGGTGGGCGCCGGCCGCGTCGCCGCTTCCCGAGCCGACCACCCAGGCCTGCACCCTGCCCGGCCCGACCACCTCGGGGTGGGCCGCGCGGACGCGATCGCCCACCTCGTCGTCGCCGACGTAGCGAACCATGCCGCACAGCCCGGTCGCGGCTCCGGCCACGCTGAGCAGCCCCGCTCCGGGGTAGTCGATCGAGCCGGCGCGCACCCCGACCACGCCGCGCGTGTACTTGTGGGCGTCCGTCGTGGGTCTCGGGATCAGGCTGGCGACGTCGGCGGGCTGGAGCGCCTCGACGCACGCCTGCGGCAGGTCGAGGCCGATGTCGACCAGGTGCACCGCGCCGCACGCCGTGGCCGCGGGGTCGACCAGATGCGCGACCTTGTGGGTGCCGAAGGTGACCGTGACGTCGGCGGTGACGTGCGCCCCGTCGAGCTCCCCCGTGTCGACGTCGACGCCGGACGGGATGTCGACGGCGACGACGGGGATGCCTCGTACGCGCTGCAGCGTGTCCTGGGCGTCGGTCCGCAGGCCCGCGCGGCCCCCGATGCCGACGATGCCGTCGACGACCACCTCGGCCCCCGCGGGCTCGGGTCGAGTGCCCGAGGCCGCTGCGTGGGTCGGTGTCAGGCACACGACCCGACCACCGGCTCTCCGCAGCGCCGCGACGCCCGCCTCGTGCGCCTTGTCGGAGAGCAGCCACGCCTCGACGCGGGCACCTCGACGGGCCAGCAGCGCGCCGGCGTACAGCGCATCACCGCCGTTGTCCCCCGACCCCACGAGCAGCAGCACCCGCCGCCCGTACGCGGACCCCAGCAGGTCGAGCACCGCGTACGCCAGCCCGTGTGCGGCCCGTTGCATCAGGGCGCCGTCGGGCAGCCGGGCCATCAGTGCCTTCTCGGCTGCCCGGACCTGCTCCACGGTGTGCGCGTGCCTCACGGGCTTCACGCTAGTCGGCGGGGTCCGGAACGTCCGCGCGGTGACCGTGGATGAGCAGCGACCGCCGCTCGAATCTGTGGAGGCCTGTCCGCCATGAAGGCCGAGCTGGAACGCCTGATCGCCGAACGGGCCGGCATGGTCGCTCGCCGACAGCTCACGCACCATCAGATCGGCTGGGATGCAGTTGAGCACAACGTCTGATCAGCGCCGTGACGGGCATCCTGCCCGACCACGAGCCCAGCTTCGAGCCCGTCGACGGCGTGCGGTTCTGCCCGTCCCGGCGGCCCTTCGACCTGATGATCAGCCCCAAGCCGGGGATCCCTCGATGTCGGCTCGAGCCCCGGTGCTCAGAAACGAACCTCAGGAAGTGGCCGTCGATGTGATCGCCCTCGGGTTGCCGGGTCGTGTGGCTGACAACACCGCATGGGTCGGGCGCAGGCACCCGACCCGCGCCGGGCGAGCCCGACCCAGGCCCGATCAGCTCTCCAGCACCACGACCGCAGATGCGATGCCGGCGTCGTGGGACAGCGAGAGGTGGACGTGGACGACGCCGAGCTCGTCGGCGCGGGCACGCACCGTGCCGCGGATGGTGAGCAGGGGGCGGCCGGAGTCCTCGGAGACCACCTCGGCGTCGTGCCACTCCATGCCGTAGGGGGCTCCGAGCGCCTTGGCGATCGCCTCCTTCGCGGCGAAGCGGGCTGCCAGGGAGGTCAGCGGGAGCGCCGCCTCGGCCGGAGTGAAGAGGCGCTCGACCATCGACGGGGTCCGCTCGATCGACACGGCGAACCGCTCGATGTCGACCACGTCGATGCCGACGCCGATCACCGCCATCGAAGCCTCACTCGACCGTGACGGACTTGGCCAGGTTGCGCGGCTGGTCGACGTCGTGGCCCAGGGCCGTGGCCAGCTCGCAGGCGAAGAGCTGCAGCGGCACGATCGCCACCAGCGGCTGGAGCAGCACCGGCACCTTCGGCAGGCGGATCAGGTGGTCGGCGTACGGCTCGATCGAGCGGTCGCCCTCCTCGGCCAGGCAGATCGTCTTGGCGCCGCGCGCCCGCACCTCCTGGATGCCGCTGATCATCTTGCCGTGCAGCTGGTCGCGCCCTTGGGGAGGTACGACGCACAGCACCGGCAGCCCGGGCTCGATCAGGGCGATCGGCCCGTGCTTGAGCTCGCCGGCTGCGAAGCCCTCCGCGTGGAGATAGGCCAGCTCCTTGAGCTTCAGCGCACCCTCCAGCGCCACCGGATAGCCGGCATGGCGCCCGAGGAACAGCACCGACCTCGTCTCCAGGTGCGTGTGCGCGAGCTGGTAGACCTGCTCGGCGCACTCCAGCACGGTCTCGATGTGCGCCGGCATCGCCTCGAGCTGCCGCACGATCTGCCCGATCTCGTCGCCGTAGCGAGTGCCCTTGACCTGCGCGACGTACAAGGCGAGCAGGTAGCAGGCGACCAGCTGGGTCAGGAACCCCTTGGTCGACGCGACCCCGATCTCCGGGCCGGCGTGGGTGTAGATGACCGCGTCGGACTCGCGCGGGATGGTCGAGCCGTTGGTGTTGCAGATCGCCAGCACCTTCGAGCGCTGGGTGCGTGCATGGCGGATCGCCTGCAGGGTGTCGGCCGTCTCTCCCGACTGGCTGATCGCCACCACCAGCGTGGAGTAGTCGAGGATCGGGTCGCGGTAGCGGAACTCCGAGGCGAGCTCCACCTCGACCGGCGTCCGGGTCCAGTGCTCGATCGCGTACTTCGCCACCATGCCGGCGTAGAACGACGTGCCGCACGCGATGATGATGATCTTGTCGATGTCGCGCAGCTCGTCGTCGGAGAGCCGCATCTCGTCGAGCTGCAGCTTCCCTTGCGCCGTACGCCGTCCCAGCAGCGAGTCGGCGACCGCGCGCGGCTGCTCGAAGATCTCCTTGCGCATGAACCAGTCATGGCCGTCCTTCTCGGCGGCCGAGAGATCCCAGTCGACGTGGTAGCGCCGGCCCTCCGCCGGCGACCCGTCGAAGTTGCTCACCGACACCTCGTCGGCAGTGATCGTGACCACCTGGTCCTGCCCGAGCTCCAGCGCCTCGCGGGTGTGCTCGATGAACGCGGCCACGTCGGAGCCAACGAAGTTCTCGCCCTCGCCGACGCCGACCACCAGGGGTGAGTTTCGGCGCGCCGCGACCACCCGGGTGGGGTCCTCGGCGTCGACGGCCACCAGCGTGAAGGCGCCGTCGAGCTGCTGGCACACGCGCTGCATGGCCGTGGTCAGGTCGATCCCCGAGAGCACCTGCAGCTCCAGCAGGTGGGCGGCCACCTCGGTGTCGGTCTCGGAGAGCAGGACGTGGTCGTCGGCCTCGATCCGGGCCCGCAGCTCGGCGAAGTTCTCGATGATGCCGTTGTGCACGAGCGCCACCCGCCGGCTGTTGCCGAGATGGGGATGGGCGTTCACGTCGTTGGGGGCACCGTGCGTCGCCCAGCGGGTGTGTCCGACCCCGGTGGTCGCGGCCGGCAGCGGCGCGTCGGAAATGGCCTTCTCGAGGTTGGCCAGCTTGCCGGCCCGCTTCTCGGTGGAGATCCCGCCACCGTCCGGTCTCGTGGTCACCAGGGCGATGCCGGCAGAGTCGTAGCCGCGGTACTCCAGCCTGCGCAGTCCCTCGACGACGACGCCTTGGGCCTGCTGGGGGCCGACGTAGCCGACGATGCCGCACATGGGCCCAACTCTAAGCGTGGTGGACCCCGGGCCCGTCCAGGTGGGCGTGCTGCAAGAATCGCGGTCATGTCCGGGGGCAACCACGGCGACGAACGCGAGTCATCGCCGTACATCGAGCTCGACCGCGCCGCGTGGGCGGCGCTGGCCCCCCAGACAGATATCCCGCTCACGCCCGAGGAGATCCAGCAGGTCCGCGGGCTCGGCGACTCCCTCGACCTCGACGAGGTGCAGGAGGTCTATCTCCCGATCTCCCGCCTGCTCAGCCTGTACGTCGAGGCGGCCGGCAAGCTGCACCGCGAGCAGGAGGACTTCCTGCACCGGCAGACTCCACCGCGCACCCCGTTCGTGATCGGCCTGGCCGGCTCGGTCGCGGTCGGCAAGTCCACCACCGCCCGCGTGCTGCAGCAGATGCTGGCCCACTGGCCCGAGCACCCCAATGTCGCGCTCATCACCACCGACGGCTTCCTCTACCCCAACGCCGAGCTCGAGCGCCGCGGCCTCCTGCAGCGCAAGGGCTTCCCGGAGTCGTACGACCGACGGGCGCTGCTACGGTTCGTCGTGGACATCAAGTCGGGCAAGGACGAGGTCGAGGCGCCGACGTACTCGCACCTCGTCTACGACGTGGTCCCCGACGAGAAGGTCGTCATCAAGCGTCCCGACATCGTGATCATCGAGGGCCTGAACGTGCTGCAGCCGGCCCGGGTGCGCGAGGACGGACGCGCCGGGCTGACACTGAGCGACTTCTTCGACTTCTCCGTGTACGTCGACGCCGGGACCAGCCACATCCGCGACTGGTACGTCGAGCGCTTCCTGCGCCTGCGCGAGACCGCCTTCCGCGACCCGGAGTCCTACTTCTCCAAGTACGGCTCGCTCAGCCGAGAGGAGGCGGTCCGGGAGGCCGAGCGCATCTGGGACTCCATCAACGGGCCCAACCTGACCGAGAACATCCTGCCCACGCGCTCGCGCGCCACCCTGGTGCTGCGCAAGGACCGCGACCACTCCGTGCGCTACGTGCGCCTCCGGAAGGTCTGAGGGGCCTCAGAGCGCGAGCTGGGCCTTGACCACGCCGGCCAGCCGGTCGGCGATGTCCTGGGCGAGCTCCTGGGTCGACGCCTCCACCATCACCCGCACCAAGGCCTCCGTGCCCGACGCACGCAGCAGGATCCGCCCGGAGTCGCCCAGCGCGGCCTCCTCCTCGGCGACCGCGGCGGCGACCACCGCGTCCTCGTCGGTGCGCGACTTGTCGACGTCCGGCACGTTGACCAGCACCTGCGGCAGCCGGGTGACCACGCTCGCCAGGGTCTGGAGGCTCTGTCCGGTGACCGCCATCCGCTCGAGCACGTGCAGCGCGGTGAGGATGCCGTCACCCGTGGTGGCGTGTTCGCTCATGATCACGTGGCCGGACTGCTCGCCGCCGAGGGTGTAGCCGGAGACCCGCATGGCCTCGAGCACGTAGCGGTCGCCGACCTTGGTCTGGCGCACCCCCAGCCCGGCGGCCTTCATCGCCTGCACGAAGCCGAGGTTGCTCATCACGGTCGCCACCACGGTGTCCTTGGCGAGGTGGCCGGTCTCGGCCATGCCGATGGCGAGCACCGCCAGGATCTGGTCACCGTCGACCTCGTTGCCCTCGTGGTCGACGGCGAGGCAGCGGTCGGCGTCGCCGTCGAGCGCGAACCCGACGTCCGCGCCGTGCTCGACCACGGCCCGCTGCAGGAGACCCAGGTGGGTGGAGCCGCAGCCGTCGTTGATGTTGAGGCCGTCGGGCTCGGTGCCGATCGCGACCACCTCCGCACCCGCCTGGGCCAGGGCGAGCGGGCCCGCCTCGTAGGCGGCGCCGTGGGCGGCGTCGAGCACCACCTTCAGCCCGGTGAGCGGCCGGCCGATCGTGGACACCAGGTGGTCGACGTACTCCTCGACGGGGGTGGCGTACGGCGTGACCCGGCCGACGTCGCCGCCGACCGGACGCTCCCAGTCCTCGTCGAGATGACGCTCGATCTCCTTCTCGACCGCGTCGTCGAGCTTGTGGCCGCCGCGCGCGAGGAACTTGATGCCGTTGTCGGGCATCGGGTTGTGCGAGGCGCTGATCACGACGCCGAGGTCGGCCCCCAGGGCCTCGGTCATGTAGGCGACGCCCGGGGTCGGCAGCACCCGGAGCCGGAGGACGTCGACACCGGCCGAGGCCAGCCCGGCGACCACCGCGTGCTCCAGGAACTGCCCGGAGATGCGGGTGTCGCGGCCGACCACGGCCAGCGGACGGTGGCCCTCGAACTCACCCCTGTCGGCGAGCACCCGGGCGGCGGCAACGGAAAGGTCCAGGGCCAGCTCTGCGGTCAGGTGACCGTTCGCCAGACCCCGGACCCCGTCCGTGCCGAAGATGCGCGGCATTGCGCCCCGGACCAGCGCTGAAATCAGCGCTTGGAGAACTGAGGCGCCTTGCGGGCCTTCTTGAGACCGGCCTTCTTGCGCTCGATGACGCGGGCGTCACGCGTGAGCAGCCCGGCCTTCTTCAGCGAGGGCCGGTTGGTCTCCTCGTCGATGGCGTTGAGGCAGCGAGCCACGCCGAGGCGCAGCGCGCCGGCCTGACCGGTGATGCCGCCGCCGTGGATGCGGGCGACGACGTCGAAACGACCCTCGAGCTGGAGGTTCGCGAACGGCTCGTTCACGACCTGCTGGTGCAGCTTGTTGGGGAAGTAGGAGTCGAGGCTGCGACCGTTGACGGTCCACTCGCCGGTGCCGGGGACGATCCGGACGCGCGCGACGGCCTCCTTGCGGCGGCCGGTGGCTGCCGCCGGAGCGATGGTCGCCGGGCGGGCGGCCACCTCGTCGGCGGACGGGGTGCTCTCCGAGCTGTAGGCGACACCCTGCTCGTCGGCCTGGTACGTCTCGGTCTCGGTCTCCTCGACCTCGGTGCTGCTCTCAGCCACGGTGCTTCCTCAACTCTGTTTTCGTCGTCATCAGATGATTACTGGGAGATCTGCTTGATCTCGAACGGAACGGCCTGCTGGGCCGCGTGCGGGTGCTCGGGGCCGGCGTACACCTTGAGCTTGCTCAGCTGGGCGCGGCTCAGCTTGTTCTTCGGGAGCATGCCCCACACGGCCTTCTCGATGGCCTTGCGCGGGTCCTTCGCGAGGATCTCGCCGATCGGGGTGGACGACAGGCCGCCGGGGTAGCCCGAGTGACGGTAGGCGAGCTTGGTCGTCCGCTTGTTGCCGGAGAGGTGGACCTTCTCGGCGTTGATGATGATCACGAAGTCGCCGATGTCCATGTGCGGGGCGTACATCGCCTTGTGCTTGCCGCGGAGCAGGGTGGCCGCTTCGACGGCGAGGCGGCCCAGGACGACGTCCTCGGCATCGATGACGTGCCACACCCGCTGGATGTCCGCGGGCTTCGGGCTGTACGTGCGCACAGGAATCAGCCTTACTTGGTTCGGTGTTGTCTGGTCTTCGGAGATCGTGCTTGATGGCCGCCCGCACGGAGTCAGAATCCGGGGCAGGCCGCGACAGAAAAGAATACGCGGGCGGCCGGGAGACCGTCAAAACGGTGGACACCGGATTCGCACGGCAGCCGGTCGCGGTTTAGGTTGGACGACGTGACCGACTCTCTTACCGTCCGTGACAACCGCACCGGACAGGAGTATGACGTCCCGATCCTCGACGGCACCATCAAGGCCGCCGACCTCGGGCAGATCAGGACCGGCGAGGAGCAGCCCGGCCTGGCCGTCTACGACCCCGGCTTCGTCAACACCGCCTCGTGCCGCAGCGCCGTCACCTACATCGACGGAGAGAAGGGGATCCTCGAGTACCGGGGCTACCCGATCGAGCAGCTGGCCGAGAAGTCCAACTTCCTGGAGGTCGCCTACCTCCTGGTCCACGGCTCCCTGCCGACCAAGGTCGAGTACGACGCGTGGGTGCACGAGATCACCTACCACACGTTCGTGCACGAGAACGTGAAGACGTTCATGGAGGGCTTCCGCTACGACGCCCACCCGATGGGGATGCTGATGGCGTCCGTGGGTGCGCTGTCGACGTTCTACCCCGACGCGCGCAACATCTCCGACGCCGACAACCGCCACATGCAGATCGTGCGGATGATCGCGAAGATGCCGACCCTGGGCGCCTGGTCGTTCCGCCACGCGCAGGGCAAGCCGTTCGTCTACCCCGACAACGACCTCGGCTACACCGCCAACTTCCTCTCGATGCTGTTCCGGATGAGCGAGCAGCGCTTCGAGGCCGACGCGCGCC
>JALZCZ010000105.1 GCA_030862825.1 Actinomycetota bacterium | reverse complement strand
GCCGTGAGGCGCGGGAGCCCAGGCTGCGCAGGGGTTGGGGCACCGGCCGCAGTGCCCCGAGGTCCGGGCAGGTGCCGACGACGACCGCGGTGCCGCGTGCCTGCAGCGCCTCGACGCAGGCGGCCAGGTCGCGGGCCGCCTCGGCCACCGGCACCCGATGGGTGACGTCGTTGCCGCCGACGACGACGACTGCGATGTCGGGCCGGTACGCCGGATCCAGTCCGGCCACCTGCTCCGCGAGCATGCTCGACTCGGCCCCGACGCGGGCCGCCGTCCGCAGCCGGACCGAGCGTTGCACCCGTTTCGCGGTGCCCTTGGCGAGGCGGGCGCCGAGCGTCTCCCGCGGCAGGTCCGCTCCCAGGCCGGCCGCGATCGAGTCGCCGAGGAGCACCAGCTCGATGCGGTCGCCGTACCTCTTCTTGTAGGTCTTGTCGGCATCCGGCGCGATCTCGCCATGAGGGTGGCCGATGATCTGGCGCGCGATTGCCGCCTGCCGCTCGAGCAGGTGCTTGCCGCCCAGCAGGGTGCCGAGCGAGACCGCACCCAGGGCCCCGGCGCCGGCGCCGAGACCGATCAGGAGTCGTCGGCGTGGCATGCCACCGTTCAACCACCGTGGGTTGAACCATCGGCCAACAACGAGCGAGGAGGCCGCGACCTTAGCCGGAACTCAACCGCCGGCAACCGCCGGGATCACCGAGATCTGGGTGCCCTCGGGGGTGGGAGTGGCGAGGTTGTCGAGGAAACGCACGTCGTCGTTGCCGACGTAGACGTTCACGAACCGGCGCAGCTCGCCGTTGTCGTCGAGGATCCTGCCCTTGATGCCGGTGTAGCTCGCATCGAGGTCCTCGAGCACGTCGGCGAGGGTCTCACCGGAGGCAGTCACCTCGGACTCGCCGCCGGTGTAGGTGCGGAGGATGGTGGGGACGCGGACGGAAACGCTCAAGGGACTTGCTCCTCAGATGCCGGTCTGGACGAAGGCGGAGTACGACGGGTCGATGGTGGCGGCCGGACCCACAGCGTCGCCCACTGCATCGAGGGTCTTCAAGCCGTGGCCGGTGTTGATCACCACGGTCTCGAGGGTGGGGTCGAGCTGGCCGGTCTCCACGAGCTTCTTCAGTACGCCGACGGTGGTGCCGCCGGCGGTCTCGGTGAAGATGCCCTCGGTGCGAGCGAGCAGCACGATCGCCTCGCGGACCTGCTCGTCGCTGATGTCCTCGACGGCACCGCCGGTGCGGCGGCAGATGTCGAGCACGTAGATGCCGTCGGCGGGGTTTCCGATGGCCAGGCTCTTGGCGATGGTGTCCGGCTTGACCGGGCGGATCGCGTCGACACCGGCCTTGTAGGCGACCGAGACCGGGGAGCAGCCGGTCGCCTGCGCGCCGTAGATCTTGTAGGGCTTGTCGTCGACCAGGCCGAGCTTGATCAGCTCCTGGAAGGCCTTGTCGACCTTGGTGAGCTGCGAGCCGGAGGCCACCGGGATCACGATCTGGTCGGGCAGGTGCCAGCCGAGCTGCTCGGCGATCTCGTAGCCGAGCGTCTTGGAGCCCTCGGCGTAGTAGGGACGGACGTTGACGTTGACGAACGCCCAGCCGTCCTCCTCACCCGCGATCTCGGAGGCGAGCTTGTTGACGTCGTCGTAGTTGCCGTCGACGGCGACCAGGGAGTCGGTGAAGACGGCCGAGTTGACCTGCTTGGGGTGCTCGAGGTTGCTCGGGATGAACACGACGGTCTTGATGCCGGCCCGGGCGCCGGCGGCGGCCACGGCGTTCGCGAGGTTTCCGGTCGAGGGGCAGGCGAAGACCTTGCTGTGGAACTCGGTGGCCGCGCTCAGGGCGCAGGCGACGACGCGGTCCTTGAAGGAGTTGGTGGGGTTGGTGGAGTCGTCCTTCACCCACAGGTTGTCGATGCCGAGCTCGCGACCCAGGTTGTGCGCCTTCAGCAGCCGGGTGAAGCCGGGTTCCATGTTGGGGCTCTGCTCGATGTCGGTCGGCACCGGCAGGAGGGCCTTGTAGCGCCAGATGTTGCGCGGGCCGGCCTCGATCTGCTCGCGGGTGATGGTCGGGAAGTCGTAGGAGATCTCCAGCGGGCCGAAACACTCCGGACACGCGTAGTGCGGGCCGAGCTCGACCTGGTGCCCGCACTCCCGGCACGAGAGGGCGGTGGCGTTGCCGAACGCTCCCTCGCGCACATCGCGGGTGGTGGTGTCGGAGCCAGCTTCAACGGTGACGGCGCTCATGAGTCCTCCTTCTCATCTTTCCCGGCGCGACCTTCGCCTCCGGGACGGATTTGGCACCGTTTCCGCGACCGTCTGCACTGGGGCAGTAACGGGGGGCACGCGGCGGTTGCCGGGACTTCACTGGGCCGTTCCCTCAGTCCCTCTGGATGAGCTGGGTGAAACCCTACGGGAGCCCGTCTCAGGATGCGTACTCCGGTCCCGGCATGTGGACTCGCTTGCAGCGGAGATCAGGCGCGCAGATCGCGGGCGTCGGCGGCGAGCTGGCGAAGGAACGCAAGCACCCCTTCCGGGCCGTCGACCACCACGTCGGCCAGCGACCGCAGCGCGCTCTGCTCATCGGAGGCCGAGCAGACCAGCAGCGTCGGCACGTCGTCGTCGGCCAGCGCCGCCACCGACTCGAACGCCTCCAGGTCACCGAGGTCGTCGCCGGCGAAGACGAACCCGCCGGCACCGAGCTCCTCGACCAGGCGCTCCACGACCAGGCCCTTGTGCATACCGGGCGACCGGACCTCGATCACCCTGCGGCCCGGCTCGACCACGAGGTCGTGGTGCGTGGCCAGCTCCTGGAGCGCCGGCAGCAGCCGGTCGAACGCCGCATCCGGATCGCGAAGCCGCCGGGTGTGTACGGCGACTGCCAGGCCCTTGTCCTCGACATAAGCGTCCGCGGCGTCGAGCCGACGCAGGACGCGGGTCAGCTCGCGCTCGAACGACGCCAGGCCCGACGGCGGTCGGGGGCTCACCACGCGCCGGTTGGTGGAGCTCCAGCGCTCGTTGCCGTACTGGCCGAAGAGGTAGAGCTCCTTGCCCGCGTCGCCCACCGCGTTGCCGACCACCTCGAGCCCGCCGAGGTCGAGCGCCTGCCGGGCCGGGCGCCCGGTGACCACCGCGACGGCGGAGACCTGCTTGGCGAGCTCGACGAGCACCTCGCGGGCGTCGGGGTGGATGTGGGCCTTCGTGGGGTCCTCGACGATCGGCGACAGGGTGCCGTCGAAGTCGAGACCGACGATGGTCTCGGGGGCGGCACGGACGACGGCGGCGTACTTCTGCTCGCCCTTGACCGACGTGAAGTCCACGTCTCCAGCCAACCACGGAAACCGGGAATCCCGACCGGCACCCTCGGGTTGTGCCCGGCATGACCGACCTGCGCGCACGCGCCACCGAGCTCCTCCGACTCCACCAGGACCCCGAGCTGCTGACGGTGGTCAACGCCTGGGACGTGGCCAGCGCCACGGTGGTCGCCGCCACCCCTGGCACCACGGCGATCGCGACGGCGAGCCACGCGATCGCGGCGACCTACGGCTACCCCGACGGCGAGCAGATCCCGGTGGACCTGATGCTCGAGACGGTCGGCCGGATCACCGCGGCGGTCGACCTGCCGGTGACCGCCGACCTCGAGGGCGGGTACGGCGACGCGCCGGAGACCGTCCGCCGCGCAATCGGCGCCGGCGTGGTCGGCGCCAACATCGAGGACCAGCTGAAGCCGGTGGCCGAGGCCGCCGCCCAGGTCGAGGCGATCATGAAGGTCGCTGAGGCGGAGGGCGTGGACTTCGTGCTCAACGCCCGCACCGACGCGTACGTGCTGGGCGGCGACCGGGATCCCGCCGACGTGCTCGCCGACGCCGTGGAGCGGGGCCGGGCCTACCTCGACGCCGGTGCGCCAGTGGTCTTCGTGCCCGCCAGGCTCGGCGAGGAGCAGGTGACGACGCTGGTCGACGCGTTCGGGCCGCTGCGGCTGACCGTGATCGGCGTGCCGGGCACGCCGTCGCTCGCGCGGCTGCAGGAGCTCGGCGTGGCCCGGGTGTCCTACGGGCCGATGCCGCAGCGGGTCGCCCTGACCGCGCTGCAGGAGCTGGTCGAGGAGGTGCACCGCGGTGGCGGCGTACCTGACTCGATGCGCAACCTCACCTGAGCCTGCACCCGGGTCCGCTGTCGGACACTGCCTGTCCACAGGAGTTGCATCCGCACCACTGAACGGGCACTCCCCGCACTTGTCCGGTGTCGCGATGCCCGACAAGCGAAGGAATCCCCGGTGGACCGGGGATTCCTTCGGCCTAGCCCGCGATCTCGCCGGTGAGGATGACCGTCAGCCGGTCGAGCTTCATCGGGGCCACGGCGAGGTAGGTGCGCTTGATGCCGAGGTCGAGCGCGAGCAGCTCGGCCTCCTCCTTCAGCCGCTTCGGGTGGTAGACGGTGGTGGCCGGGATGGTGCCGACCCAGTTGTCGCTGCCGACGACCTTCCAGCCGGCGCCGGTCGCCTTCTCCGCGACTCGGCCGGCGAGGCCGGCGATGTTGGAGTTGTTGTAGACCTCGACGTAGATCTCGCCGCGCTTGATCTCGGGCTTCGGCGGCTTCGGCCTGGCCGTCTTCGTCGGCGACGGGGAGGACGACTGCGTCGGCTCCTGGGCCACCGGGGTGACCTCACGCTCGGTGGGCTGGTCACCACGGGTGGCGGCGAAGGCGATGGCGGCCATCGCGACGGCGATGATGCTCAGCATCACGACCGGGGAGGGGAGAATCGCCCCACGCTCGTCGCGGCGGGTGGAGAACACCGTCAGACCTCGAAGCCGAGGCGGCGCGCCGAGCGCTGGCGTTGCCGCTGCGAGCGGAGCCGGCGCAGGCGGCGGACCAGCAAAGGGTCCGCCTCGAGGGCCTCGGGACGGTCGATGAGAGCGTTCAGCACCTGGTAGTAGCGGGTGGAGCTCATGTCGAACTGCTCGCGAACCGCGGTCTCCTTGGCGCCGGCGTACTTCCACCACTGGCGTTCGAACTCGAGGATCTCGCGGTCGCGGTCGCTGAGGCGGCTGCCCTCGCCGTGGGGGTCGTGCAGCGTGTCGCGCTGGGCATCCATGCGCAGGTCTCCCGGAGGTGTCGTCGTCCCGTTCCGACGCCCACTGTAGAGGGCGAATCACAACGATGTCATTAGGATCGCCGACGCGCCTATCCTCGCTTCATGCCTCCGTCGAGCAGCGAACCCGTCCGTTGGGGCATCCTCGCCACCGGAAGGATCGCCCACCTCTTCGCGCAGGACCTGATGCTCACCCCCGGCGCGGAGCTGAGCGCCGTCGGATCCCGCCGGCTCGACGCTGCCCGGGCCTTTGCCGACGAGTTCGGCGGCGTCACCGCCCACGGCTCCTACGAGGAACTGGTCGGCGACCCGCAGGTCGACGCCGTCTACGTCGCCACCCCGCACTCGATGCACCTCGACAACGTCCGGATCGCGCTCGAGGCCGGGAAGCACGTGCTCTGCGAGAAACCGGTGACCGTCGACGTGGCCCAGGCCGAGGAGATGATGAGGCTGGCCAGGGAGCACGACCGGTTCCTGATGGAGGCGATGTGGACCGCCCTCCATCCCGTCGTGCTGGCGCTGCGCGCGGGGCTGGCCACGGGCCGGTTCGGCGCCCCTCGTCACCTGCGGGCCGAGCTCGGGTCCAGGTTCGACGGGCCGCCCGAAAGCCGGATCTTCGACCCCGACCTCGGTGCCAGCGCGATGCTCGACATCGGCATCTACCCGCTCACCTTCGCGCACCTGCTGCTCGGACCGGCCGAGGAGCTGAAGGCGCTCGGCGAGCTCTCCCCTCTCGGCTATGACGTCGATGTGGGCCTGACCGGCAGATACCCCGGCGGCGTGCTCGCCACGATGGCCGTCTCGATGACCTCGTGGTCGTCGCGCACGGCGTCGATCGCCACCGACCTGGGCCGGATCGAGGTCCCGGACTCCTTCCACCATCCGGCGTACGCCGTCTTCCACCCGCTCGACGGCGAGCCGGTGCGCATCGACGGCACCGACCCGGTGATCGGCCGCGGCTACGGCAACGAGATCGCCGAGGTAGGTCGCTGCCTGCGCGAGGGGCTGCTCGAGAGTCCCTTCGTCCCCCACTCCCAGACCCTGCTGATCATGCGCCAGCTCCAGGACGTGCGGCGGCAGGTGGGCGCGGCCGCATTCCACTGACCGTCGGACCCACCGATGATCGCGAGCGGCAGGGCGGACCAGCAGTAGGCGGTGTCCAGCACGAGCCGCCGCATCTGCGTGGGCTCGGCGGGCCTGAGGGCGAGGGGCTCGGGTGTCGTCGTCATCGGCGATGGAAGGGTCGCGCTCGTGCCACCAGCGAGGAGTTCCGGGTGGCTGGGCCGATCCGGCCGGCACCACACCTCCGAGTCGGGCTGGCCCGACTCAAGGACTCACTAGGGTGGCTCCCATGTCGTGGGATCTCGTGATCGTCGCCAACCGCCTGCCCGTCGACCGAGTCACCCTGAGCGACGGCTCACCGGGATGGCGGCGCTCCCCCGGCGGGCTGGTCACCGCGATCGAACCGGTCATGCGCGCGGGCAACGGCGTCTGGGTCGGCTGGCCGGGTGGCACCGAGGGAGCCCTCGAACCGTTCGAGGACAACGGCATGGCGTTGGTGCCGCTGAGCATGAACAGCGAAGAGATCGAGCTCTTCTACGAGGGCTTCTCCAACGCCACCCTGTGGCCGCTCTACCACGACGTGGTGGCCAAGCCGGAGTTCCACCGGGAGTGGTGGGACTCCTACGTCTCGGTCAACCGTCGCTTCGCCGAGAAGGCCGCGGAGCTCTGCGCCAAGAACGCGACCGTGTGGGTGCACGACTACCAGCTGCAGCTGGTGCCGCAGATGCTGCGCGAGCTGCGCCCCGACGTACGCATCGGCTTCTACCTGCACATCCCGTTCCCGCCGGCCGAGCTGTTCCAGCAGCTGCCGTGGCGGCGTCAGATCCTCGAGGGGCTGCTCGGGGCGGACCTGGTGGGGTTCCAGCTGCCGGGCGGCGCCCAGAACTTCGTGCGCCTGGTGCGCCAGCGGGTCGGCCACAAGACCCACCGCGACCTGGTCTACCTCCCCGACGGACGGACCGTCCGGGCTGCGGCGTTCCCGATCTCGATCGACGCGGCGGGCTTCGAGAAGCTGGCGCTCTCCGACTCCGTGGCCACCCGTGCCTCCGACATCCGCGAGGCGCTCGGCAACCCGCGCAAGATCTTCCTCGGCATCGACCGGCTCGACTACACCAAGGGCATCTATGCCCGGCTCCGCGCGTTCAGCGAGCTGATCAAGGACGGGCACTTCGACGTCGAGGACGCCGTCTTCGTGCAGGTGGCCGTGCCGTCGCGCGAGCAGGTCGAGCAGTACCGCATCCTTCGCGACGAGATCGAGCGGCTGGTCGGCCGGATCAACGGCGACCTCGGCCGGATCGGCCGACCGGCGATCAGCTACCTGCACTCCTCCTATCCCCGCGAGGAGATGGCCGCGCTCTACCGGGCCGCCGACATCATGGTGGTGACGCCGTACCGCGACGGGATGAACCTGGTCGCGAAGGAGTACGTCGCGTGCCGCTTCGACGACGACGGCGCGCTCGTGCTGTCGGAGTTCGCCGGCGCCGCCGACGAGCTGCGCCAGGCCTGGCTGGTCAACCCCTACGACATCAACGGCATGAAGTCCGCGCTGCTCGAGGCTTACCGGGCCGACGACAAGGAGCTGACCCGCCGGATGAAGGCGATGCGCAAGCAGGTCCGTCAGCACGACGTCGTGGCCTGGGCGGAGAGCTTCATGTCCGAGCTCTCCGACGGTGACCGCACCCACATCAAGTCGACGCGGCCTGCCAAGCGCTCCTGACCCGGGCCATCACGGAGCGGAGTAACTTGCTCTCGTGGACCTCATCCCGAAGCCCGACCAGGTGGTGTCCGCGGCCAACAACGTGGCACACAAGGTGTTCTACGGCGGCCTCGCGGACCTGCGGCCGATGCCGCGCACCCTGATCGACGAGGGCACGCTGCGCGAGGTCTACCACTACCGCCCGGCCGCGAAGGTCCAGGAGCAGGGCGACCCGGTGCTGCTGGTGACGCCGCTCGCCGCGCCGGCCATCTGCTTCGACCTGCGCCGCGGCTGCTCGCTGGTCGAGCACTTCGTCGGCGCCGGGCGGCCGACGTACCTCGTGGAGTACGGCGAGGTGTCGTTCCGCAACCGCGCCCTCGGGATGGAGCACTGGATCGACGAGGTCGTGCCGACCGCGATCCGCGAGGTCTCGGCACATGCCGGTGGCCGGCCGGTGCACGTGATCGGCTGGAGCCTCGGCGGCATCTTCGCGCTGCTGACCGCCGCCGACTCGCCCGACCTGCCGATCGCCTCGGTGACCGTGGTGGGCTCACCGCTCGACGTCAGCCTGGTGCCACTGGTCGCACCGCTGCGGCCGCTCCTCAACGTCACCGAGGGCCGCGGCATCATCACCCGCAGCTACCGGCTGATGGGCGGAGCTCCGAAGCCGCTGGTCAGGTGGGCCTTCCAGCTGTCGTCGTTCCAGAAGCTGGTGACGAAGCCGATCGCGCTGGCCACCCACATCGACGACGCCGACTTCCTCGCCCAGGTGGAGGCGGTCGACCGCTTCATGGACAACATGATCGCCTACCCCGGCCGCACCTTCGGCCAGCTCTACCACCGCTTCGTGAAGGGCAACGCCCTGGTCGGCGGCACCTTCGAGCTCGGCGACCGGGTGATCGCGCTTGCCGACATCTCCGCACCCGTGCTGGTGTTCGGCGGCGCGACCGACGGCATCGCCCCGGTGCCGGCCGTGAAGGCCGTCGTGCCGATGCTGACCGGGTCGCGGGAAGTGCGGTTCGAGATCGTGCCCGGCGGCCATCTCGGCATGCTCACCGGACGCGCTGCTCGCGGCACCACCTGGAAGGTGATGGATGAGTGGATCACCCGCTGGTCCACCGACGCCGAGGAGCCGGACGTGGCGATCCCGGTGCCCGACGAGCCCGACATCGGCACCAGCAAGACCCGCCGGCACGGCTCCGCGAGCTCGCGGGCGCTGGCTCCCTGACGGCTGCGATGCTGTCGCTGGTTTCCCCGGTGCACCGGGGAAACACACGCTTCTCAGGCGATGCTTCCCCTGAGAAGTGACAGTTTCCCCGGTGCACCGGGGAAACGCGCGGCGCCAGAGCCCTACCGACCGGGCGCCACCAGGTCGGCGTACTCGCGGTGACGCTCGATGTACTTCTTCACGAACGGGCAGGACGGGACCACCTGTACGCCGTCGCCGCGAACCTCGTCGAGGGCCGCCTTGACCAGGGTGCTGCCGAGCCCCTGGCCCTCGTAGGCGTCGTCGACGACGGTGTGCGTGAACTCGATCTTGCCGTCGGAGCGCTGGTACTCCGAGAAGCCGGCGACCTTGCCGTCGACGGTGATCTCGAAGCGCTTGGCGGAGGGGTTGTCGGCCACGGTGGGTTCGGATGCCATGCCCCCGACGCTAGCGCCGCCGCACCAGCGGTCAGTCGAGGGACCGCTCGGCGAGCCACTTCTCGCGGGCCCGCTTCCCGGCCCGCGCCAGCCACGCGTCGTAGACGACCTCGGTGAGCTCGTCCAGGTCGAGCTCGCCGACCCGCGAGCCGCGCAGCAGCACCGACGGGTGCCCGTTGAAGTGCGGGGTGGTGAAGAACGGGGTCGATGGGTCCTCGACCAGCGACCGCTTGTCCTCCTCCGACTCCACCCACAAGACGATCACGTCGTCGTAGCGCTCGCCGGTCTCCGGGTCGAACGCGTCCGGCCGCGGGTTGCGGAAGAACACGAAGCTCCGTCGGCTCACCTGGTAGACGACCTTGCCGTCCTCGGCCAGGGTCGCGCCGGGCATGCCGCGGGCGATCCGGTGTACGTCGTCGATGGTGGCCCGGCGGCTCATCCCCCCAGTAGATCAGCCGAGCGTAGAACCCTCGACGACGAAGCGCTCCACGGACTCGAGCGAGTACGAGCCCGCGTCGGTGCCGAGCCCCTGCGCGACCTGCGCCGCGGTCGCGCAGCCCAGCTCGGCAGCACCGCGCCGGTCGCGACCCAGCGACAGGCCCCGCAGGAAGCCGGCCGAGAACGCGTCGCCGCAGCCGGTGGTGTCGACCACGTCGACGGCGTACGCCGGCACCTCCACGACCTCGTCGTCGGTCACCACCAGCGCGCCCTTCGCGCCCTGGGTGACGGCCACGCAGCCGGCGCCCGCCGCGACCAAGGCCTTCGCTCCCCCCGCCAGCGAGGTCTCGCCGGTGAACCCGAGCACCTGCTCGTCGTTGGGCAGCAGGTAGTCGGTGTGGGGCAGCGCGTCCGCGATCCACGCCAGCATGTCCGGGTCACCCGGAGCCAGAAGGTCGACGGAGGTCGTCGCGCCGATCGACCGCGCGTGGGCGAGCAGCCGGCCCGCGGCATCGCCCCCGAGGAACTCCGGGCCGCCCAGGTGCAGGTGGGTGATGCCCGCCAACCCGTCGAGGTCGAGGTCGTCGAGGCTGAACGCACCGTTGGCGCCGATGCAGTGCCAGGCGGGACGGTCGCCGTTGGGCCGCACCGGGATCACCGACGCCGAGGTCTGCTGGTCGGCCTTGCGCACCAGACCGGAGACGTCGACGCCCTCCCGCGACAGCAGCGCCAGCAGGGAGTCCGCGATCGGGTCCGCGCCAACGGCGCCGTACGACGACACCTCGGCGCCCAGCCGGGCCAGGATCACCGCCGTGCCCCCTGCGGTGCCGGCCGGCGACATCCGGATCGTCTCCACGAGCGCACCGTCCGAGCCCTCGGGAATCGACTCGATGCCGATCACGTGGGTATCGAGCACGTGCACGCCGACGGTGGCGATCTTCATGGGTTCTCCTGGGTCGAGCCGTAGTTTCGTTGCAGGGCTGCGAGCACCACGGCCTCCTGCTCGTGGTCGGTCAGCACCCGGGGCGAGCCGAGCACGCTGGCCCGGTGGTGCAGCGCGGCCAGCCACTCGAGCAGCAGCGCGTGCTCGACGGCACGGTCCAGCGATGCGCCGACCGCCACGGAGCCGTGGCTGCCCATCAGCGCGGCCTGCCGGCCATCGAGGGCGGTCCGCACGGCCGCCGCCAGCGCGGGCGTGCCGAACGTGGCGTAGGGGGCGACCCGGATCGCACCGCCGAGGAGCAGCTGCTGGTAGTGGATCACCGGGAGCTCGTCGAGCACGCAGGCCAGGGCGGTGGAGTACGGCGCGTGGGTGTGCACGACCGCGGTCGCGTCGGTGTCGGCGTACACCCCGAGATGCAGGTCGAGCTCGGAGGTTGGCGCCAGCGCGCCGTCGACCACCTCGCCGTCCAGCGTCACGAGGGTCACCTGGGCCTGGGTGCACCCAGCGAGTGCGACGCCGGTGCCGGTCACCGCGACCAGGTCGCCGGCGCGCGCGCTCACGTTGCCGGCCGTGCCGATCAGGAGCCCGGCCTCGGCCAGCCGCCGGGAGGCGCCGGCCACGTCGTCGCGCGCGGTCACCGGCCGCGGTCCTGCGGGATGGCGAAGCGCTCGAGGTAGGCGGTCATCATCGCGATGCCCTCCTCGAGGATGACCTGGTCGCCTTCGTCGTCGTGCTCGAAGGCGAGCTGGAAGACCCGGTCACCGATCTCGATGGCGAACAGGGCGATGGTCTCGGTCAGGGCCTGGGTGGCGAGCCCGTGCTCGAGGGCGAAGGCCCGAAGGGTCTCGGCGATGCGCGCGTTGTGGTCGCGGCCGAAGCGGTGCACCGCGACGTTGGTCCGGCCGCGGAGGTAGATCTCCACGAACGCGCGGCGTCGGTGGTAGACCTTCACGAAGGCGAGCATCGCGGTCCGGACGACGTCGCGGACGGTGACCTCCTCCAGGGCCGCAAGATCGGCGGCGACCTGCTCGTCCATCTCCTCCATGTCGCGCGCGGCCAGGGCCAGCAGCACGTCCTCCTTGTCGGAGAAGTACTGGTAGAGCGAGGCGACCGGCACCTCCGCCGCGGCCGCGATGTCGCGGGTGGTGAGGGCATCGACGCCCCGGGTCACCACGAGCTGGGCCGCCTGGTCGAGGATCCGCTCGACCCGGCGCCGGCTCCGGGCCTGCGCCGGCACCCGGCGCAGGGGTGCCGCCGCCGTCACACGTTCCGCGGTCATGGATCGGAGTGTAGGCTACGAAACCGAAACTGACACACTTTCAGGTTCTGCGCTCAGGAGTTGCCATGACCGACCCCTCGCTCACTCGTCGCGGCGTCCTCGCCGGCGCCACCCTGGGCCCCGCGCTGGGCATCGGCGCCCTCTCCGAGCTGGCAGCCGACGCAGCGGGGGACGGGCCGCGGGGGCTGCAGGGGTCGCTGCCTGCGAGCGTCGACGTGGTCGTCGTCGGCGCCGGGATCGCCGGCCTCGTCGCCGCCCGGCAGGTCGCCCGCAGTGGACGGTCGGTGCTGCTCGTGGAGGCGCGCGACCGCGTCGGCGGACGGGTGCTCAACCACAGGCTGCGCAGCGGCGGCGTGATCGAGGCGGGTGGCGCGTTCGTCGGGCCGACCCAGGACCACATCCTCCGTCTCGCGCGGCGGCTCGAGGTGCCGACCTTCCTGGAGTACAACACCGGCAAGAGCGTCTACATCTCCTCGCGGACCGGCCGGATGGAATACAGCGGCACGGTCCCGCCCGATCCCACGATCCTTCCCGACGCTCTGCTGCTGCTTCGTGAGATCGACTCGATGGCGGCCGAGATCGCCGTCGACTCACCGTGGACCCATCCGCAGGCAGGCCAGTGGGACGCGATGACGCTCGGCGACTTCATCCGCAGCAAGGCGCTCCTCAACCCCGGCGGCGTCTCCAACCTGATCGAGTCGTGGACCCAGCCCAGCTTCGGCGCCGATCCCGACGAGCTCTCGCTCCTCTTCACGCTCTGGTTCATCGCGGGCTCCGGCAACGAGCGCAGCGTCGGCACCTTCGCCCGCAACTCCGACACGGCCAACGGCGCCCAGGAACGGCGCTTCGTCGGCGGGTCCCAGCTGATCCCGCTGCGGATGGCACGCAAGCTGGGCGACGTCGTGGCGCTGCGGGCCGCGGTCACCAGGATCGTGCAGGACGACCACCGCGCCGTCGTACACACCGAGCGCGGCCAGGTCGCCTGCACTCGGGTCGTGGTCGCGGCGCCCCCGCCGCTGGTGCTCGGCATCGACTGGTTCCCCCGGCTGCCGACCCGCCGCACACAGCTGATGCGCAGCCTGGACATGGGGCAGCTGATGAAGTGCGACGCGGTCTACCCGAAGCCGTTCTGGCGGGCCGACGGGCTCAAGGGCTTCGGCATCAACGACAGCGGCGCCGCGCGGGTCGTCTTCGACAACTCACCGAAGGACGGTGACCCGGGGGTGCTGCTCGCGTTCGTCGGCGGCTCCACCTGGCGCCGATACGGTCGGCTGCCGAAGGCCGAGCGCCGGCAGGCAGTGCTGCAGGGCTTCGCCGCCATGTTCGGCGAGCAGGCACTGCACCCGATCGAGTACACCGAGCGGGACTGGACCGAGGAGCGGTGGACCACCGGCGGCCCCACCGCTATCCACGCCCCCGGCTCGCTGGTGAAGTACGGCTCGGCGATCCGGCAGCCGTTCGGCCGGGTGCACTGGGCCGGCACGGAGACCTCGACGTACTGGGCGGGCTTCATGGACGGCGCCGTCCGCTCTGGTGAGCGCGCCGCCCTCGAGGTCGTGGAGTGGCTGCGATGAGGCGCTACGCCGTCCTGGTCGCCGGCCTGGTGCTCGGCCTGACCCTGCTGAGCCCGGTCCACGCCGCGGCGACGCCCGAGAAGTGGACGACCACTGTCTTCGCGCGGGTGCCGGCGCCGGGCTATCCGGCGTACGTCTTCGAGCACCGCAACGGGCGGGTCTACGCCGGCACCTACATCGACCGCGGCAGCACGCAGCGCTCGAAGGTCTACGAGTGGTCCGCCGGGGGCACGCTGACGAGGTCGTGGACGGTGCCCGGCCAGGTGCTGGGCGAGCACGGCGTCCAGGTCGCCAACCAGACCCGGACGGGCAGCCTGGTGCTGCTGGAGACGTCCACCCGCTCGGTGATGGTCCTCGACATCCGGACCGGGCGGTTCAGGCGAGTGGCGCGGCTGCCCGAGGGCGCGGTGCCCAACTACGCGACCTGGGTCCCGGGCGGCAGCCTCCTGGTCACCGACTACGCGCAGGGCGTGATCTGGAGGGTGCGCCGCGACGGCACCGTCTCGAAGTGGTTCGCGTCGCGGGCGCTGCAGGGCGTCGAGTTCGGCACCACCGGCATCGTCTACCGGCGCGACCAGCGCGACCTCCTGATCTCCCAGCAGACCACGCTCGGCGGCGGCACCCTGCCGACCAACGGCGCGCTGCTCCGGCTGCCGGTCACCGACGCGGGACGACCGGGCCGCCTGTCGACCCTGTGGACCTCGCGGCCCGCCGAGCTCCCCGACGGCTTCGGCGTCGGTCGCTCCGGCCACGTCTACATCGCGATGGCCGGACTCTCTGCCCAGCTCGTCGAGCTGACGGCGACCGGGCGGGAGGTCGACCGCTTCCCCGACGTGCCGCTCACCGGTGACAACGGGTCGTCGATCCCGTTCGACACTCCGTGCAGCGCGACGTTCCACGGCACCAGGGTGCTGGTGGCCAACCAGTCGGCGATCCTCGGCGACGCCGGCAACCAGGCGATCCTCTCCGTCGAGGTCGGCGAGCGCGGCCGGGCGCCCTACCTGCCGAAGCAGGCCAGCTTTCGTTGACCCGTCAGACCCGTCTTCGACGGGTCGACTCGATAGCGTCGGGTCGTGGGCACGCTGGCGGGCATGGTGGACAAGGGACTGATGGCACCCGACTGGGCCGAGGCGATGGCGCCGGTCGAGGACCGGATCGCGCGGATGGGACAGTTCCTGCGCGAGGAGGTCGCGGCCGGTCGCGGCTACCTTCCGGCCGGCGAGCACGTCTTCCGGGCGTTCCAGCGACCACTGGCCGGCGTCCGGGTACTGATCGTCGGCCAGGACCCGTATCCCACCCCGGGCCACCCGATCGGCCTGAGCTTCGCGGTCGACCCGCACGTCTGGCCGCTGCCGCGGAGCCTGGTCAACATCTACGTCGAGCTGCGCAGCGACCTCGGCGTGGTGCCGCCGCGCAATGGCGACCTGACGCCCTGGAGCGACCAGGGGGTGATGCTGCTCAACCGGGCGCTGACCGTGCGGCCGGGCGAGTCCGCCTCGCACCGCGGCCGCGGCTGGGAGGAGATCACCGAGCACGCCATCGCGACCCTGGTCCGCAGGGCCGAGGCCGGCGCGCCCTGCGCCGCGATCCTGTGGGGCAGGGACGCGCAGAGCCTCAAGCCCGCGCTCGGCCCGATCCCGTGGGTCGAGTCGGTGCACCCGTCGCCGCTCTCGGCCAGCCGGGGCTTCTTCGGCTCGCGTCCGTTCACCCGGGTCAACCGGCTGCTGGTCGAGCAGGGGGCGGAGCCGGTGGACTGGTCCCTCACTCCCGATCGGAGTAAAGTTGAATTGTGAACGACCTCGATCGGATGCCCGCTCTCTACATCGGCCACGGCGCGCCGCCGTTGCTCGACGACCCCACGTGGTCCGGGCAGCTCGCGGCGTGGGCCGCTGACCTCCCGCGTCCCAAGGCGATCCTGATCGTCAGCGCCCACTGGGAGTCGGCGCCGGTCTCGCTCAGCGCCAGCGGAGCGCCACTGGTCTACGACTTCGGCGGCTTCGACGCGAAGTACTACCGGATGACCTACCAGACCCCGGACGCCACCGCCCTGGCCGCGCGCATCGCCGGCCTGATGCCGTCCACCGAGCCGGTCCACCAGCACACCTCGCGCGGTCTCGACCACGGCGCCTGGGTGCCGCTGCGGATCATGTACCCGGACGCCGAGATCCCCGTGCTGCAGATGTCACTGCCGACCCACGACCCCGACCGCCTGCTCAGGCTCGGCGAAAGGCTTCGGCCACTGCGTGACGAGGGCGTGCTGATCATCGGCAGCGGCTTCCTCACCCACGGCCTGCCGTTCCTCACCTCGTGGCAGCTGGACGCCGCCCCTCCCGGCTGGTCGGTCGACTTCGACGCCTGGGCCGGCGAGGCCATGGCCCGCGGCGACGTCGACGAGCTGGCGGCGTACCGGGAGAAGGCGCCGGGCATGCCGTACGCCCACCCCACCGTCGAGCACTACTCCCCGCTGTTCGTCACCCTCGGCGCGGCCACGTCGGCGGACGCCCCTGGCATCCAGGTGGTCGACGGGTTCTGGATGGGGCTCTCGAAGCGGTCGCTGCAGGTCGCCTGACTATCTGATGCGGGTCTTCCGCATCATCCGCAGGCCGGACAGCATGCTCTTGACGTACTTGTCGTAGTCCTGGCCCGGGCGCGCACCCATCACCTGCTTCTTGAGCACGGCAAGGTTCTGCACGTCGGTGTACTTGAGCAGACCCTGGTCGCCGTGCCGCGCGCCGACGCCCGACTGCTTGACGCCGCCGGACGGCGTGCCCTTGGACGCGAACGCGGTGGCCAGGATGTCGTTGACGTTGACGTTGCCGGACTCGATCCGGCGGCCCACCTGGCAGGCGGTCGTGACGTCGCCACCCCACACCGAGGCGTTGAGGCCGTAGTCGGTGTCGTTGGCGAGCGCGACCGCCTCGTCGACGGTGTCGTACTTGTAGAGCGACACGACCGGACCGAAGGTCTCCGTTGTGCCGGCGAGCATGTCCTTGGTCGTGCCCTCGAGGATCGTCGGCTCGAAGAACGCGGGCCCGAGGTCGGGTCGCGCCTTGCCACCGGTCACGACCGTCGCGCCCTTGGCGACCGCGTCGTCGACGTGGGACTGCACCCGGTCCTTGTGGTCCGGCGCGACCAACGAGCCGACGTCCATCCCGAAGTCGTACGACGCCCCGACCTTCAGCGCCTCGGTGGCAGCGACGAACCTGGCCTTGAACTCGTCGTAGCGCGAGGCCGGGACGTACATCCGCTCGATGTGCATGCAGATCTGGCCGGTGTTGCCGAACGCCCCGAAGAGCGCGCCCTGGACGACCTCGTCGAGGTCGGCGTCCTCGAGCACGATCATGGGGTTCTTGCCGCCGAGCTCCAGGCAGCA
>JALZCZ010000084.1 GCA_030862825.1 Actinomycetota bacterium | reverse complement strand
GCCGAGAGCAGCCCGGCCGGCGACGACGAACCGACGGGACGGCTCGAGGTGGCCGCGGACCAGCTCGACGCCGCGCTCGCGGAGCTGATGGACACGCGCAACGCCATGACCCGCATCCTCCTGGGTGGCCGTGGCTGACGACGTACGCGACCTGCTCGCCGCCGAGCGCCACGAGACACAACGCCGGCTGGCATCTCTGACCGACGCCTTCGACGAGGTCGTCGCGGCGTCGAAGGACACCAACGCGGACGACGAGCACGACCCCGAGGGCGCGACCATCGCGTTCGAGCGGTCGCAGGCCGACGCCCTGGTGCGGCAGGCGCGGGAGCACCTCGCGGAGATCGATGCCGCCGAGGCGCGGCTCGAGGCCGGGACCTACGGGCAGTGTGGGCGGTGCGGTCTGCCGATCGCCGAGGCGCGGCTGGAGGCGAGGCCGACGGCACGGACCTGCATCGCGTGCGCGTCGGCGCCGGCCTAGCGATCAGCGCTTGGTGGCGATCAGCGTGGACGCGTCGGGCGCGACCATCACCTCGACGGTGGTGAAGCGCTCGTCGGTGAGCCAGAGCTCGCGCAGGGTGTCGACGCGGCCGGCGGTGATGGGTGGCCAGCTCTCGCAAGGCGTGAAGTCGTCGAGCACCACGATGCCGCCGTCCTCCACCAGGTCGGCAACGCCGTCGACGCCGACCTCGTTCGGCTCGCCGGAGTCGAGGAACAGGAGGGAGTAGGGTCCCCGGTCGAGCAGGGTCGACCAGTCGGCGGCGAGCACCTCGACCTGGGGGTCATCGACGAAGATCTCCGCGGCAGCCTTGGCCAGCCGGGGGTCGAGCTCCGCGGTGAGGATGGTCGTTTTCTCGCCGCGTACGCCGGAGCGCAGCCAGGCCGTGCCGACACCGCAGCCGGTGCCGAACTCGGCCATCGTGCCCTCGCGCGTCGCCGCCAGCATGGCCAGCAGGCGACCGGTCTCGTTGCGGCAGAACGACACGTAGCCGGCCTTGCGCGAGACGTCGAAGGCGCGGTTCACCACGTCGGGAAGGTCGGGTGGCGCGGACATGGTGCGAGTGTGTCACTGCCGGACGGTCGTCTCGAATCGCGAACGAATGGCGGAATCCCTGCGACGCCAGGTGCCGATCGGCGTACGCTCTGCTCATCATGCGGAGCGTTTTCGTACTCATCGAACGCCGCGGCGAGGCCTGACGAGAGGCCACCTCGCCGCGGTGGTTCGGCGTTGGACGGGCTTCTCTAAACAACTCAAGCCCGAAGACGCCCGCCGCAGCGGGTCGCAGCTCCCGACATCGAGCGCGATCCGCAGATCTTGTAGCCAGTTCTCTCTCATGTGATCCATGAGGTGACGCCACCCGCTTCGGCGGGCGTCTTCGGTCGACCCAACCGAACCATCACCCATCAGATCCGAAGTGAGAAGAGCGATGTACGACATGTATCCCGAGTGGGGCCCGGCCAAGCACGACCCCGACAACCCGCGGCACCCCGAGCAGCTCGCTGCCCTGCAGACCGCGCTTGATCTGCGAGACAACGGCGGCGAACGGCCGGACGACAACTAGCCTTCGCGCAATGAGCACCCTCAAGCTGGCAGTCATCCCGGGCGACGGCATCGGGCAGGAGGTGACCGCGGAGGCCCTCAAGGTCCTGGAGGTCGCCGCGCCCGGCGGCGTGAAGTTCGAGCCGACCGGATACGACCTCGGCGCCGAGCGCTACCTGGCGACCGGTGAGGTGCTGCCCGACTCGGTGCTCGCCGAGATCCGCGACCACGACGCGATCCTGCTCGGCGCGGTGGGCGGCAAGCCCAACGACCCCAACCTGCCGCCAGGGATCCTCGAGCGCGGGCTGCTCCTGCGGCTCCGGTTCGAGCTCGACCACTACGTCAACCTGCGTCCGTCCCGGATCTTCCCCGGCGTCTCGTCACCCCTGGCCGACCCCGGGGACGTCGACTTCGTCGTCGTACGCGAGGGCACCGAAGGCCCCTACACGGGCAACGGTGGTGCGCTGCGCGTCGGTACGCCGCACGAGATCGCCACCGAGGTCTCGGTCAACACCGCGTTCGGTGTCGAGCGGGTGGTCCGTGACGCGTTCGCACGGGCTCAGCGGCGTCCGCGCAAGAAGCTGACGCTGGTCCACAAGACCAACGTGCTGGTCAACGCCGGCTCGGTGTGGTGGCGACTGACCCAGGAGGTCGGCAAGGAGTTCCCCGACGTCACCGTCGACTACATGCACGTCGACGCCGCCATGATCTTCATGACCACCGACCCCGCCCGCTTCGACGTGATCGTCACCGACAACCTCTTCGGCGACATCATCACCGACCTGGCCGCCGCCATCACCGGCGGCATCGGCCTCGCCGCCTCCGGCAACATCAACCCCGACCGGACCGCCCCCTCGATGTTCGAGCCGGTGCACGGCTCGGCCCCGGACATCGCCGGGCAGCAGAAGGCCGACCCCACCGCGGCGATCCTGTCGGTGTCCCTGCTCCTCGACCACCTCGGCCACACCGACGCCGCCGCCACCGTCGAGGACGCCGTCATCACCGACCTGGCCGAGCGAACACCCGGCGCTGCCCGGCGCACCTCCGAGGTAGGCGACGCGATCGCCGCCCGGCTGGCCTGAGGCGGGCGGTTCGGCAGCGCTGCTGGGATCCCCGGTTCACCGGGGAAACTGTCACTTCTCGGCTGTTGCAACCCCTGAGAAGTGACAACTTCCCCGGGGCACCGGGGAAACCAGCGGCCGACCCCAAATCCCCATTTAGTAGGAAGTGCGAGTAATTTGTCTTCCATGCATATCAGCACCGCGATCTCGGACAGCCAGGTCAGTGACGAGCGGCTCGCGGAGATCCTCGCGAACCCGGGTTTCGGCACGCATTTCACCGACCACATGTTCACCCTCGAGTGGACGCCGGAGCACGAGTGGCACGCCGGCCGGATCACGCCGTACGGCCCGCTCACGATGGATCCCGCCACCGCCGTCCTGCACTACGCGCAGGAGATCTTCGAGGGCATGAAGGCCTACCGGCACGACGACGGGTCGGTCTGGACCTTCCGCCCTGCGGAGAACGCCGCGCGGATGGTGCGTTCGTCCCAGCGGCTGGCGTTGCCCCAGCTGCCCCCGGAGATCTTCGTGCAGGCCGTCGACGAGCTGGTGAAGGTCGACCAGCGGTGGGTGCCGGACAACGCGGGGGAGAAGAGCCTCTACCTGCGCCCGTTCATGTTCGCCAGCGAGGTCTTCCTCGGGGTGCGTCCGGCGCAGCACGTCACGTTCATGGTGATCGCCAGCCCGGCCGGCGCCTACTTCAAGGGGGGCGTGAAGCCGGTGACGTTGTGGCTCACCGAGGAGTACACCCGAGCCGGCCGCGGCGGCATGGGTGCCGCCAAGACGGGCGGCAACTACGCCAGCTCGCTGGTCGCGCAGCAGGAGGCGACCGCCCACGGCTGCGACCAGGTGGTCTTCCTCGACGGCCAGGAAGGCACGTACGTCGAGGAGCTCGGCGGCATGAACATGTACTACGTCTTCGACGACGGCCACATCGTCACCCCCGAGACGGGCACCATCCTCGAGGGCATCACCCGCGCCTCGATCATCGAGCTGGCCGGAAAGATGGGTCACCAGGTCGAGGAGCGGAAGCTGTCGATCGACGAGTGGCGTGACGGTGTCACCAGCGGCCGGATCACCGAGATCTTCGCCTGCGGCACGGCCGCGGTCGTCACGCCGGTCGGCGCGCTGAAGTGGGACGGCGGAGAGGCCCCCGCACCGGCCTCGACCGACCTCACCATGCGGATCCGGCAGGCCCTGGTCGACATCCAGTACGGCCGCGCCGAAGACACCTTCGGCTGGATGCACCAGGTCGTCTGAGCTTCGGGCCCGGAGTAGCGATCCACCGCTCACCCGGTGGAGCCGCTGTTCACCGCTTGCCGGAGCGTCGCTAAGGTAAGGCTCACCTAAGCCGACCGATGAGAGTGACGCAGACCATGAGGCCCACCCGCCGCACCTTCCTGGCCAGCCTGTCCGTGCTGGCCGTCGCGCCGGCACTCGCCGCCTGCGGCGACGACCGAGTGACCGCCGACTCCAGCGGCGCGCGCGCCACGCCCGAGGAGAACGCCTTCCCGGTGACCATCGCCCACAAGTTCGGCGAGACCATCCTCGAGAAGGCCCCGACCCGCGTCGTGTGCGTCGGGCTCACCGAGCAGGACGCGCTGTTGGCGATGGGCATCGTCCCGCTCGCGGTGACCGAGTGGTTCGGCGACGCCCCTGGCTTCATCTTCCCGTGGGCCACCGAGGCGCTCGGCGATGGCAAGCTCCCCGACGTGCTGAGCTCGACGAACGGCGTCGAGATCGAGAAGGTCGCCTCCTACGCGCCCGACCTGATCATCGGCCAGTACGCCGGCGTCACCGACAAGGAGTACGAGCTGCTGTCCCAGATCGCCCCGACCGTGGCGCAGCCGGCCGACTACCCCGACTACGCCGCGCCCTGGGACGAGATGGCGCTGAACATCGGCAGGGCGGTCGGCAAGCCGGAGACGATGCAGGCCCTGATCGACGACGTCAAGGGACGGATCGCCAAGGCGGCCGCGGACAACCCGGCGTTCGCAGGGAAGACGGCGCTGGTCGCGTCGCCGTACGAGGGTCTTTTCGTCTACGGTCCCGAGGACCCGCGCTCGCGGATGCTGACCGATCTCGGGTTCGAGTTCCCGAACGACGTCTTCGGCAGCCAGCAGGACGAGTTCGGCACGTCACTCAGCTCCGAGCGCACCTCCGACCTGGACCAGGTCGACGTCGCGGTGTTCCTCGACATCAACGCCGACCCGGCCGTCAAGAGCGTCTTCGACGAGACCGACACGGCCAAGGAGGGCCGCTGGATCGACATCAGCGACGCCAGCGGCGCCTACTACGTGGCGCACAGCTTCGTGACACCGCTGAGCATCCCCTACGTGCTCGAGCGCTACGTGCCGCAGCTCGCAGCGGCGGTCGACGGCGACCCGAAGACCGAACCGCCCGTGGTCGAGAACTGATCACCCCAAGGCAACCCAGGAGCTCGGCCCCCACGGCGGGCCGGGCGCTTGCTCATCGGGCAGGGACCGGGCTCCGGTGCGCCGACGTCGCCGACGAGGTGGGCACGATGATCGGCAGGCCGGAGCCCGGGTCGATCAGCACGTCGGCCTCGAGCCCGAACGTCTCCGCCAGCATCTCGGCGGTGAACACCGTGACCGGGTCGCCCTCGGTGACGACGAGGCCGTTCTTCATCACCACGACGGTGTCGCTGTAGCGGGCGGCGAGGTTGAGGTCGTGCAGCACCATCACGACGGTGCGGCCGCGCTCGCGGTTGAGGCGGGTGACCAGGTCGAGGACCTCGACCTGATGGGCCAGGTCGAGGTACGTCGTCGGCTCGTCGAGCAGCAGGACGTCGGTGTCCTGGGCAAGGGTCATCGCGATCCAGGCCCGCTGCCGCTGGCCGCCCGAGAGCTCCTCGAGCGGTCGGTCGCGGAGGTCACCGGTGTCGGTCATCGCCAGCGCGGACTCGACGATCGCCTCGTCCTCAGGAGACCACTGGCTGAACCACCGCTGGTGCGGGTGCCGGCCCCGTCCGACGAGGTCGCGCACGAGCAGCCCATCGGGCGCGATCGGGCTCTGGGGCAGCAGCGCCATGTCGCGGGCGACGTCGCGCGTCGCGATGCGGTGCACCGGCCGACCGTCGAGCAGCACCTCGCCGCTGGACGGCTTGAGCAGGCGGGCCATGGTGCGCAGCAGCGTCGACTTCCCGCAGCCGTTGGGCCCGACGATGGTGGTCACCCGGCCGTCGCCGATGGTGAGGGAGAGGTCGCGGACGACCGGGTCCGCGCCGTACCCGACGCTGACGGAGTCGGCCCGCAGGCGGCAGGGGACGATCGGGTGCTGGGTCATGCCGAGACCTTTCGGTTGCTGCGGAGGAGGAGCCAGATGAGGTACGGCGCGCCGATCGCCGCAGTGACGAGGCCGGCGGGCAGCGCGAACGGGATGACCACACGGGTCACCAGGTCGGCCCCGACGACCAGGCAGGCGCCGACGGTCATCGACGCCAGCATCGGAGGCCGGGAGCCCTTGGTCAGGCGCAACGCGATCTGGGGCACCACGAGCGCGACGAAGCTCAGCGGACCGACCGCCGCCACCGAGACCGCGGCGAGGCCGACCGCGGCCACGAGCGTGAGCAGCTGGGTGCGCTGGAGCCGGACGCCGAGTCCGCTGGCCGAGTCGTCGCCGAGCTGCATGGTGTTGAGCGAGCGGACCAGCAACAGGGCGAGGGGCACGAGCACGGCCATGGTGACCAGCAGCGGCCTCGCGTGCTCCCAGCCACGGGCGTTGAGCGAGCCGTTGAGCCAGACCTGGGCGCTGGCGGCGTCCTGGATCCGGGCACGGACCAGGAGCCAGGAGGTGAGGGCCATCAGCGCCGCGCCGAGGCCGATGCCGACCAGGATCATCCGTTGCCCGTCGATCCCCCGCCGCCACGAGAGCACGTAGAGCAGCGCGGCGGTGCCGAGGCCGCCCACGAAGGCGCCGACCGGCACGCCGAGCTCCTGGAGCCGGCCGCCGACCACAGCGCCGCCGTAGCCGGAGGAACCCGAGATGACGATGACCGCCACCGCGCCGAACGCGGCCCCTTGGGTGACGCCGAGGATGTCCGGGCTGGCCAGGGGGTTGCGGGCGAAGGTCTGGGTCAGCGCCCCGGAGAGACCCAGGGCCGCGCCGACCAGCACGGCGACGAGCGTCTGGGGCAGCCGCAGCTCCGTGACGATGAACTGCTGTCCGGCGTCTCCGCCACCCAGCAGCGTCCGCACGACGTCGCCCACCGGTATGTCGAAGTCGCCGAGCGAGAGGTCGAGCGCGGTCAGCAACGCGAGGACGACGAGGCCGCCGAGGGTCACCAGTCCGGCCCGCAGCGGGACCAGCCACGACAGGGGGCCGAGGCGCAGCGGCGCGACCATCGCCGGCGCGACGCGCCGCACGGGGCGGGTGCTCAGCTCGGTCACAGCTTCACCATCCGGGTGCGGCGCACGAGCAGGACGAAGAGCGGACCGCCGACGATGGCCATCACGATGCCCACTTGGAGCTCGCCCGGTCGGACGATCAGCCGACCGATCACGTCGGCGAGGACCACGAGCAGACCGCCGACCAGCCCGGAGTAGGGGATCACCCAGCGATAGTCGACGCCTGCCAGGAACCGGGCGACGTGGGGCACCACGAGGCCGACGAAGGCGATCGGGCCGCACGCGGCCGTCGCCGCCCCGGTCAGCATCATGACGCCCAGGACGCCGATCACCTTGTGCCACATCGGGCGCATGCCCAGCGAGGCGGCGACGTCGTCGCCGAGCTGCAGCAGGTTGAGAGTCGAGGCGCTCATGGCCGCCAGGAGCAGGCCCACGCCGATGAACGGCAGCACCTCCCAGAACACGTCCATGCCGCGCCCGTTGACCGACCCCACCGCCCAGAAGCGGTAGGCGTCGAGGGTCTCGATGTCGCGCAGCACCACCGCCTGGGTCAGCGACGTCAGGAGGGCGCTCACCGCGGCGCCGGCGAGCACCAGCGAGACGGGGTTGGGACCGCCGCGGGTCGAGCCTATGGCGAAGACCGCGGTGGCGGCCAGACCGGCTCCGACGAGCGAGAACCACGCGTAGCCGGTGAGGCTGGTGACCCCGAAGCTGTAGATGCCGATCACCACGGCGAAGGCGGCGCCCGCCTCGACGCCGAGCAGGCCCGGGTCGGCCAGCGGGTTGCGGGTATGGCCCTGCATCAGGGCGCCGGCGATGCCGAGGGCGATGCCGACCACGATCGCGAGCATGGTCCGGGGGATCCGCAGGTCGTGGATGATCGTGGCGACGTCGGAGCCGTCGGGTCGGAACAGGACGTCCACGACCGTGCCCAGGGGGATGGTGCGACTGCCGACCGCCAGGCTGACCAGGCCGGCCAGCACGAGCAGCGCGCCGAGGGCCACCAGACCACCGACCGAGCCCCGACGGATCGCCGGTCGCCGGACGGGACCAGCGGGCGCAGGCGCCGGCAGCGTCGCGGTCATCGGGCTCCTTCGGAAGGCCTGCCAGAAGGTAAGGCTTACCTATCCTAGGGCAACGGCCGGTCGGCGCAACGAGGTCTCGGCATGCCCGACAGAGGCCGACCACACAGGTAATCTCGTCGAGTGACGACCCAGCCCGGCCGGGACTCGCCCGCGGAGATCACCGTTGGCGACTACAGCCTGCTCTCGAAGATCGGCGAGGGCGGCATGGGCATCGTCCACCTGGCCCGCAAACCCGGGGGAGACCGGGTCGCGCTCAAGATGCTGCGGCCGCACATCGTCGGTGACGACGAGGCCCGGGCCCGGCTGGCCCGCGAGGTCAACTCGCTGAGCCGGATCCGCAGCAGGTGGGTGGCCGAGATCGTCGACGCCGACCCGTGGGCGCCCGTGCCCTACGTCGCCACGCGCTACGTGCCGGGCCTGCCGCTGCACGACCATGTCGTGGAAGAGGGGCCGATCGAGGGTGCCGACCTGGTGTGGTTCGCCGCGTGCCTCGCCGAGGGCGTCGCCTCGGTGCACGAGGTGGGGGTGCTCCACCGCGACATCAAACCGTCCAACGTGCTGATGGAGGGCCGGACGCCGATCCTGATCGACTTCGGCCTGGCCCGGGTGGCGGACGACCCGAAGCTCACCCACACCGGCTGGCTGCTCGGCACGCCCGGCTACCTCGCGCCCGAGATCCTGTACGGCGACGACGCGACCGCCGCCTCCGACGTGCACTCGTGGGCGGCGACCGTGGCCTACGCCGCCACCGGCAACCCTCCCTTCGGGCGCGGACCCTCGATGGCGATCATGGACCGCGTCCGCCGCGGCGAGCACGACCTCACCGGGGTGCCCGGCTCGTTGCACGGGGTGGTCGCCGCCGCCCTCGACCCCGATCCGACCCGACGCCCCAGCCTCGACGCGCTCCTCGAGTGGCTCCGCCCGCAGACCACCCGCTCCGGGGCCGCCGCAGCACCCGCGCCGGTGCCGGAGGTGGAAGACATGTTCACGGTGCCGCTGGCCCTTGCCGCCCAGGCGGCCGGCGACGCGGCGACCGAGCACGTCACCGACGTCCGGCCGCGGACCCTGGTCATGCCGACCGATGTGGAGCCGGTCGCACAGGTGGCGCCGGTGCCGCCGGCGCATGAGGCCCCGCCCGCGGCGTACGAACCGCCGTTGGGGCCACCCCTGCCCCCGCCGTCGGCGACGCGCGTCGAGCCCGAGTGGGAGCGCGAGTGGGACGCCCAGCACGGCCTCGACCCGGCTGCGCCGCCCGTGTCATGGACCGAGAAGCTCCGTCGCGGGTTGCTGGTCGGCGCCGGCGCCGTGCTCACCGGAGCGGCGTGCGCAGCAGCACCCTGGGTCGCCGGAGCCCTCATCGTGCTCGCGGTCTGGCTGCTGCGCAGCGGCTCGCTTGCGGTCACCGCGGTCGAGGACAAGCGCCGGCTGCGTGGTCGCAAGTGGTACGACGGCGCCCAGCTGGTCGTCCGCACGCCCTGGCACCTGGTGCAGTCGATCCCCGGCACGCTGATGCTGGTGCTCTGGAGCGCCGGCCTGGCCGTTGCCGCCGCCCTGATCTGCTACGCCGTCGCCGCGACCATGGCGGTCACGCTCTTCGTCAGTGGCGTCGTGCTGACCCTGTCGCTGTGGTGGGGACCGGGAGGAAGCCGGGTGCGCGGGCCGCTCTCACGGGTCGTTCACCCGCTGTCGCGTGGCCTCGGGTCGTGGGCTATCGCGATGGCGGTGGTGGGGGTCGTCGTGGTGCTGCTCGGGGTGCGCCTCTCCGCCGACGGCGTGTCCTGGCTGCCGGCCGGTGACCACCCGTTCGCGTCCTACGACCTGCCCGACGGCGGCCTCCTGGGCCCCTGAGCTGTCTCGAAATCCAGGATCCGTGGCCAGGTCGCCGCTGTCGTGGCACGATGGGCGGCATGCAGCACCGCATCATCATTGACT
>JALZCZ010000009.1 GCA_030862825.1 Actinomycetota bacterium | reverse complement strand
ACGCGCTGGGACGTGCTCCTAGACCAGCACCTTCTCCTGCTCGTCCGCGTGCGGCGGCGGCGCTTCGTCGCCTCCGCGGTCGAGCTTGCTCGGCCACCAGATCTTGCCCCCGAGGTCGAGGTTGATCGCCGTCACCAGGACCGATCGCACGATCATGGTGTCGAGGAGCACGCCGAGCGCGACGGCGACACCGAGCTGCGCCAGGAAGACCAGTGGCAGCGAGCCCAGCACCAGGAAGGTCGCCGCCAGCACCAGGCCGGCCGAGGTGATCACGCCACCGGTCGACGACAGCGCGATCAGCGATCCCCTCCGGGTGCCGTGCTGGGCGGTCTCCTCACGGACCCGGGTCATCAGGAAGATGTTGTAGTCGATCCCGAGCGCCACCAGGAACACGAACGTGAACAACGGGAACCCTGGATCGGTGTGCGCGAACCCGTCGTTGCTCTCGAACAGCGAGATCCTGGTGAAGACCTCGGTGAACAGCAGCGTCGACAGACCCAGCGCCGCACCGAACGACAGCACCACCGTGCCCATCAGGATCAACGGCGCTATCAGCGCCCGCAGCAGCAGCACCAGGATCAGGAACACGACGACCAGCACGATCGGGATGATCACCCTGTTGTCGCGCTCCGAGGCGATCTTGGTGTCCAGGTAGAAGGCGGAGCCACCTCCCACCAAGGCATCGGCCCCCGGTATGTCGTGCACCGCATCTCGGGTGTCCTCGACGATCTCGAACGCATCCGTGGACGAGATGTCCGCGCCGACCGTCGCCTCGAAGTACGAGCGACCGTTGCCGATGGACTGCGGCTGCGTGGGCTCGCCGAGACCGTCGACTTCCTCGATGGCCTCCTGCGTCGCCGGGATCTCGGCGTCGTTGGCCACCACCTGCACGGTGTTGGACGTGTCGGAGAGACCGTGGTCGACGAGCAGGCTCTGGCCCTGGATCGAGTCGAACTTCTTGGTGTAGGTCTCCTCGGTCGACAGACCCGACGGGTCGAGCTTGAAGAGCCCGAGGCAGGCGATGGCCAGGAGGGCGGCCGTGACCACCCAGACCGCGCGCGGACGGGGAGCGATCCGGTCGCCGAGCTTGGCCCAGAGGCCGGTGCTCGTGGGCTCCGGCGAGCCGAACGTCGGCCGCTTCGGCCAGAACACCCAGCGACCGGTGATCACGAGCAGGGCAGGGAGCAGCGTCACCATCACCAGGAAGGTGACCGCGACCCCCACCGCCAGGACTGGGCCCAGGCCCGCCGTGGAGTTGAGGTCGGCGAAGCTCAGGCACAGCATCCCGATGACGACGGTGGCCGCGCTCGCGAGGATCGCTGGGGCGGCCCTGTGCAGGGCGAACGCCATCGCCTCGTGGCGGTCCTCGTGGCGGCGGAGCTCTTCTCGATAGCGAGCGATGAGGAGCAGGGCGTAGTCGGTGCCTGCACCGATCACCAGGATGCCGAGGATGGATTGGCTCTGACCGTTGACGGTCAGGTCGGCGTACTTGGCGAGCAGATAGACGACGCCGCCGGCGATCATGTAGGACACGACCGCCGAGATGATGGGCAGGAGCCACAGGATCGGGCTGCGGTAGGTCAGCAGCAGGATCACGATCACCACGCCGAGTGCGGCGAGGATCAGGTTGGTGTCGATGCCCTCGAACGCCTCGGACGCGTCAGCGGCCTGGCCGCCGTAGCCCGCGATGTGGACGTCCACGCCGTCGATCTGCGAGATGTCCCGGACGTCGTCGGCCGCGTCCGGGATGTCGACCCAGCCGTTCTCGCCGAAGTTGAACGTGAACGCGAGATAGGCGACCTCGCCGTCCTCGGACACCAGCGTGGGCACCTGTTGGCCCTGCCCGGCGAGCGCGGCGGCGCCGTTGGGCGTGATCACGCCCTCATCGGTCACGCCGTCGACCTTGGCGATCTCCGCGCCGTGGTCGTCCATCGCGTCGAGGTCGACGGGAGTGAGCCCACCGTCGCGGTGATAGACGACCAGGGTCGGGATGTCGTTGGGATCGACCGTCCCCGTGAGCTCCTCGACCACCTTGGTCGACTCGGCCGACCCAGGGAGCCAGGAGGAGGCCTCGTTGTTCTGGACATCGATGAGCTTGGAGTTGAGGCCGCTCATGAGGACGAAGAGCACGACGGCGGCGGCGAGCGTGATCCATTTCGTGACCCGGCCGGTGAGTTTGCCGGCAATTTGACGATGCATGAGAGAACTCTTTCAGTAGGCGGCGACAGTCCGCATCAGGGTTTCCCCCGATCTGACCGAGCCGCCGGTAAAAGTTCATCGTCTGGTTGATGCATCAATCGACCGGTCGTTCAGCGGACGCTCCATGACCCGGCTGAGCCGGGTGGTGGACTAGACCAGCGTCAGCCGTGGAGGCGTTCCAGCACGTCGGCGTACGGCGAGCACGTGCTCGATCCTGTTGCCGGCCGTCACCGCCACATGGGCGGCTCCACGCCGCCCCGATCAGGGCCGCGCCGACGTGTCGGGCCGGCTGTCCCAGCTCGCGCCACGACAGGTGCGCCGGCCCCCGCCCTCGTCGTCGGAGGCCACGCCGACCTGGTGGGAGCAGCCGGTGCGTCGCCCCGCGCGGCCACTGTCGCCTGGAACGCGGAGGCGAGGGCCGTGCCAGCGATCACCGGCTCGGTCTCGGCGCGGGTGGTCCGTACACCGGTCATGGCCTGGTCGACGGCGGTCGGTCCGCGGTCAGATGCCGAGCGTTCGACCGATGATCTCCTTCTGGATCTCGGTCGTGCCGCCGTAGATGGTCTGGATCCGGCTGTCGACGTAGGCCTTCGCGATGGGGTACTCCATCATGTAGCCGTAGCCGCCGTGCAGCTGCACGCCCTGGTCGGCGAACTTCGTCTGCAGCTCGGTCGTCCACCATTTCGCCATCGACGCGAGCGAGGCGTCGACCTGGCCGGCGTTCAGCTTGAGGATGCAGTCGTTGACGAAGACCCGGGCGATGTGGACCTCGGTGGCCATCTCGGCCAGCAGGAACCGGTTGTGCTGGAACTTCCCGATCGGCCGGCCGAACGCCTCCCGCTCCTTGGCGTAGGAGAGGCACAGCTCGAGGATGTGCTCGCAGGCGGCCACCGCGATCGCGGCGATCGAGATCCGCTCCTGGGGCAGGTTGACCATCAGTGAGATGAAGCCGGAGCCCTCCTCGCCGAGCAGGTTCTCCTTGGGCACCGCCACGTTGTCGAAGAACAGCTCGGAGGTGTCCTGCGCCTTGAGGCCCACCTTGTCCAGGTTGCGGCCGCGCTCGAAGCCCTCCATGCCCGCCTCGACGACGAGCAGGCTGATGCCCTGATGTCCGGCGTCGGGATCGGTGCGGGCCACCACGATCACCAGGTCGGACATGATGCCGTTGCTGATGAACGTCTTGGAGCCGTTGAGGACGTAGTGGTCGCCCTTGTCAACGGCCGTGGTGCGGATGCCCTGCAGGTCGCTGCCGGCGCCGGGTTCGGTCATCGCGATGGCCGAGATCAGCTCGCCGCTGACCAGGCCGGGCAGCCAGCGCTGCTTCTGCTCGTCGTTCGCGAGGTGGCTGATGTAGGGGACGATCACGTCGGTGTGCACCGGGAAGCCGATGCCGCTCGCGCCGACCTTGGTGATCTCCTCGGAGATGATCGAGTTGTAGCGGAAGTCCTTGATCCCGGCGCCGCCGTACAGCTCCTCGACGTCGAAGCACAGCAGGCCCCGCTCGCCGGCGCGGTGCCAGACCTCGCGGCTGACCTGGCCGTCCTTCTCCCACTGGTCGTGGTGGGGCACGACCTCCTTCTCCATGAACGCGCGCACTGTCCTGCGGAAGTCCTCATGCTCCTGCTCGTAGATCGAGGGCCTCTCGGGCATAGGTCTCCCTCTCCTGTGGATGGGGTTCAGCGAAACTGTGACAGCGACACTGTCACAATACAAGGGTCCGGGTCGGTGCCGGATAGACCGAGGCCGGCGTAGGAGCGAGCGGTCCTGACGGTCAGCCGACCGCTGCGGAGAGCTCGTCGATGGTCAGCAGCGAGTCGGACGTGACTGTCACAGTAGGGCTGTCACGCTCAGCGGCGATGATCGCCGGTCGAGGAGCTCACCGAGACCCTGGCATCCAGGCGCTCGAGCCCCATCGACGCGAGGCGCACTCACCCGAGGACGCCGAACGCCTCGAGAAGACCATGTGGCAGCTCCGCCGGCGCACCCTCGAGGCCGTGGTCACCGGCTTCCGGCGCGCCGCGAATGCCGTGATCACCCGCTCGCTGGCACGGTGATGAGCACGGTGATCAGCGGGTGATCAGCGGGTGATCAGCGGGTGCTCAGCTCGTCCACTCCTTGACCTGCGCGATCGTGGCGGCGGGGTCGTCGGAGGCGGGGTGGACCGAGAGGTTGGTGACTCCGGCCTCGCGGAAGGCGGCGATCCGTTCCTTGACGTAGGACTCCGGCCCGACCAGGTTGCCGGCCTCCAGCCACTCCAGCGGCACCTTGGCCTCGGCGTCGCGCTTGTGGCCGTCGAGGTAGAGGTCCTGGATCTCCTTGGCCTCCTTCTCGTACCCGTAGCTGCAGGCCAGGTCGTTGTAGAAGTTCTTGCCGCGGGCGCCCATGCCGCCGACGTAGAGGGCATACATCGGGCGCATGAAGTCGAGCATCCCCTTCACGTCGTCGCCGATCGCCACCATGCCGCCGGCGGAGATCTCGAGTGGGCCGAGGTCGGGTGACCTCTTGGCCGCACCCTTGGCCAGGGCGTCGCCCCAGACCTCCTTGGCCTTCTCGGGGAGGAACAGGAACGGCAGCCAGCCGTCGGCGACCTCGGCGGTCATGGAGACGTTCTTGTCGCCGAGGGCCGCGACCCAGAGAGGGACGGCCGGGCGCTCGGGCTTGTTGAGCAGCTTCAGCGGCTTGCCGAGGCCGAGCCCCTGGTCCGCAGGAAGTGGCAGCTTGAAGATGCCGTCGCTGACCAGCGACTCCCGGCGGAGCCCCATCCGGATGATCTCGATGATTTCGCGGGTCCGGCCCAGCGGCCGGTCGTACGGCACGCCGTGGAAGCCCTCGATCACCTGCGGCCCGGACGCGCCGAGCCCGATCACGGCGCGACCACCCGAGACGTTGTCGAGGCCGGCCGCGGTCTGCAGCAGCGCGCCGGGGGTGCGGGAGAAGACGTTGAGGATGCCCGCTCCGATCTCGACGGTCTCGGTCTTCGCCGCGAGGTAGCCCATCAGGGTGGGAGCGTCGAACCCATAGGGCTCGGCCACCCAGATCGTGTCCAGTCCGGCGCGCTCGAGGCCGGCCACCTGGTCGGCGGTCTCACGCGGGTTGCCGGCATAGATGAGCGGCATCGAGAGCTTCATGGGTCCCCTTGGGATCAGGCGCGGGTGGGTCGCGCCCACTGTGACGACTCACTGTCACGACAGCAAGTGTGTGTGACGTAGTCAGCGTCGAGGCCTGGGCTCGAGGCGATCGCGGTGACCACGAGGGCTCCGGTGAGGGAGAAGGCGAGCAGGGCGTAGATGGACGCCACGACTGCTGGACGCCTTGGCTCGTCGCCGGGGTTCCCGGCCGGCACGGCGTCAGTCGTCGAACATGCCCAGCGCGGTGCCGAGCGGATCGGCGAGGCTGGCGGCGTACTCGGCGGTGAGGTGGTCCGTGTCGCGGTAGGACAGCGTCCCTCCGATCACGACCGGGCAGTCCCCCTCGTAGCAGAGCCAAGGGGTGGGGTCGACGACCTCGGTGCCGGTGGCCCGCGCGGAGGCGACGGCGACGTCGGCGAGGATCCGGGAGCGCTCCTCCGGCTCGAACATGCAGTCGCGCAGGGAGGGGTCGCGCTGGCTCAGGCACGTGCCCGGGTCATCGGACGACTTCGGTACGTCGCGCAGCAGCACCACGCGCCCCGCGGCCACGTCGACGGCGCGGAACAGGTCGTCGTAGCCCGTGGTCAGGAGGTCGGCGACGTCGTCGGTCGCCTGGAACCGCTGGTCGCCGCCGTAGACACCGTTGACCGGGGGCGACGACGAGATGACGACGAGGTCGGGCTCGAGGGCCTCGACCTGGTCGATCACCCAGTCCTGGAAGTCGTCGCACTCGGTGAACGGCCGGTCCTCGTCGAGAGGGGCGACGGTGACGTGGGCGGCCGTGCACTGGGGCTTGACGAGGTAGTAGGCCTGCCAGCCCGCGCGCTCGGTGATGCCGTCGAACGCCGGAATCCAGGCGCGGGCATGGGAGTCGCCGATCAGGACCAGGGTGCGGGAGCCGTCCTCGTCGCCCCGCACGCAGAGCTTCCGGACGTCCTCGGCGTAGTCGCAGTCGCCGACGTCGGCCACGCTCTCCCGGATCTCGAGCAGGTCAGGGGTGAGGTCGCTGGGCACGGCCAGGTCGTTGCGGGCGGCGTCGACCGACGCGCGCACCAGGGCGACCGCACCTGCGTGGTCGTCGCCTTCGTCGTCAACCTCCTTGCCGGCCGCGGCGACCACGACGATGGCGGGGTTGTCGCCGTGCTCGCCGCCCTGGTGGCCGGTCCAGTACCACCCGCCCACACAGGTCAGGGCCACCACCGAGGCCGTGACGGGGTAGAGCACCAGCGCGCGCGGCACCCGGAGGGTCGTGGCCGGGCGGCCGTTGCGGAACGGCGTCTCGACGAAGCGGTAGGTGAGGTAGGACAGCCCGACCGCTGCGGCCACCGCTGTCGTCGTCTCGAGCGGTGTCAGCGACCGCGCGAGCGCGCGCTCGGTGAGGATCAGCGCCGGCCAGTGCCACAGGTAGAGCGAGAACGACCAGTCGCCGACCGTCCGCATCACGGGGTTCTCCAGCAGCGGCCAGGTGACCGGCACGGACCTGCCGGAGCCGGCCAGCAGGAGCAGGGCGGTGCCCCCGACCGGCAGCGCGGCGGCGTAGCCGGGGAAGGCGGTCTCGGAAGAGAACAAGATGGAGGCCGCGACGATCGCGCCCAGCCCCAGCACCGCCAGCACCGACGCCGTGCGGCGGCCGAGCCGACGGAGCAGCTGCGGGGAGGCCACGGCGACCATCGCGCCGAGCCCGAGCTCCCAGGCCCGGGTCATGGTCGAGAAGTACGCCGAGGCGGGCTCCGCCGCGGTCTGCGCGATCGACCAGGCAAACGAACCGGCGGTGACCGTGAGCAGCATCAGGAAGACGGCCCGCCGTGGGAGCCGACGCTGGTCGGGCCGACCCCGCCGGACCAGGCGGACAAGGGCCAGGCAGAGCAGCAGGAGCAGCGGCCAGACGACGTAGAACTGCTCCTCGACGGCGAGCGACCAGTAGTGCTGCATCGGGGAGACGCCGCTGCCCTGCGAGAAGTAGTCGACCTCCTGGCCGGAGAATCGGATGTTGGCTGCGAAAAGTGCCGACCACAGCGCGTCGAGCACCACCTGACGGGCTTCGATCAGGCTGAGCACGGCCAAGGACACGACGACCGTGACCACGGTGACCAGGGTCGCCGCCGGCAGGATCCGGCGGGCCCGCCTGGCCCAGAAGCCGGCGAGCGAGAAGCGGCCGGTGCCGAGCACCTCGCGGAACAGCAGGCTGGAGATCAGGAAGCCGGAGATGACGAAGAAGACGTCGACCCCGACGAAGCCTCCGGGCAGGAACGGGACCCCCGCATGCCCGGCGATCACCGTCAGGACGGCGACGGCGCGGAGCCCTTGGATGTCACCGCGGAAGGCTTGCCCCATGCCCCATCACTCACGTCTCGTCGCCGGCCCCGAAGATATCAACCTGTGGTGCTGTCCGAGGCACGACACACGTCTCTGCGATCATCGCTGATCCGTGCCGATTGCACCCCAACGAGGAGCCGAACGTGACGACGTACCGCATTGCCGTGATGGGCGGTACCGGTCCCCAGGGCAAGGGACTCGGCTACCGCTTCGCGAAGCACGGGCATGCGGTGGTGCTGGGCTCGCGGTCGGCGGAGAAGGCGGTGCCGGTGGCCGCCGAGGTGACCGAGCGGCTGGCCGGGGTCTCCGGCGCGGGTGAGGTCACGGGCGCGGCCAACGCCGACGCGTGCGCGGACGCCGACGTGGTGCTGCTCGCGGTGCCGTACGACGGCCACGACGAGCTGGTCGCCACGCTGCCGCTGGCCGGCAAGGTGGTCGTCTCCTGCGTCAACCCCCTGGCCTTCGACAAGCGTGGCGCGCACGGCCGGGTGATCGACGGCGGCGAGGGCTCTGCCGCAGAGTCGGCCCAGCGCCTCGCCCCCGAGTCCACGGTGGTCGGTGCCTTCCACAACGTCTCGGCGGTCGGCCTGTGGGGCGACGACGCCTACCTCGACGAGGACGTCCTGGTGGTCGGCGACGTCGTCGAGGCCAAGGAGGTCGCGATGGGGCTCGCCGCCTCGGTGACCGGCCGGGTCGGCATCGACGCCGGCAAGCTGCGCCTGGCTCGCCAGCTCGAGCCGTTCACCGCGGTACTGATCTCGATCAACCGCAAGTACAAGGTGCACTCCGGCGTCCGGATCACCGGCCTCGATCACTGAGGTTCCCGATGGTCCTTGTGGGTGGCTAGGTCTCGAGGCGCTGCGGGACTTCGTCCCTCAGTCGCGGCGCCTGCTCGACCCGCGCGAGCCGACGGCGACTGCTCGTTCCTCGCGGTCACCTGCTCGTCCATGCCAGCTGTCCCAGAGCGCGGCGTAGGAGCCACCGGCGGCGACCAGCTCGTCGTGGGAGCCGAACTCGGAGATGACGCCGTCCTCGACCACCGCCACCCGGTCGGCGTCGTGGGCCGAGAAGAGGCGGTGGGCGATCGCGATCACGGTGCGCCCGTGGAGCACCGCGGCCAGTGACCGCTCCAGGTGGCGGGCCGCGCGCGGGTCGATGAGCGAGGTCGCCTCGTCGAGCACCAGGGTGTGCGGGTCGGCCAGCACCAGCCGAGCGAGCGCGATCTGCTGGGCCTGCGCGGCGGTCACCGAGCGACCGCCGGAGCCGACCAGGGTGTCGAGCCCGTCGGGCAGCGCGTCGACCCAGTCGAGGGCGTCGACGGCATCGAGGGCCGACCGGATCTCGTCCTCGCCCGCGCCCGGAGGCGCGGCGAGGGCGAGGTTCTCGCGCAGGGTGCCCACGAAGACGTGGTGCTCCTGGGTCACCAGCGCGACATGGCCGCGCAGGTCGCCGAGCGGCAGCTCCACCAGCCCGACGCCACCGACCGTGACCGCACCGGTCCGCGGCGGATGGATGCCGGCCAGCAGCCGGCCCAGCGTGGACTTGCCGGCGCCCGACGGTCCGACCATCGCGATCCGCTCGCCGACGCCGATGTCGAGGTCGACACCGTGCAGAACGTCGCGTCCCTCGACGTACGAGAACCGCACGTCGTCGGCCTGCAGCTTCTCGTTGAGCGGCTGCGCGCCGGTCACCTCCCGGTCGTCGGGCACCTCGGCCACCCCGAGCAGCCGGGCCAGCGAGGCGGCGCCCATCTGCAGCTCGTCGAGGATCGAGATGATCCGGTCGACCGGGTCGATCAGCATCTGCACGTAGAGCGTGGCCGCGGTGACGTCGCCGAGCGACACCTGGCCCTGCGCGTAGAGGTAGCCGCCGAAGAGCAGCGTGCAGACGGTCGGGATCAGGTAGCTGATCTCCATGCTCGGGAAGAACACCGTGCGCAGGTAGAGCGTGTAGCGCTCGGCGTCATAGGACCCCTTGATGTCGCGGTCGATGGACTCGAGCCGCTCCGGGCCGAGGCCGAGCGCCTCGACGGTGCGCGCACCCTCGACGGTCTCGGTGAGCGTGGCGTTGATCTGCGAGTACGACGCGTTCTCGCGCAGGTAGCCGTCCTTCGCGCGGGCGAGGTACCAGCGCAGGCCGAGGACCAGCGGCGGCACGCCGAGCAGGCACGGCAGCGCCACCCACCAGCCGACGCTCAGCGCGGCGGCGAAGGTCAGCACCGCGGTGACCACCGCGATCGACCACTCCGGCAGCGCCCATCGCACCGACCACCCGAGCTGCTCGACGTCGCGGTTGGTGCGGGTGAGCAAGTCGCCCGAGCCCGCAGACTCGACCACGCCCACCGGCAGCGCGAGGGCGTTGCCGACGAAGTCCTCACGCAGCTCGGCGAGCACGGTCTCTCCGAGCACCTGGCTGATGTAGCGGGCGAACCGGGTCAGCACCGTCTGCAGCACCAGGAACCCGGCGAGCACCAGGATGATCCGGTCGACGTGGTCGGTGGTCGTGCCGGTCTCCACGGACTCGACGAGGTCGCCGAGCAGCCGCGGCGCGGCCAGCGCGGCGAGTGCGGCCAGGCCGTGCAGGGCGACGGCGCCCCACAACATCCGCGGGTGCCGCCGGGCCAGCCGACGGACGTAGGAGCGCAGCGCCGGGGCCTCGGCGACGGGCAGGCTGGTGTCGGTCATCGAACCCCCACCTCGCCCTCCAGCTCGGTCTCGCGGGTCACCACGAGGCGGTACGCCGGCGACGACTGCAGCAGCAGGGCATGGGTGCCGGTGGCCACGATCCGCCCGTCGCGGAGCAGCGCGACCTCGTCGACGGCGTCAAGCATGAGCGGGCTGCTCGAGGTGACCACGGTGGTGCGTCCCGCGCGATGGCTGCGCAGCCGAGCGGCGATCCGCGCCTCGGTGTGGGCGTCGACGGCCGACGTCGGTTCGACGAGCACCAGGATCTCCGGGTCCGAGGTCAGCGCCCGCACCAGCACCAGGCGCTGGCGCTGGCCGCCCGAGAACGTGCGGCCGCGCTCGGCCACCACGGACTCCAGCCCTTCAGGGAGCAGATCCAGGATGTCGGCCGCGGACGCGGTCTCCAGCGCGCGGTCGAGCATCCCGTCCTCGATGCGGCCGGTGACATCGAGACTGTCGGCCAGTCGCCCGGAGAAGAGCGCAGCGCCGGTGTCGGAGACGACGATCCGGCGGCGTACGTCCTCGCGGGTGAGTGCCGTCAGCGGGACCCCTCCCAGGGTGACGTCGTCGTCCGGGTCGGGCGCGCACATGCCGAGCCGGTCGGCCAGGGCGGCGGACTCGTCGGGCTGCTCGCTGACGATCGCGGTGATGGTGCCGGGCCGGATCCGCAGCCCGGTGCGTGCGTCCACGAGGTCCGAGCCCGGTGGCGGCGGCGCCGCCGGCCGGTCGGGGTCGGTCCAGTCGGCCTCGAGCGACAGCACCCGGCAGACCCGCTTGGCCGAGACCCGGCCGCGGATCACCTTGTTGGCGAACTCGGTCGCGGTGCGCAGCGGGATCATCAGGAACGCCGAGTAGCCGTAGAAGGCCACCAGCTCGCCGGCCGTGATGTCGCCGGCCACGGCGTAGCGCGCGCCCAGCCAGACGATGACCACGACGAAGACACCGGGCAGGAAGACCTGAAGCGCGTCCAGCACCGACTGCAGCTTGGCCACGCTCACCCCGGCGCGGCGGGTGGCCTGCGACTCGCGGCGGTAGCGCTCGTGGAAGACCTCCTCGCCACCGATTCCGCGGAGCACGCGCAGACCACCGACGATGTCGCTGGCGGTGTTGGAGAGCTCGCCCATGAGGCCGCGCTGGCGGTCGCTGCGTCGTTGCAGCGGCGACAACAGGGGGCCGACGAGCACCATCAGGGCGGGTACGCCGATCAGCACGACCAGGCCCAGCGTCACCGAGGTCTGCAGCAGGATCACCGCGACCAGCAGGAACGACACGATCGCGCCCGAGAAGCGGGCGGACACGTCCATCACCTGACCGAGATGGGAGATGTCGCTGGTGCCGATCGCGACCACCTCGCCGGTGGAGACCTTGCGCGCCAGGGTGCCGCCGAGATGGACCGTCTGGCGACCGACCAGCTGCACGGTGCGGTACGCGGCGGTGAGCCAGTTGGTGACCGCGAATCGGTGCCGCATGATGCCCGACCCGGCTTGGATGAGCCCGATGGCGAGCATCAGCCCGGCGAGGCCGAGCAGGGCCCGGCCGTCCTTGTCCGCGACGCCGCGGTCGATGGCCCGACCGATGACCGCGGGCATCACGGCCTGGCTGCTCATCCAGATGATGCCGAAGGCCATCCCGCCGAGCAGGGTGACCGACTGCTGCCTGGCCAGCCACCACAGGAACCGTCCCGGTGAGCGATGGTCGGCGACCCCGGGATGGTCGAGAGGAAGGCGGCGCACTGGCGGCACTCTACGAAGCAGGCGCCCCTTGCCGCGACCGAATTTCTCGAGACCCTCGGGCCGAGCCCGCGAGGACCGAGATCGTGGCGAGAGGTTGAGGAGGGCTCGCCTCGGGGCCGCGGGTCAGCGTTGGGCTGAGCGACCCGTCCCGACATCCAGGTCAGGTCAGGCCGCAGGCCCGGCGGGCGTAGCCGAGGGCATGGTCCATACCCTGCGGGCTCATCCGCAGCAGGATCTCGCCGGGCTCTCCGTCGAGGGTGAACGCGACCCGGAACGCGGTGGCGTTGCCGCCCTCGAGGAACGCGTGGCCGTCGCAGCGGGAGGGCTTCATCGGGAGCTCGAGCCGGGAGGGTGGATCGTCGCCGGCCACGCGCAGATCGGGCGCCCAGGCGTCGGGTCCCTCGGGGGAGTTCAGCAGGTGCGAGCCGGAGACGCGGTTGATGACCAGCTCGTGCCCGGCTGCGCCGGTGGGCCGGATGAGGAGGGTCAGCGTGCCCACCGCACCCTTGCCGGAGCCGTCGTCGGGCACCTCGTCGCTCCACCTGATGTCCGCCACCTCGGCGAGCGCCAGCTCCTGGCAGCGCACCTGGAGGAACCTCCCCACGACGTCGGTCGGGTCGGTGACCGGGACCCGGTCGACCCGGCCGGCGTACCTGATCTCCAGGGTCCCGCTCTCCGCCCGGCCGGGCGACTCGGGGCACGGTGGACGCTCGGGAAGGTAGAGCGGGTAGCCGCGCTCGGACTGCGCCGGATTGGTGCGGAGGTTGTCACCCAGCAGGGGCCGGCCGAGCCGGGGGTCGCGGTAGGTGATCCGGGTCGGCGTGACGTCGTGGGTGGTGTCGTTGTCGATCCAGACCTGCATCCGGCCGAGGGACACGTCGATCGACGACTGGCGCATGTCGGCGATCAGCCGCCCGCTCGGCGGGGGTTCCTCGGGGTAGGGCAGCGGGCTCAGGGTCGGGATCGACGTCGACGAGGAGCGCGAGTCCGGCGGCGTGCCCGCCTCGGTGTCATCGCCACCGCCGCAGCCCGTGAGCAGGAGCAGGCCGCCCAGGAGGCCGGGGACGAGGCGACTAGGCACGGTCAACCAGGCGGTGGGGGAGCAGGAACAGCAACAGGACCGCGAGCAATGCCATGGCCCCGGCCGCGACCAGCGCGGTGGGTCGGTCGCCGACCACGTCGAAGATGAACCCGGTGATGCCGACCACCAGCAGCGCCACGAAGCCCAGCGCCGTCTGCGCGAGCCGGTGCGCCACCTCCACCACTCGGCCCTTGACGTGCCGTCCGGACAGGCGCCGGTGCACGGCGACGGGGGTGAGCACCAGGGCGGTGGTCAGGCCCGCCAGCACCACCAGGCCCAGATAGATCCTGCGCTGGCCGTCGGTGAGGTCGCCGAAGGCCTGCTGGAACGGCAGGGTCAGCAGGAAGCCCGCGGTCAGCTGCACGCCGGTCTGCATCACCCGGAGCTCCTGCAGCAGGTCGGTGAACTTGCGGTCCGCCTTCTCCTCCTCGGACTCGGTGCGCGTCATGTCCCCATCCTCGCGTCAGCCCGCCAGGTCGTCCACGACCTCGGCGCCCGGAAGCTCGGCGAGCAATCGTCCGGGCAGCAGCAGCTTGGAGCGGCGCACCCCCGAGCCGATCACCGCCACGTCGATCCCGACCGCGCGCGCATCGACGAGCACCCGCCAGCCGGACGGAAGACCGACCGGCGTGATCCCGCCGTACTCCATGCCGGACTCCTCGACGGCCCGGTCCATCGACAGGAACGACGCCTTGCGCACGTCGAGCAGCCGCTTGACCCGGTTGTTGACGTCGGCGCGGGTGTCGGCCCGCACCACGCAGGCGGCCACCCGCTCGAGGCCGTCGCGTCGTCCGGCGACGACGACGCAGTTGGCACTGGCCGTCATCGGTACGTCGTAGGCCTCGCTCATCGCCGCGGTGTCGGCGAGCTCGGGGTCGATCTCGACCACCGCCAGCTGGTCGCCGGCCGGCCAGGAGGTCAGGCTGTCAGCGACAGACGGCGCGAGCAGGTCGCGACGGGAGAGCGCCGGCTCGGTGGTCAGGGTGCCGAGGCTGATCGGAGTCACGCGTCCATCGTGCCTCACGGGTGGGTCAACGTCCGTCGTCGAGGCGGACGGTGATGACACCGAGCAGGACGGCGACGGCGGCATAGGGAAGCGTCACCGGCGCGAACGTCATGGCCTCGTCGCGGACCGCGGCATCGGCCAGGAGCGCGAGGCCCAGCACGTAGCCGGCCACCACCACACACCCGATCAGCACGCCGGCCCGAGCGAGTGTGCGCACGCCGCCGGTGTGCCGAGGTGTGACGAGGTTGCCCGCGACCACGGCCAGCAGGGCGACCACCCCGCCCAGGATCCCCAGCACGACCCACCAGGTGGCGGCGACGGGCGCGGCGTCGGTGACCATCTGCGGCGCGACGACGGCGACGACGGCTCCGACGGCGGCCATCAGCAGGGCGGCGCCGGCCCGCAGACGCGCCCGGACGACCGGTGATCGCACCACGGTCATGCGGTGAGCACGGCTCCAGGAGGCCAGGACCCTCCGGGGAAGCCGGTCTTGTCGTTGATCGAGGCGATCAGGTTGGTCTTCACGTTCGTGCACTCACCCTTCAGCGTGGTGCCCGCCCAGTAGAAGGCGCCGGCCGCGACCGCCACGGCGCCGATGGCGATCACGATGCCGGCGGGGATGCCGACGATCGTCCCGCTGGCGGCCGCGGCACCGATCATCGCCGCGACGAAGCCGGTGAGCGTGCCGGCGAGCGTCGTGTAGAAGGTGGTGAGTGCGCCACGCAGGGTGCCCAGCCCGTCCGTGGCGGCCGAGACGAAGGTGGCCTGGACCCGCTCCATCGCCGTCTTGTGGAGGTTGGCGCGCGGGAAGTAGGAGTCGGCGGCCTGGCCGGTCCACTCGTCGTCGGCCGCGAGGAGGGCGCGGTCGACCGTGCCCGACGCCGAGGTCGCGGGGCTGCCGACCGACGTCGTCCACGCCTGGGACGTCGACGACAGGGTGTCCGGAGACCCCCAGTTGGTCCAGAAGAGCTCCTGGGCCGCCCAGAACTCGTCCCACTTCGCGACGAACTCGTTCCACTTGTCCTGGATCCTGTCGACGATCCAGTCCAGGAAGAACGGCACGGAGTCGAGCGCACCGTTGATGAGGCTGACCAGGTCGTCGAACTTCGCCTGGATCTGGTCGATCAGGTCCATCACACGCTGGATCAAGGGGTGCATGTCACCCGGCCTTTCGGTCACGGATGGCGGTGCCGCTCCGACAGGTCACCTGGCGTCCCAGAGACCCACGAAGTCGTCGCGGGTGTCGGCGTCGGCGCTCTCGTAGGACCGCTTCACTGTGCGCAGCCCCTCAGCGATCTGGGCGGTGTTGGTCTTGCCCTCGTCGAGCAGACCGGAGACGTGGGTGAGGAAGTCGGCGTACGTCGTCGTCAGCCCGGTGACCTCGGCGGCCCAGGACATGGCGCCGGTGTCGAGGGTCAGTCCGGTGGCGGAGGTCGATGCTCCGCCGAGGTCCGACGATGCGTTGTCCCAGACGACCGCGTCCTTCTCGAGGGCGGCGAGCTCGGCTTGCATGACGGTCATGGTGATGTCCTTCGGGTAGGTGGTCGTGGTCTCGGGGGTCAGAGGAGTCCCAGCTCGGCAGCCAGGGCCTCAGGCTCCTCGGCCAGTCGCTGGAGCCTGCCGAGTCGGCTGTCGTGGATCACGTCGTCGACCGTCCGGGACCGAGCCTCCCGGCGGGCCTGTCGGTACGCCGTCATCACGTGGCGGCTGAGGTTGCCGGGCGCGGTCGCCTCCGCCCAGTCGGCGTCGACCGCCACGCCGATCAGCACGCCGTTGCCGTCGAGGGTGACGGTCGCGCCCTGCGAGTGTGCCTCGATCCGGCGCGCGACCAGTGCGGTGACGTCGGAGCTGACCTGCTCGTAGTCGTGCAGCACGCCCTCGAGCAGGAAGGCCATGGCGGCCAGGGCATTCTCGCTCTGGTCGGCGAGACGCTCCGGTGTGACCAGGTCACGCAGCTGCATGCTCGTCGGCCTCGTGGTCATCGGCCGTGCTTGCGGTGCGGGGGCTTCGGCCTCGTCCGCGACCGCCTCGCCCCATTGGTTGATCGAGGCGGTGGTGGCCTGCGTGTACGCCTCGACCAGGGCCGCGCCCAGATCCTCCGGCGCGACCTCCTGCGACCAGCGGTTGCCCAGCAGGATGTCCTCGACCTCACCCGAGGGCGAGACCCGCACGGAGACCTGGCGGGTCCGGTCGGCGCCGCTGACGGTGGTCTGCCGATCGCGGGCCCGCTCGAAGGTCTGGGCGATCCGGTCGACGTCGTCGCGCACGTCGGCGATGCGTTCGGTGGGATCCGCGAGAGCCATGGTGGGTCCTCCTCATCTCCGGCAGGTGCCGTGGGCGTCGATGAGGGGACATTGCCCGGGAGCCACGACCACCAAACCCCGGCAGCGCGGTCGATGTGGCCGGACCGGCTGCGGGGGTGGTGGTGCGGGGTTCCTTCGTCAGCGCTGGGGCACCAGCAGCCACGCGACGACGTAGGCGATGACGAGGCTGCCGAGCCCGAAGACCGCACCCACGACGGTGAGCAGACGGACCAGGGTGACGTCGACGCCGAGGTAGTCGGCGACCCCGGAGCAGACTCCGCCGAGCAGCTTGTCGTCGGTGTTGCGGGTCAGGCGCTTGTGGGTGGGGGGCTCGGTGGTCATCGGTTCTCCTCGGGGGTCTCTTCGGTGGTGGCCTCGGTGGTGGCCTCGGTGGTGGCCTCGGTGGTGACGGTCGGCTCGGGGCCGGTGACCCAGCCGGTCTGGCGGCGTGCGAAACGGTTGCGCCGTGACGGCAGGACGCTGGCCAGCACGCCGGCGACACCGGCGGCAACCCAGGGGAAGGGCAGCAGCCAGCGGACGTCGTCGCCCTCGACGACGTCGGTGACGATCAGGGCCCAGGCGGTGAACAGCCCGAGGAAGGCGACGCCCATCACCAGGTGACCCACGTTGACCGGGTGGCGGCCGCTCGCGCCGGTCTCCTCGGGCGGGGACTGGAGCGGGGCGGTGTGGTCGGTCATCGGGCGGTCCTCTCCTCGCTGTCGACCTCGATCTCGCCGAAGACGACCTCGGCGTCGATGGTCACGGTCGGGCCGTCGGCCGCGCCGTTGAAGCTCGCGTCGTTGGAGCCGTCCCGGGAGCTGCCGAACAGGTCGGTGGCTCCGGCGCCGTCGATCGTGGCCTCGACCTCGGCGTCCAGGCCCTCGGGCAGGATCACCTCCAGGTGGCCGAAGGTCGCCTCGAGGTGGATGGTGCGGCCGTCGAGCTGGGCGATGTCCGCCACTTCGCGGAGGTCGAGGATGATCTCGCCGGCTCCGATCGAGTAGTCCGCGTCGACCATCTCCGCCGTCTGCGGCGTCTCCCTGATCTGCCCTGCGTCGAACTCGTGGGCGGCGAGGGCACCGGCTGTAGCGAACATGGCGACGAACCCGGCCAGGATCAGGCCGCCGGCCCGGCCGAAGAACGCCCCGACCACCAGCATCACGCCGATCACACCCAGAGCGAGCGCCGGGTAGGCGGAGTCGGCGACACCGGCGCCGGCGGCGTCGGCGATCCCGAGCGCGCCGAGCCCGAGGGCGACCACCGCCATCGTGAACCAGAACAGGAGCGGGCCGCGCTTGCGCGGGTTGGTGCGGTCGCGCAGCACCGCGGCGGCGTACGTCGGCGGTCCGGTGGGCGGTCCTGCTGGGTAGTACGCCGGCGGGGGGCCGACGCGGGGACCCTGTGCGCCCCGCGGACCGCGGGCATTGATCACCACCAGGACGATGAGCCCGATGATGAGGAGCGGCCAGGGAAAGCCCCAGCCACCCCACGAGTCGCCCAGCAGCGCCAGGAGCGCCAGGGTGCCGACGAGGACCAGCGCCACGGTGCGGCTGCGGTCGTCGAGGCGGAGCTTGGCGTCGTTGGTGGTGTCCTCGGGAAGCAGCAGCCAGCAGGCGGCGTACACGATCAGCCCCGCCCCGCCGAAGAACGCCAGCACCACGAACGCGACTCGGACGATCACCGGGTCGATGTCGAAGTGGCGTGCGATGCCGCCGGCGACACCGGCGACCTTGCGGTCGTAGGTCGTCCGGCGGAGACGGCCGAGGTCGCGCATCTCCTCGCCTGTGACACGGGGGCCCTCGTCCGGACCCGAGCCGCCGGGGCCCGCAGGTCCCGACGGCGCTTCAGGAGGTGTCGTGGTCATGGCTCCAGAGTGGTCGCTTCCGCGGGCAGAAACCATCGGGGACGACCCTGGTCCTGGGGAAATCCGGCGCTCGGGGGCTCGGGGTGGAGCCGGGGTCGGCCCTCATGGGTCGGGGGCCCGCGCTGTGTGACGATTGAGTCCAGATGAGCACCGTCCCCGCTGAGCCGCACTACCGGCGAGCCACCCGAGACATCCACGAGCCGATCGTCGGCGGCGTGGCCTCTGGCCTGGCCCGGCACTTGGCGGTGCCCGTGCTCTGGGTGCGGGTCGGCTTCGTGCTCGCCACCGGCCTGGGCGGCCTCGGCGTCGCGATGTACGCCGCCCTCTGGATGATGCTGCCGGCCGAGGGGCAGTTCGACCGGGAGGCACCGGGGCTGGAGAGCGCCCGCCGCGGCGGGCGGCGCCCCGGCCGGATCCGCCGGCTGACCGACGCGGGTCCGGTGATCACGCTGGGCGTGCTCGCGCTCGGCGTGGTGTTCCTGCTGGAGGCGATCTTCGGCCAGGGCGCACTGCTGTGGCCGATCGTGATCGCGGTCACCGGCATCGCGCTGCTGTGGCGGCAGGCGGACGAGGCGCAGCGCGAGCGCTGGTTGGACACGACCGGACGGGTCAACCCGATGCGGGTGGTCTTCGGCGGTGGTGGGTGGGCGGCGTACGCGCGGGTCGCCGCGGGCGTCGGGCTGCTGCTGAGCGCGATCTTCATCGTCGGCTTCGACGACGGGTCGCTGAAGACCGCGCGGGCCGCGCTGCTCGCCGGCGGCCTCGGCATCGTCGGCATCGCCATCGTGGTCGGGCCGTGGATCTTCCGGCTGGCCGCCGACATGACGGCCGAGCGCGCCGAGCGGGTGCGGACCCAGGAGCGCGCCGACGTCGCCGCCCACCTCCACGACTCGGTGCTGCAGACCCTCGCCCTGATCCAGAAGAACCCCGGCGACGCCGCGACCGTCGCTCGCCTGGCCCGGGCCCAGGAGCGCGACCTGCGGTCCTGGCTCTTCGCCGGCGAGTCCACGGACGAGCGGACGGTCGCCAGCGCCCTGCGCGGTGTCGCTGCCGAGGTCGAGGATGCCCATGGCATCTCGGTCGACGTGGTGAGCGTCGGCGACTGCGACATGGTCGAGTCGCTGCGGCCGGTCGTGGCGGCCACGCGCGAGGCGCTGACCAACGCGGCCAAGCACGCGGGCACCCCGCACGTGGACGTGTACGCCGAGGTCGGGGCGGAGGCCGTCGACGTCTTCGTGCGCGACCGCGGCCGCGGGTTCGACCCGGAGGCCACGCCGGAGGACCGGTACGGGGTGCGGCACAGCATCATGGACCGGATGCAGCGGCACGGCGGGTCCGCGGAGATCCGGACGAGCATCGGCGAGGGCACCGAAGTACGGCTGCACCTGCCCCGGCGCGAGCCGGGCGAACAGCGTCAACAGAAGGAGGAGAGCCGTGACTGAGCCCATTTCCGTGGTGATCGTCGATGACCATGCGATGTTCCGTGGCGG
>JALZCZ010000057.1 GCA_030862825.1 Actinomycetota bacterium | reverse complement strand
GGCCGCGGCGGCGGCCGCGATGATCATCCGTACCCGGCGGCGCCGGCTGCGTCGCGTCTCCAGCAGGAGAGCGGGCAGCAGCGTGGTGGGCAGCGGCTCGTCGGCCGGCGACTCGAGCACGTCCGCGGGCACCCGACCCAGCAGGCCCGGGAGCCCGGCCAGCTCCTGGAGCGCGCGCGTGCACTCGTCGCAACCGGCCAGGTGGGCCTGGAACGCGGACCGCTCGGACGGGGAGAGCGCACCCAGCACATAGACGCCGTCGTAGTGGCTGAACTGGCAGCTCACGCCCGCACCCCCATCTCTTCCAGCGCCAGCCGCAGGGCGCGCAGCGCGTAGTGGGTGCGCGACTTCACGGTGCCCTCGGGGATGTCGAGCCGGCGTGCGGCCTCCGCGACCGAGAGGCCGCGGTAGTAGCACTCGAGCAGCACGGCCCGGTGCTCGGCCGACAGGGTGCTGAGCGCCTCCGCGACCATCCACGACAGGATCAGCCCGTCGGTGCGGTCGACCTCGTCGGCGACGTCGGGGACGTCGGCCACGGACAGCTCGCTGCGCGACCGCTTCGTGCGCCACTCGTCGATCACGATGTTGCGGGCGACCGTGAACAACCACGCGCGCACCGATCCCTGGGACTGGTCGAGGGCGCCGGCGTTGCGCCAGGCCCGCAGCAGGGTCTCCTGTACGACGTCCTCGGCGCGGGCCCCGTCCTGTCCCGTCAGGCGCATGCAGAAGCCCCAGAGCGCGGCTGCGTGCTCGTCGTGCAGCTGCCGCATCAAGGCGGCCTCACTCTCGCCCATGGGACCTCACACACTAGACACGAAGGAGTGCCCCGGGAGGTTCAGCGTTGTGCGACCTGACCGCGCGCGTACCAGGCCCGCGCTGACAGCCGGAACGGTCCTTCAGGATCGCCCAGGTTGCGCAGCAGCAGCTCGCGCACCCGCTCCTCGTGGGCGGGGTCCATCGTGGCCAGGTAACGGCCGGGCCCTCCGTCGGGGGCGGTCAGCGGGAGCCACAGGTCGTCGGTGTCGCGGTAGTCGGCGCTGACCTCGAGGGCACCCGTGGTGACGCGCTCGAGGCCGCCGTCCTCCCACAGTGCGCCGATCTCCTCGCGCGTCGTGTAACGCTGCGCCGACGCCTGGTCGTACGCCGCCGCGCCCGGGTCGATCGCCAGCGCGGCGTCCCAGAAGGTTCGCAGCACGGTCATGCCGGCACCGAAGTCCCAGACGCAGCCCGCCACCACTCCGCCGGGGCGGCAGACCCGCGTCATCTCGTCGAGCGCGGCCGGAGCGTCAGGCACCAGCCCGACCACGAGCTGGGAGACGATTGCGTCCATCGCACCGTCGTCCCACGGCAGGTCGTCGGCGGTGCCGAGGCGCAGCTCGGCGCCCGGCACCCGCGACGCGCAGAGCGACAGGTCGTCCGCGTCGGGGTCCAGGCCCGCCACGTTGTCCGGCCCCAGCGCCTCGGCCAGCCGCACGGTCAGCGCGCCGCTGCCGCATCCCACGTCCAGCACCCGCGCCCCCGCGGGCAGGTCGAGCACCTCGAGGAAGGCGTCGGCCAGAGGTCTGCTGTAGCGGCCGATCCGCTCTTCGTAGCCAGGTCGCTTCATCGCTGTGACTCTCCCACCAGGTCGGCCAGTCCGGCCAGTCGCCGCTCGGCGCGCAGCTGCCAAGGCACGATCCCGGCGCTGCGGTTGGTCTCCGCTGCCCGGGTGTACGCCGCCCGGGCGGCGTCGACGTTGCCCAGTCCTTCGTGCCCGCGTCCGACGAAGTAGTCGATCGACCCGATGCAGTCGGTCGACCCGTAGACGGCGAACTCGTGGCCCCACGGCTCGATCCGGGAGAAGGCGGCGCGCAGCGGGTCGACGTGGCCGGCGGCGGCGAGCACGTCGACGCGCAGGCAGTCGCCGTACATCGAGGCGTAGTCCCACGCGCCGTCGGGCACCGGCTCGCCGAGCACCTCGGCGCCCTCCAGGGCACGGCCCGACTCGGCGAGCACGTGCGCGGTCATCGCCCGGAACGCCGGGTTGGCGTGGCTGAGTCCGAGCTCGACGTGGCCATCGGGCACGTCGACGCCGATGCCCCGGAGCCGGAAGCGCGCCATCGGCTCCATCTCGGAGATGGCGACGATCGAGCTGACGCGGTGGCGGTCCAGCGCCTCGGCCAGCAGCCTCTCGCCGGCCACGGGGTCGTCGGCGTCGACCGCCCGGTAGAACCGCCACCAGGCGATCGGCACGTCGGCGCCGGTGTGGCGGAGACGCCGGGACAGCTCCGTGCAGCGGGTCATCTGCCGGTCCGCCTCCGCCGGGTTTCCGCCCTGCAGGTGGGCCGCTGCGGCGCCGAACCGCAGGTAGAGCTCCTGCTCGTGCGACAGCGCGCGGGCCAGCGCCTCGTGGGCGAGCTCGAGCCGCTGCGCGACCGCGCCCGGCTTCCCCCACAGCGCCAGCGTGTGCAGGGACACCACGTCGGCGAAGAGATCGTCGTCGCCCAGGTCCCGCGCGGCCTGGACCGCCCGTCGGCCGACCGCCTCCGCCTCCTCCGAGCGCCACTCGTAGACCAGCTCCATCGCCAGGCTGACCAGCACCCTGGTGCGCAGCGGACCGGGGGAGCAGCTGCCGACGCAGTCCTCGAGCACCGAGACCATCGCCGGGTCGCTGGTGCCGAACTCGCGCCAGTGCCACACGCCGGCGCCCCGGAAGCTGGTGGCTGCCGTCGCCATCAGCTCTTGGTCGGCGAGCTCCCGGGCGATGTCCATCGCCGCGCCGAGTGCCTCACGGGAGCCGGCGATGTCGGCCCGTCGATAGCGTGCCTGACCCAGGCCCAGCAGCACGTGGTAGCGCCGTCGCTGGTCGGGCCCCGACACGGCGCCCTCGGCGGTGAGGGCCTGCTCCCAGTGCACCAGCGCCTGGTCGAGCGCGCCGCGGCCCTCCGCGTGCCTGGCCGCGGTCACGGAGTGGCGGGCGGCCCCCTCCGCGAGCTCGGGACGCATCGCCGCTCCCAGCACGAAGTGGTGGGCGAGCTCGGCCACCAGGTCGGGATCGTCGTCGAGATGGTGCTCGAGGCCCTGCGCGACGGCGGCGTGCAGCAGCCCGCGCCGGGCCAGCGACAGCGAGGCGTAGAGCGTCTCCCGCACCAAGGCGTGGGTGAAGCGGTAGCGGCCCGGCACGTCGCCCTCCTCGACCGCGTGCGAGGCCACGGCGACGTCGAGCAGGTCGAGTGCCTGGTCGAGGCTGCGGCTCGCCACCTCCGCGAGCAGGTCGAGCTGGAAGCCGCGTCCGACGACCGCGGCGACGCCGAGCAGGGTGCGCACCGGCTCGGGCAGCCGCGCCAAGCGGAGCCGGAGCACGTCCTGCACCCCATGCGGTACGTCGACCTCGCGGGCGCCCGCGGCGTCGAGCCGTTGGCCCGCCTCGAGCAGCCGGACCAGCTCGATCACGAAGAACGGGTTGCCGTCGGTGCGCTCCGCCACCACCTCGGCCAGCTCGTCGTCGGCCTCGGACCCGATCAGGTGGCCGACCAGGCGGCGTACCTCGTCGGAGGGGAGGCCGTGCAGCTGGATCCGCTCGGCACTCGCCCGGCCGAGCGACGCCAGGCAGGCCTGCAACGCGTCGCTGGGCGCGTCGACCGTGCGTGAGGTGGCGACGACCAGCACCGGGAGCCCCCGCAGGGTCTCCGCGGCGTAGGCCAGCAGCTGCAGCGACGAGGTGTCGGCCCAGTGCACGTCCTCGAGCAGCAGCACGATCGGCTGCTCCGCGGCGGCCGAGGCGACCAGTCGGGACACGGCGTCGTACGTCCGGAGCGCGGCCGCGCCGGCGTCGGTCCCGGCCGTGCCCGCGCTGGCGTCGAGGAGCTCGGCGATCTCGCGGGCCGGATGAGGACCGGCCAGCGCCTGCACGATCGGCACCCAGGGCCAGTACGCCGGCGAGACGTCGGCCTCGTGACACCGACCCCACAGCACCCTCGCGCCGTGCTGCTCCGCGTGCCCGGCGAGCTCGGTGACCAGCCGCGACTTGCCGATACCCGCCTCGCCGCCGACCACCACGGTGTGGCCCTGCACGTCGTCGACGGTCCTCGAGAGCGACCGGCACAGCTGGTCGAGCGCGTTGTCGCGGCCGATCAGCCCGGACGGCTCGGACGCCGGCGGCGCGACCCGGGCCGCAGCTGGCAGCCCGGCGAGCCCGGGAGCCTGGGCGAGCAGGTCGGCCTCCAGCTGCTGCAGCTCGGGCGACGGGTCCACACCCAGCTCGTCGCGCAGGAGGGTGCGGGCGCGGCGGAGGGCGTCGAGCGCGTCGGCCTGACGCTGCGAGCGGTACAGCGCGACGGCGTAGTGGTGCCAGAGCCGCTCCCGGAAGGGATGGGTGGCGACGAGCGCCTCCAGCTCGCCGGTGACCAGGGCGTGGCGGCCCAGGGCGAGCTGTGCCTCCGCCCGCAGCTCCAGGCAGGAGACGCGCAGGTCCTCGAGGCGCCGCCTCTCACCGTGCACCAGGTCGCCCTCGACCAGGTCGGCGAACGGGGTGCCCGACCACATCCGGTCCGCCTGCTGGCAGAGATCGAGGGCCTCGGCGGCGCGTCCGGAGTCGACCGCGTGGTGCGCGGCGTCGACCAGGTCGGCGAAGGTCTCGGCATCCACCTGCCCGGCCCCAGCGAGCAGGGCATAGCCGGCGCCCGAGCTGACCAGCAGCTGCGGCGCGGTCCGCGGCGCCCGGTCCGGCTCGACCAGCCCGCGCAGCCGGGAGATCGCCACCTGCAGGGAGGCCGGCGCGCTGTCAGCGGGCGAGGCGCCCCAGATGTCGTCGATCAACCGGCCGACCGGCACCACGCTGCCCCGCGCGGCCAGCAGCAGGGCCAGCACGGCACGCTCCCGGCGGCCAGGGATCCGCACGTCGACGCCGTCCGCCTCGATGCCCACGCGTCCGAGCACCGTGAAGCGCACGTCCGTCACCGACGGAGGCTAACCCGCCGCAGGGGACGCCCGCGGCCGAATCGGTAAGTCGTCCGTAAGCGCCGGCCCAGCGCCCATAAGCGGATGGACAGCGGGCTGCGACACCGTCCGGTCATCACCGAAGCACCGACCCAAGGAGCATCCATGTCACCCACTCGTACTCGCCTTGCGATCGCGGCACTCACCGCCGCCTTCGCGACGATCGCCGCCGTCCAGACCTCCGCCGTCGCCCATGACGGCTCCCACGTGCCCTCCACCTCCGATCTCCACTCGCGCGACGGGGCCGGCCGGGCGCTGGCCGAGCTGCGGCGCGACCTGTCGCCCTACAAGGACGTCGACGTCGCCCTCGCCGACGGCTTCGTGCCCGTCTCGGAGTGCACCGAGTCGCCGCTCGGGGGCATGGGCGTGCACTTCCTCAACCCCGACCGGGCGATGGCGCCCGTCGACGCGGAGAAGCCGGCGATCCTGCTCTACGCGCCGACCGATGACGGCGGCTACCGACTGCTCGGCGCCGAGTGGTTCGCCGCCGATGCCGACCAGGACCTCTCCACGCACGACGACCGGCCCAGCCTCTGGGGGCGGCCGTTCGACGGCCCGATGACCGGACACGACCCGGGTATGCCCGTCCACTACGACCTCCACGTCTGGCTCTACGACTCCAACCCCGCTGGCGTCTTCGCGCCGTGGAACACCTCGGTCAGCTGCTGACCGCCCATCCCCGAGACAGGAGAAACACCATGGTGTACGACACCACCACCGCGCAGGGCGACGTGACCGAAGCGCTCATCGAGCTGGCCGCGACCCTCCCGGGCGAGGTGGTCACCCCCGGCGACCCCGGCTGGACCCAGGCCGCCGCGCCGTGGGTCCTCTCCATCGACCAGCAACCGCACGCCGTGGTCACCGTGGCCGAGGAGGAGGACGTCGTCGCGACGGTCCGCTGGGCCGCCCGGCACGGGTTCGCCGTATCGGCACAGCCGGTCGGCCACGGGGCGACCACCGCCCTGGACCGCACCGTCCTGATCCGGACCCGAGCCCTGGCCGAGATCACCATCGACGCCGAACGCCGAGTGGCCCGGGTCGGCGCGGGCGTGAAGTGGGGCGAGCTGCTCGCCGCCACCGAGCCGTTCGGGCTCACCGCGCTGGCCGGCAGCAGCCCCGACCCCTCGGTCGTCGGCTTCACGCTCGGCGGTGGCCTCAGCTGGTTCGGCCGGGCCCACGGCCTCGCCTCGCACGGCGTGGTCGCGGTCGAGCTGGTCGACCCGCGCGGCGACGTACGACGGGTGACGGCGACCAGCGACCCCGACCTGTTCTGGGCGCTGCGCGGCGGCGGCGGTGACTTCGGCATCGTGACCGCGATGGACGTCGAGCTGCACCCCGTCGCTCATCTGTACGGCGGTCGGCTGCTGTGGCCGATCGAGATGGCGTTCCCGGTGCTGAGTGCGTTCTCCGCGATCACGAGGTCGGCACCGGACGAGCTGAGCCTGTGGGCCCACCTGTTCCGGTTCCCGCCGATGCCGGACGTGCCGGAGCCCCTGCGCGGGCGGGCTTTCGTCAGCGTGGACGTGGCGTTCCTCGGCTCCGCCGCCGACGCCGAGGCACTCCTGGCGCCGTTGCGGACCATCCCCGCGCAGTTCTCCGACTCCCTGGCCACGGTGCCGCTGTCCGAGCTCGGCGGAATCGCCGCGGAGCCGGTCGACCCGATGCCGATAGCGGAGCTGTCCGGGCTGCTGCGCGACTTCGACCTGAAGGCCATCGAGCGGCTGCTCTCGGTCGCGGGGGCCGCGGTCGACTCACCCCTCGCCGTCGTCCAGATCCGCCATCTCGGTGGCGCCCTGTCGCGGGCGACCGAGCAGGACGGGCCGGCCGGGGCGATCGCGGAGCCCTACCAGCTGTTCTGCCTGGGGGTGCCGATGTCGCCCGAGCTGGCGGGCGCCATCGCCGGTGCGTTCGCCTCGGTCGAGGAGGCACTGGTCCGGCACCTCACCGGACGGACGTTCTTCAACTTCCTCGGCGCCTCCGACGACCCGGGCCGGGCCTTCTCGGCCACGGCGCTGGCCCGCCTCGGTGAGGTGAAGCGCCGGGTCGACCCGGCCGGCAC
>JALZCZ010000049.1 GCA_030862825.1 Actinomycetota bacterium | reverse complement strand
TGGTCAGCCCTCGCAGTTGCGGCGGACCTCGACGAAGAAGCAGTAGTCGATGCCGCTCCCGCCGTCACCCGAGTCGCGACCGGCCTGCCCGGTGATGATGTCGTTGCCACCGGCGGAGCGCAGCACGTCGGCGCCTGCGCGGCCGTAGAGGATGTCGCTGCTCGCCGACCCGATCAAGACGTCCTTGCGCAAGGTCCCGATCAGTGAGTGAACGCCGGCGAACCCGAGGCTGCCGCCCTTCCAGGTCGCCGTGCCCTTGCCGATGTCGGCCCTGACCGGGCGGCGTACGCCGAGAAAGACGATCTGGTTGTCGCTGCCGCCGCCGCGGACCGTCGCCCGCGTGCCCCTGGCGCGGAAGCTGAACTCGTCCTGCTCGGGGCCGCCCACCACGGTGGGGCGACCGGGACCCATGGTGGCGCCGTTGATGCCGGCGCCGAGGTAGGCGGTCACGGTGCCGGAGGCATCGACGAAGTCACTGCCGGCGCCGCCGTGGATGACCCCCGCGGTCGCGGTCAGGAAGTCGTTGCCGGCGCCCCCGTCGATCGCGTCGTTGCCGGTCAGGCCGCGCAGGTCGTCGTCCCCGGCGCCGCCACGCATCCGGTCGGCGTACGCGGTGCCCTCGATGGCCTCGGTGTCGGTCACGTCACGCCCGGCGCCGTCGATCGTGGTGCCGTTGCTGACCCGGATCCCCGACGGCAGCATGAAGTAGGTCAGGTAGTCGCGTCCGCCGCCGCCGATGATGCGGTCGTTGCCGGACCCCTCGACGAAGTAGTCCTTGCCGCCGTCACCGTAGACACGGTCGTTGCCGGCGCCACCCGCCAGCCGGTCCTTGCCGCTGCCGCCGCAGATGACGTCGTCGCCCGCCAGGCCGTCGAACGTGTCGTTGCCGCCGCCGAGCTGCACCACGTCGCGCAGCGCCGTCCCCACCATCGTGTCCTTGTCGTTGCTTCCGACGATCGTGGCGGGCAGCCCGGCACAGGAGCTCACGAACGCCTCGGCAGGCAGGGCGACGAGCAGCGGCGAGGCGGCCAGGACGGCGGCCAGGATGGTGGCCAGGGCGGCGGCCAGGGCGGTCCGGGTACGCATGGTTCTCCAAGGGGTCGGAACGACTGTCGACGGACTAACGACACCGACGGCTGTGGGTTCCGCCCCCCTGGGACGACCAGGCGACGTGCTACCGCGCCGAGCCCCGGCTCAGACCGAGATGGTCGCGGGTGCGTGGGTAACCGCGGAGATCTCCGAAGCGGCCTTGTTGATCAGTTGATGCGTCAGATCGGACAGGGCGCGCGCCGTCGCGATCTCCTCACCGATGCGGGGCTGGGGCTGGTCCGAGGGGTTGCGTTGGGCCATCCCGCGGGCCCGCATCTCGCCACCGTCCGCCAGCCGGAGCGTCAGCTCCGCCCGGGTCTCCGTGTCGTCCTCGTCGATCTCGACGTCGATGTGCCAGCTGGTTGTCGGCATGGGACTCACCTCCTCGTCCAGCATGCTCCTGCCGCGTCACGGAAGGAAGGCCGGCTCACGGACCTATTGCGCCCCGGTCCGACGCGGGTGTAAGCCTGCCTGTGGAGGTGCGCCATGCGTCGTCTACTCGGAACGTTCTTCGCTGCTGCTATCGTCACCGCCGCGCTCACCGCGGTCCCCGTCGGGGGGGCTGCCACCAGCCCTCCGGCCCGGGCGGGTGATCCGTTCGACGCCTACACTGCGGTGGTCTCGCCGGACGAGCTGGCAGACCTCGCCGCGCAGGGCTACGACCTCGCCGAGGATGCGCGACCGGTCGGCGACAAGGTCGAGGTCCAGCTGGTGGCCGACAAGTCGGAGGCCGCCCGGCTGCGCGCCCGGGGCTTCGACCTCGAGCTGACGCGGGTCAAGGGCGGGCAGACCGTCCGCCAGTTCGCGGCCGCACAGGCTGCGGGTGGCTTCCAAGTCTGGAGGTCCTACGACGAGCAGGGTGGCATCCGCGACCAGCTCTACGCGGCCGCCAGGAACAACCCGCAGATCGCGAAGCTGGTGAAGCTCGGGACGACCTACCAGGGCCGCGAGATCCTGGCGCTCAAGCTCACCCAGGGCGCCCGCGACAAGGTCGACGGCAGCCGGCCGGCGGTCCTCTACAGCGCCACCCAGCACGCCCGAGAGTGGATCGCCACCGAGGTGACCCGGCGGCTGATGAACCACTACATCGACCGGTGGAGGGCCAACGACAAGGAGGTCCGCGACCTCCTGAAGACGACGGAGCTGTGGTTCGTCGTGGTCGCCAACCCCGACGGCTACCAGTACTCGTTCGACGTCGAGCGCCTGTGGCGGAAGAACCTGCGCGACAACAACAGCGACGGCCAGATCACCACCGCTGACGGCGTCGACCCCAACCGCAACTTCCCCAACCACTGGGGCTACGACGACGAGGGCTCGTCCTCGATCCCGTCCAGCCAGACCTACCGCGGCCCGGCTCCCCTGTCGGAGCCTGAGACCCAGGCGATGGTCGGGCTACTCGACCGGATCGGCTTCGCCTTCCAGGTCAACTACCACTCCAACGGCCGGTGGATCCTCTACGCCGAGGGCTGGCAGATCGGGACCCCGACGGCCGACGATCCGATCTACTACGCGCTGTCAGGCAACCTCGACGAGCCTGCGATCGAGGACTTCCACCCGGGGCTGTCGTCCGACGTCCTCTACGTCACCAACGGCGAGACCACCGACTACGCCCACGCGCAGACCGGCGCGCTGGCCTGGACGCCCGAGCTGTCCGCGGGCTGCGACGGGTGCGGCTTCGTCTTCCCCGATGACGAGGCACTGGTGGAGGAGGAGTTCCAGCGCAACCTGCCGTTCGCGCACTCAGTGGCCCGGTCCGCCATCGACCCCGACGACCCGAAGACGGTGACCGGCATCGAGACCGAGCCGTTCTACATCGACAGCGCCGACCCCTACAAGCGGGGCATCCCGGAGGCGCAGCTCAGCTTCTCCACGTCGTACGGCGACCCACAGCCGGTGGCCGTGCTCGCCAAGCGCAGCCTGGGAGCGGTGACCCTGAAGTACCGCATCAACAGCGGGGCCGTGCAGTCGGCTCCGACGTCGGAGTGGGACGGCGGGTCGACATACACCCCCGCCTCCGTCCACTACCACCAGATGCGCGGCGTCGTGACCGGCACCGACCCCGGCGACTCGGTCGAGGTCTGGTTCGAGGCCGGCGGCGAGACGAGCGAGTCGTTCACCTACGAGGCCGTCTCGGAGACCGGCAACCGGGTGCTCGTCGTGGCGGCCGAGGACTACACGGGTGCTTCACCGGTGCAGACGCCCGGCCCGCACTACGCCGACTACTATCTGGACGCGCTCGCGGCCAACGGCGAGACCGCCGACGTCTACGACGTCGACGCCAGCGGCCGGGTCGCTCCGGACGTGCTCGGCGTGCTCAGCCACTACGAGGGGGTGGTCTGGTACACCGGCGACGACATCGTGACCCGCAAGACAGGGACCGGCGCCGGCAACGCCGACCGGCTGGCCCTCGACGAGATGCTCGAGATGCGCGCCTACATGAACGAGGGCGGCAACGTCGTCTACACCGGCAACTGGGCGGGGCAGCAGTACACCGCCGCCGTCGGCAACCAGTTCTACGACCCCAAGGGCGAGATCAACTGCCGACCCCTGCCGCCCGGCACCGACCCGCGTCAATGCCTGCTCCTGCGTGGCTCCGGCGACGGGACGAACGACGTGCTGCAGTACTACTTCGGCGGCTACCTCGCCGTCGGGGGTGACGGCATCGCCGAGGACGGCACGGCCTTCGACATCCTTGGCACCGACGACCCGTTCGAAGGGCTGATGGCTTCGCTCAACGGTCCCGACAGCGCGGACAACCAGGACCACACAGGCTCGTTCGTCTCGACGAGCGGCATCCTGCCGCCCGACGAGTTCAAGCAGTTCGAGAGCTGGCCGGCGGCGCGCTGGGACAAGCCAGGCGGGCCGTTCGACCCGCACACCGGTTCGCAGTACGTCTACTCACAGATCGCCGACGTCTCCTACAAGCGGCTGACCCGTGAGGTGGCCGTGCCCGCCGGCGGGGGCTCGATGAGCTTCTGGACGTCGTACGACACCGAGCCGGACTGGGACTACCTGACCGTCGAGGCCCGCACCCCGGGCGCCGACGACTGGACGACCCTGCCCGACGCCAACGGCCACACGTCGACGTCCACCGGCGAGAGCTGCGCCTCGGGCTGGGTCGAGGAGCTGCACCCGCACCTGGCGCACTACCAGACGTCCGACGGGGCCGGGAACTGCACGCCGACCGGTACCACCGGGGCCTGGCACGCGGCGAGCGGCAACTCGAGCGGCTGGCAGCAGTGGAGCGTCGACCTGTCGCGGTGGGCGGGCGGGACGGTCGAGATCTCGATCGCCTACGTGAGCGACTGGGGTACCCAGAACCTGGGTGTCTTCCTCGACGACATCGCGCTCCCCGACGGCACGTCGACCTCGTTCGAGGCCGGTCTGGACGGCTGGCAGATCACCGGCCCACCGCCCGGCAGCGCGCCCAACGCCAACAACTTCGTCCGCACCGACGCCTCCGGCTTCCCGGTCGGCAACGCGATCGCGACCCCGCGCTCGCTGCTGCTCGGCTTCGGACTGGAAGGGGTCTCGACCGCGGCGGAGCGCAACGACATGATGGGTCGGGCGCTCGACCACCTGCTGGAGTGATCGAGCGAGCGGCCGCGCGCGGAGGACGAGCGCGTGGCGGGGGCGAGACGAGGTCGAGCGAGCCCCCGCGACCGAGGAACGCCGACAAGGTGTCGTCCCCGGACCCGGCCACGGGAAGCCGGCTGGAGCCGCCGACGGCGTAACGGCAGGCGCGAGCCATCGCTGGTCGTTCCCAGCGGCAGCCTGGTCCGGGTCGGCACCCAGATCGGCTGAGGCCGCATGGCATCGATCGGGATGCGAGAAGCACGGGTTCAGTGCGCGGCGATTGCGAGCGCCGCGGCGTCGGCGAGGAAGGCGGACGAGAGCGCGACCGGGAGGTGGGCGACCCGCGGCGTCGTGCCGGCTGCGGCAACCACCCCGGCCAGTACCCCGGCGAGGAGGACGGCGAGCTGGAGGACGATCAACCCGGCGGTGCCGAACGGTGCCGGATCCAGGCCGGCAGTGGCGAGGCCGAACGGGTCCCAGCCGTATCCCAGCGGGTCACCGAGAAGTCCGGGCAGCAGTTGCACGCTTGTGGTCAGCCGGTTGCGCTCCATCGCCACGGCGACCACGATCGCGGCCACGGTCGGGACGGCGGCGCGCGCCACGGCGGCCGGGTCGCCGCCTCGCAGGGTGGCGCCACGCATCGCGAGGAGGAGTCCGGCGCCCAAGGCACACGAGCCCGCCAGGCCGGCGAGGGCGGCGAGCTCGGCGTGCGGCACCGTGTTCCACGGTCCCCACAGCTCGGTGCGCCGGTAGGCACCGAACAGCAGTCCGCCGGCGACCACGCCGAGGAGCACCTCCGCGCCGCGGGGCGGCTGCCATTGCCGCAACCGTCGGCGGGGAAGGAGGCCCACCCAGCCGAGGAGGATGCCGAGCGGCTCCGCACTCCGGAGCCATCGGGTCCGACCCAGGGCCAGGCAGCCGGCCAGGGTCAGGACCGTGTAGAGGGCGAGGGCGAGACCGACCGAGCGCGGCTCGAGCGTGTCGCGGTACACGGCGAGATACCACAGCCAGGGCAGCACGACCACGACGGCCGGCCACACCGATGGCGGTGTGGCGCCGTCAAGCGACGGCGACCGACCCGGTCCCAGCATGCGGGCCAGCGAGTCCCACGGGTCGACCCATCGCCACACCGGGCCGACCAGGGCCGCGGCCAGGAACAGGAGCGGCCAGGCAGCGCCGACCACGAGCGCGGGCGCGAGGTTCTCCAGCTCGTCGTTGACGCCGACGCGTCCGGCAGCGACGGCCAGCAGGAGCAGCACGATCCCGACCGCCCGGCCGGCGATGATGGGCGGCGTCAGCTCCGCCCGCTGCGCGTCGTCCTGGCGTCGAC
>JALZCZ010000005.1 GCA_030862825.1 Actinomycetota bacterium | reverse complement strand
AGGACTTCTTCTTCCGCAAGATCGTCAAGGACCAGGGCAGGGCCCTGGGCCACCTCGCGGGCGAGATCCAGAAGTTCCTCGGTTCCGAAGCGGGCAACGGACGGCTCAAGGTCGAGCGCGGCCTGCTCGGCCAGGCGCTCGAGGACGCCAACGCGATGGTCGGTCACATGATCAACGACCTGATGTCCGCCGACGCCTCGGCCGAGGGCGGCGACCTGCGCAACATCTACAAGGTGGGCCTCAACACCAGCCGCCTGCTGATGGCGCTCGGTGACGTCGTCTGCGGCTGGCTGCTGTTGCGCCAGGCCGAGGTCGCGCTCGAGAAGCTCGCCGGTGACGCAGGGAAGGACCAAACCTTCTACGAGGGCAAGGTCGCCGCGGCCCAGTTCTTCGCGCAGACCAACCTGCCCAGGATCAGCGCTGAGCTCGCCATCGCCCAGGCCACCGACCTCTCGCTGATGGACCTCGACGAGGCGGCTTTCTGAGCCTCACCCACGCGCACCACCCGTTGATCCGTCAGCCCTTCGAGACGGGTCGTCCCTCGCCTCCTCAGGAGCCCGGTGCGGACCGGCTCGACGGGTGGATTCGGGCCGATCGGGTACTGGTGGCCATGGGTATCGGAATCGGAATCGTTCTGCTCGTGCTCGGGCTGATCCTGGTCACCGGGGCCGTCGACCTCCCCGCGGAGATCGACGAGGCGATCGCAAGTGAGACCCTCGGCTGGATCTTCCTGCTGGTCGGCGTGCTGGCCATCGTGCTGGCACTGGCCATCTTCCGGCCGCGTACCACGCGCCCCGGCGCGACCGAAGTCACCGAGCGGCGCTACGAGCCCTGAGCGGCTGGCCTAGCCGCCGCGCAGTCCCACGCGGGCCGCGCGGAGGACCAGCGCGCTCAGCCGGTCCAGCGACGGTGAGTCGAGGCGCCATCGCTGCCAGTGCAGCTCCACGTCGACGTACGCACGAGGGGCGAGTACGACGAGCCGCCCGGCCTCGACGTCCGGCAGCAGCTGCGGGTCCGGGATCGAGGCCCAGCCCAGGCCCGCGCGTACGGCCTCGTGGAAGTCGTGCGACGTCGGCACCCGATGCGCCACCGGGGGCGCGGTCACGCCTCGCGCGGCGAGTACCCCGTGCTGGAGGGCATCCTTCTCGTTGAAGACCACGACCGGCATCCTGGCCCAGTCGTAGCTGCGTCCGCGCCGCCACCGGTCCGCGAACCAGGGCGCCGCGGCGGGCGTGTAGCGCAGGGCGCCGAGTCGCTCGACCAGGCAGCCCTGCACCGGGCTCGGGTCGGAGGTGACCGCAGCCAGCACCTCGCCCCGGCGCAGCAGGTCGGCCGAGAACGCCTGGTCCTCGACGTGGAGGCGGAGCACCGCGCCCTCCCACGCGCCGACCTCGTGCAGGATCGGCCGCATCCACGTGGCCAGGGAGTCCGCGTTGACGGCGACCGGAAGGTCGACCACCTGGCGATCGCCGCCGAGGGCGCGGTCGGCCTCGTCGTGCAGCAGCCGGATCTGCCGGGCCAGCCGGAGCAGGGCCTCTCCGGCCGGCGTGGCGCGGCAGGGTGTCGAGCGCTGCACGAGGACCTGGCCGGCCGTCGACTCCAGCGCCCGGATCCGCTGGCTGACCGCGCTCGGCGTGACGTGCAGTCGCCGCGCCGCCGCATCGAAGGTGCCCTGCTCGACCACGGCGACCAGTGCATCCAGTTGGGCAGGCTGGATCGACATGAAGCAATGCTAATGGTCCTACAGATTCATTCGTTGGCCTTCATAGTCGCCAGGGCCTAGCGTCGGTGCGTGCTCACCTCCGCCGGAGCCGGCCTGCTCACCGGGCTCTCGCTCATCATCGCCATCGGCGCGCAGAACGCGTTCGTGCTGCGCCAGGGTCTGGCCCGCCAGCACGTGGCGGTGGTGGTGGTGATCTGCGCGGTCTCCGACCTGGTGCTCATCCTGGCCGGGGTGACCGGTATCGGCGTGGTCGTCGAGGAGGCCCCTTGGGCGATCGACGTCGTCCGCTGGCTCGGCGTCGCCTTCCTCACGGCGTACGGCGTCCTCTCGCTTCTCAAGGCACGGAGGGCGGACACGCTCGAGGCGGCGCGCCAGGGTCCGGCCACCCGGAACCGGGCCGCCGCGACCGCGATGGCACTGACCTGGCTCAACCCCCACGTCTACCTCGACACGGTGCTGCTGCTGGGCTCGATCGCGAACACGCACGACAGCAGGTGGTGGTTCGCCGGCGGTGCGTGCCTGGGAAGCATCCTGTGGTTCGGCGGCCTCGGCTTCGGCGCGCGGCTGGCGCACAGCCTGCTCAGCAGCGCCCGTGCCTGGCAGGTGCTCGACGTGATGATCGGCCTGACCATGCTGGGGATCGCAGTGATGTTGGCTATTCCCTAAGGTGTCGCTCATGACCGACCGGGAACGCCTTGCGGGCTACATCGACATCTGGTGGCAGGCCATCAACGACTTCAGCGAGCTGCTGGAGCAGGTGCCGGACGACGAGTGGTCGACGCCGACCGACCTTCCGGGCTGGGACGTCAAGGCCTGCGCCTCGCACACCGCCCATCTCGAGGGCATCCTTGCCGGGGCGCCGGAGGAGAACGCCGAGGTCGGCGAGCCGCCGCACGTGACCGGCCTGATGGGTCTCTACACCGAGATCGGCGTGGTCAACCGCCGCGACTACACGCCCGACGCGATCATCAAGGAGCTGCGCGAGGCGGCGACGTCGCGGCACACCGCCCTCCTCGCCGACCCGCCGACCGACGGCCAGGCCAGGCCCAAGACGATCTTCGGCGGCGTCCCGTGGAACTGGGAGACGCTGCTGCGCAACCGGCCGCTCGACGTGTGGATGCACGAGCAGGACGTACGCCGCGCGGTCGGCCGGCCGGGAGGCATGGACAGCCCCGCGGCCAGGCACACCGCGGACTACCTCAGCGAGAGCCTCGGCTACGTGCTGGCCAAGCGGGTCGGCGCGCCGGCCGGCACCACCGTCGTGTTGGAGGTGTCCGGTCACGCGCCGATCGCGTTCACCGTCAACGACGCGGGCCGCGGCGAACGGCTGCCGGAGACGCCCGCCACCCCGAAGGTGACCCTCCGCATGGACCGCGAGTCGTTCATCGTCCAGGCCGGAGGCCGGCGTCCTGCCGCGCCCGGCGCCGTGACCGTCGAGGGCGATGCCGCCCTGGCCGAGCAGATCCTCGACGCGCTGGCCACCACCCCGTGACCCGGGCCACCACCGACACCTGGACGCTCGCCGACATCCCCGACCAGGCCGGGCGTACGATCCTGGTGACCGGCACGACGCTCGGCGGTCTGGGTCATCACACCGCCCTCGAGCTGGCGCGACGCGGGGCGCGGGTCGTCCTGGCCGGCCGCACCGACGCCAGGCTGACCGAGACGGAGCAGTCCATCCGGGCCGAGGTCCCCGACGCCCGGCTGGAGCGGCTGCTCGTCGACCTGTCGCGGCTGGGCTCGGTTCGGTCGGCCGCGGCCTGGTCGGGACGGTTCGGGCCGATCCACGTCCTGGTCAACAACGCCGGGGTCATGGGTACGCCGCACCAACGCACCGAGGACGGCCTGGAGCTGCAGATGGCGACCAACCACTTCGGCCCGTTCCTGCTGACCGGCCTGCTGCTCCCTCAGCTCGTCGCGAGCCAGGGCGCCCGGGTGGTGACCGTGTCGTCACAGTTCCACCGCTACGCGAGGTCCGCGCCGCTCGGCGACCCGCGCCGCCACCCGGGCCACTACTCCCGCTGGCCGGCGTACGCGCAGACCAAGCTCGCCAACCTGCTCTTCACCTACGAGCTCGACCGCCGCTGCCGTGAGGTCGGGCTACCGGTCAAGGCGCTGGCGGCCCATCCCGGCTTCACCGGCACCCACCTGGCGGCCAACGGGCGGTACGGGCGGTCGTCAGGCGGCGCCGCCTCGATCCTGGATGCCGCCATCAAGGCGGTCTCGCAGTCCGCCGCCGCCGGCGCCTGGCCGACGCTGATGGCCGCCACCGCCGACCTTCCCGGAGGAACCTACTGCGGACCGAGCGGCCTGAAGGAGCTGTCCGGCGCGCCGCAGGTGGTGACCAGCAACCGGCGCTCCCACAACGAGGAGTCGCAGCGGCGGCTGTGGGAGATCACCCAGAAGACCACGGGCTTGAACTACCCCTGATCAGCACTCACCGGGCCCGCCGTAGCGGAAGGAGTCGCGACTGGTCTGCAGGTAGGTGTAGCCGTGCACCTCGATCACGCTGCCGGCCCGGTGCAGCCGCAGCGCGGGACCGCCGAGCCAGCGGGCGTCCTTCATGTACGCCGCACGCGCATTGCGGGCCCGCTTGCCATTGCCCATGTCGGCGCAGACCCGGTGCCTCGGCGCGGTGTAGACCTCCCCGTAGAGCTGGGCGAAGTCGGTGCCGGTGAACTGCCCCCGCCAGAGGCGGTCGGGGTAGAACCCGGACCTCGTGCCGTTGACCTTGAGCCACCACTTGTGACCGATGTGCTGGAAGGCGATGGTGATCTCCGAACCCGGCTGCAGCGCGGACCCAGGCCGGAGCCCCGCTCCCTTCGGGCGGAAGCCGCAGCCGAAGTTGTAGCAGGTCTGGCCGCCGTCGGCCGGCCGCCAGTAGACGAACAGTCGGGGCTCGCCGACGTACTGACGCCAGCCGGCTTCGATGTAGGAGCCGTCGGCCTGTTGCCCGACCGCGAGCTGGGCGACGGAGTGCTGGCCCAACCCGCCTCGCACCTGCCGCGGACGATGCACGCTGAGGGTGACCCGCAGACCGTCCGCCTGCGTCCGCAGGTCCTGGGTGTGGGCGGCGGCGTAGTGATAGCCCGGGTTGCCGCGGTCGCCCTCCCCCGCGCGCATCTGCTGCGCGGCGTACGACGGCGGGGGGAGCGCCGGCGCGTCGGCGTCGCTCGCGGACGCCGAGCCCGGCAGGGCCAGCACGCTCGCTGCCAGGAGCACCGTCATGGCCAGGATCGTGGTGCGGGCCGAAGCGGGCATGGGGGCCTCCGGGGTTCAGCGGACGATGCGCTCGAACCCTATCGGCGGTCGCGGGCCGGTCCCGCCCGCAGCCGTTCTGGACCGTCGGGCGACGTCACGTTGAACCGTCAGAGAGCAGCTGAGGCGGTCAACGGGGCGGACTGGTCAGGCAGCGAGCTTGCGGGCCTGCTGCTGGAGGCGGGCCTGGGCGGCGCGGCGAAGCTTCGGCCCACCGGTGGCCATCTTGTAGAGGAGGGCGACCTGCTGCGGGGCGTTCTTGACATTGGTGGTCGCCAGCCAGCCGTTGGGCAGCGACAACCGGACCACCTTGTGCCAGGCGGAGTACACCTGCTTGGGCAACGGGTCGGTGTGGTAGTTGAGGTCGTACTTCTCGAACAGCGCCTTCACCCGGGGGGCGATCTCGGCGTAGCGCCGCGACGGCAGGTCGGGGAAGAGGTGGTGTTCGATCTGGTGTGACAGGTTGCCGGTCATCAGGTGCATGGCCGTGGAGCCGGAGATGTTGGCTGAGCCGAGCATCTGCCGCACGTACCAGTCGCCCCGCGTCTCGTCGGGGTCGATCGACTTCCGCTCGAAGGTCTCGACTCCCTCGGGGAAGTGGCCGCACATGATCACCGAGTGGGTCCACAGGTTGCGGACCAGGTTGGCTGTCAGGTTGGCGGCCAAGGTCGGCAGGAACGAGCCGGTCGGCAGCGACAGCGCCGGGTGGACCACGTAGTCCTTGGTCGCCTGGCGGCGGATCTTGGTGAGCGTGTTCTTGAGGTTCTTCTTGAACTCCGGGCTGCGCTTCTCCTTGGGGATCCGCAGGTTGCGGCCGAGCTCGAGGTCGTAGGCGGCGATGCCGTACTCGAAGAAGCAGGCGTTGAGGAAGTTCCACAGCGGCTGCGCGAGGTGCATGGGGTGCCAGCGCTGGTCCTCGTCGACGCGCATGATGCCGTAGCCGAGGTCGTTGTCCTTGCCGACGATGTTGGTGTAGGTGTGGTGGACCTCGTTGTGCGAGTGCTTCCAGCCCTCGGAGGTCGACGCGTTGTCCCACTCCCAGGTGGTCGAGTGGATCTTCGGGTCGCGCATCCAGTCCCACTGGCCGTGCATGACGTTGTGCCCGATCTCCATGTTCTCGAGGATCTTGGCGACGCTGAGGCCGACCGTGCCGACGATCCACGCCGGCGGGAAGACCGAGCCGAGCAGGACCGCGCGGCTGCCGAGCTCGAGCTTGCGCTGCACGTCGACGACCGTGCGGATGTACGCCGCGTCGACCTCGCCGCGGGCGTCGAGGACGTCCTGGCGGATGGTGTCGAGCTCGATGCCGATCTGCTCGATGTCCTCGGGAGTGAGGTGGGCGATCGGGTTGACGGGCTGCTTGGTGATGACAGTCATGGGAACCTCCGAAAAGTCAGTGGTCGATGGTGCAGGCGCCGGCCGCGGCGTTGATGCAGGTCTGGATCGGTACGCCGGCCGGGCCGGTCTCACCGGGCACGGCCACGGTGAGCGCGCCGTTGCGCAGGTCGCGGACGGCGCCTTCCTTGAGCGGGAGGACGCAGCCCATGCAGATGCCCATCCGGCAGCCGCTGGGCATCAGGACGCCGGCGCCCTCGGCGGCGTCGAGGATCGGGGTGCCGCCGTCGGCCTCGACCGTCACGCCGCTGGCGAAGGCGACGCTGCCGCCCTCACCCGGCTCGGCGAAGACAGTGGGCCGGAAGCGCTCGGTGGTGAGCTCGAGGCCGTGCTCGGCGTGGTGCTTCTCGAGGGCGTCGAGGAGCCCGGCGGGCCCGCAGGCGTAGGTGAGCCGCTCGGCGAAGTCGGGCACGAGCGTCGCCAGGTCGGCGACGTCGAGCCGACCGTGGCGCTCGTCGTAGCGCTCCACGAGCCGGATGTTGTCGGCAGCGGCGTGCGCCCGGAGCTCGTCGCGGAACATCGCGGTGTC
>JALZCZ010000039.1 GCA_030862825.1 Actinomycetota bacterium | reverse complement strand
CCGCTGACGCGGTCTCGACGCGAGGCCGTGTCGATATCTGGCGCGTTGGCGGGCCAGGTCGCGGAGACCCTCAGCCCTGTGCGTCCTTGGCCTGGGCGGCCAGCGCGCGGGCCACGTCGGCCCGGCCTTCCCTGACGTAGCGGAGCGCGCCGGGGTTGGCGGTCGCGGTCTTCAGCCACGCGTCGACGGTGTCGAGCAGCTCTTGGGACGCCAGCACCCGCGGAAAGATGAACTCCAGGGCGACGGACGCCTTGTGCGGGCCGAGCACGTCCCAGGTGTTCTCGACCGCATCGAGGTAGGCGGCGAGGTAGGGCGCCAGCACCTCGTCCTGGCCGGACCGGGGGAACGCCTTGACGATGCTGCGGTGGGTCTCGTTGGGGACGGTGGGGTCGACCATCGCCTTGTCCCAGGCAGCCGCCTTCGCCTCCGGGGTCGGCATCGAGGCACGGGCCGCGGCCGCGAACTGCTGGCCGGAGATCGTGTTGTCGCGCGCCAGCTCCTCATCGATCCGGGCGTCGTCGGCCTCACCGAGCCGGGCGAGCTCGCCCAGCACGATCCAGCGGAGGTCCGTGTCGACGTCGAGGCCCTCGAAGCCGAGCGACCCGTCCAGCAGGGCCTTGAGGTCGGCCACGGCCTGGTCGCTGTGGGCGGCGCCGGCGTACGAGCGGGCGAACGTGAGCTGGGAGTCGCTGCCGGGCTCCGCGTTCTCCAGCAGCTTGCGCAGGCCCTGCTCCCAGGTATCGGCGAGCCGGGTGCGGTTGGCCGGAGCCGAGAAGAGCGTGACCGCCTGCGCGGCGCAGGTCGGGATCCGGCTGACCCCCCACGCGTCGGTCTCGCTGCCGATGTTGCCGAGCACGAGCGCGACGTAGTCGCTGGCGGTCATCTCGGCGTCGCGGGTCATGTCCCAGGCGGCGCCCCACACGAGGGCGCGGGCCAGGGAGTCCTCGACCCGGGAGAGCCCGTCGATGGCGCTGACCAGCGAGCGGTCGTCGAGCCGGATCTTCACGTAGCCGAGGTCACCGTCGTTGAGCAGCAGCAGCGCCGGCTGCGGCTTGCCGACGGCCTCGGGTACGACGGTGCGCTCGCCCTGGACGTCGACCTCGACGTAGTCGGTGCGGACCAGGCGGCCGTCCACCTCGTCGTACCAGCCGATCCCGATCCGGTGCCGGCGCAGCGTCGGCCAGTCGGGGTGGGCGCTCTGCAGCACCGCGAACGACGCGTACGTGCCGTCGTCGGCGACCTCGAAGTCGGCGATGAGTGTGTTGACGCCGGCGGTCTGCAGCCACTCCTGGGCCCAGCTGCCGAGCTCGCGGCCGGAGGACTTCTCGAGCGCGCTGAGCAGGTCGCTGAACTCGGAGTTGGAGTACTCGAAGTCCTTGAAGTACTGGCGAAGCCCCTTCAGGAAGGGATCGAGGCCGACCCAGGCCACCAGCTGCTTGAGCACGGAGGCGCCCTTGGCGTAGGTGATCATGTCGAAGTTGACTTCCACCGCCTCGAGGTCGTAGTTGTCGGCGGCGATGGGGTGGGTGCTCGGCAGCTGGTCGGCGCGGTAGCCGGTCTGCTTGCGGGCGTTGGCGAAACCGGTCCACGCATCGGTGAACTCGGTGGCCTCTGCCTCGCAGTAGTAGCAGGCCCACTCCGCGAACGACTCGTTGAGCCAGAGGTCGTCCCACCACTTCATGGTGACCAGGTCGCCGAACCACATGTGCGCCATCTCGTGGGTGATCACGGAGCAGCGGAACTCGTAGAACGAGCGGGGCTGGCGGCTGCGGGGGAGGTACTCGTCGCGCAGGGTCACGCATCCGGCGTTCTCCATCGCGCCCATGTTGTACTCCGGCACGTAGAGCTGGTCGTACTTCTCGAACGGGTAGGGGTAGTCGAACTGCTCCTCGAAGAACGCGAAGCTCTTCCTGGTCAGGTCGACCAGCTCCTCCCGGTCGAGGAACTCCGCCAGCGACTGGCGGCAGTAGTGCCCGAGCGGGATGGTGCCGTGCTTGCCCTCGTAGACGTCCTGGACCTCGTGATACTCGCCGGCGACCACCGCGGTGATGTAGGTCGACATCGGCTTGGTGGGCGGGAAGTTCCAGACGGCCTTGCCGTCGGCGAGCGTGGTCGGGGCCGGCGTGGGTGCGTTGGAGACCACCTTCCAGTGGTCCGGCGCGGTGACGTTGAACGTGAACGGCGCCTTGAGGTCGGGCTGCTCGAACGTGGTGAACACCCGTCGGGCGTCGGGCACCTCGAACTGGCTGTAGAGGTAGACCCGGCCGTCGACCGGGTCGACGAAGCGGTGCAGTCCCTCACCCGTGTGCGAGTAGGTGCAGTCGGCGCGCACCACCAGGGTGTTGTCCGCGGCGAGACCGGTCAGCGCGATCCGGCTGTCGGCGTACGCCGCGACGTCGACCGCCTCACCGTTGAGCGTGATCTCGTGCACCGTCGCGCCCACCAGGTCGGCGAAGGTCTCTGCCCCCGGCTCGGCGCAGGTGAACTCGATCGTGGTCGTCGAGCCGAAGCTCTGCGGATTTGAGTCGTGCGGCCCAGTCGTGAGGTCCAGGTCGATGGAGTACGACGTGACGTCGAGGAGGGCGGCGCGGGTGGCGGCCTCCTCGCGGGTGAGGTTGGTTCCAGGCATGGCGGCATCCTGCCACCGCGTCCCGCGGGGTAGCCCATCCGGATCGCGCGGGTGGGCCCGCCGACAAGGAACCACAAGCATGTAATTCCAGAAAGTCAAGCGCGACACGCTGTTACCAGTGGGTTTTTTGGGGTTTTTGTTGCGCAATGGCGCTCGCGTGCTCGATGGTGTCTGTCGTGCCCTCAGCGACCCAGGACCGGTGGATGAGCCCTGCCGCGCCCTCTGCCGTCCATGGGGGCCTGGTGCTGGGCCTGATCCTGGGTCTGCTGGCGCTCGTGGCGCCGGCGCCCGCCGATGCGACCTCGACCTACCTCTGCTCGGGCTACCAGGGCTGCGCCAACAAGGGCTACTCGCACGCCGGCTACGCCAGCGCGAACGACCGGATGTACTGGCGGATGTACGCCGGGCACAACTGCACCAACTACGCGGCGTACCGGATGGTCAAGGCCGGGATGCCGAACGAACGGCCGTGGTCGGGCAGCGGCATGGCCTACAACTGGGGCATCGCCAACGCCGACATCACCGACCAGACCCCCAAGGTCGGCGCGATCGCCTGGTGGAACCGCAACACCGGCGGCGTCGGGTCCAGCGGCCACGTCGCCTACGTCGAGAAGGTGATCTCCAGCCGGGAGATCGTGATCTCCGAGGACAGTTGGGGCGGCGACTTCGACTGGCGGCGCATCGTCAAGGACGGCAGCGGCTGGCCGAGCGGCTTCATCCACTTCAAAGACCAGGCACCGCCCAAGATCCTGACCAGCACCGCGCCGCCCACGATCGTCGGGACGCCCCGGGTCGGGGTGCAGCTCAAGGCGACGGTCGGCGGCTGGAAGGGCGGCCCCACGGCGTACGACTTCCAGTGGCTGACGAACGGCGTGGTCATCCCGGGCGCCACCGCGACGGCGTACACACCGACCAGCGAGGACCTCAACAGGACGATCTCGCTGCGGGTGACGGCGAAGCGCCGCGGCTTCCAGTCCGGCACCGCCACCTCCGCGCCGAGCGCCCCGGTCGCGAAGGGCGCGTTCGCGATCGTCTCGCCGACAGCGGTCGCCGGCGCACCACTGGTCGACGAGGTGCTGACGGCCACGCCCGGCACGTTCTCGCCGAGCCCGGAGCGGGCAGCCATCCAGTGGCGGGTCGACGGGGAGATCATCCCCGGCGCCACCGGCCGCAGCCTGCGCCTGGATCGCGCCCTCGTCGGCAGGACGGTCACCGCTCTCACGATCGCCCGGGCCGAGGGCTTCGTGAAGTCCACGTCCCACTCGCCGCCGGCCGGACCCGTGCTCGCCGGCGCGATCGAGGTCACCGAGCCGTACGCCGTCACCGGACGGGCGCGCATCGGCGAGACCCTCACCATCCGGCCGGGCACGGTCACGCCCCCGGACTCGGCGTTCTACTACACGTGGCTGCGCGACGGCGAGCCGTTCGGCGCCTACGCCGCCACGCACCAGCTCACCGCGGCCGACGTGGGCCATCGGCTGAGCGCCCAGGTGCGGCTCGCCAAGGCCCACTACCTCGAACGGATCGAGGTGGTGCCGGTCGGGCTGGTCCGAACTCCGTCCACCGTGAACGTCAAGGCAGCCGGCAAGCGCGGCAAGGCGGTGGTGAACATCCTGGTCTCCGCCCAGGGCGCCGGCCGCCCACCGGGCGAGGTGGTCGTCAGGATCGGCAACGTCAAGGTCACCGCACCCCTCAAGGAGGGACGTGCCCGGGTCGTGGTGCGCGACCTCGAGCCCGGCCGGCGACTGGTGAAGGTGCTCTTCACCGGCACCACCGTGGTCGAGAAGGGCCGCGGCACCGACGTCGTACAGATCAAGAAGTAGGCGCTCCGCGCCGTGGGGATGCATCCCAGGTTCACCTGGGATCCCTGCACGCCACCCGGAATACCTGCGCACTCGCGCGGTTCTACGTCGCATGACTCAAGCCCGCTTCTGGTTCGACCCGCTCTGCCCGTTCGCGTGGATCTCCTCGCGCTGGATCCTCGAGGTGGAGAACGTGCGTGATGTCGAGGTCGACTGGCACGTGATGAGCCTGGCCTACCTCAACCAGGGGAAGGACATCGCCGACGACTACCGGGAGCTCCTCAAGGACGCCTGGGGGCCGGTCCGGGTGCTGATGGCCGCGGAGGAGGAGCACGGTCGCGAGGTGCTGCTGCCGCTCTACACCGCGCTGGGCGACCGCATCCACAACGCCGGCCGGAAGGTCGACCGGGAGCTGATCTCCGAGGCGCTCGCCGAGGCCCGGCTGGAGCCCGGGCTGGTCGACGCGATGGACGACGCCTCGTACGACCACGCCGTCGTCAAGTCGCACCACGAGGGCATGGACCAGGTCGGCGACGACGTCGGCACGCCGACCATCTCCTTCGAAGGCTCGGCGTTCTTCGGGCCGGTGCTGTCCAAGATCCCGCGCGGCGAGGACGCCGGCATGCTCTGGGACGGGTGCATCGCGGTGGCGAAGTTCCCGTACTTCTACGAGATCAAGCGCTCCCGGACGGGCGAGCTCGACTTCAGCTAGGCGCTCAGCTGGTGCGGCCGACGGCCACACGCCGGAAGGGGGACCTGATCGGTTCTGTGGCTGAAGTGGCGCATGATGTTGAGGCATGACCTCCTCGGGAACACGACTCACACCGTGCCTCGCCCTCGTGGTCGGCTGCCTCGCCGTGCCGACGCCGGCCATGCCCGCTGCCGGGCCGATCGACGAACCCGTCCAGCAGACCTTCACGCCCCGGATGGAGCAGTCCGGGATCGCCGCGCGCGACGTGAAGCTCGGCCCCGAGCGCCTGAACCAGCCGCTGCGCACCCGGCGGGTCGACCTGGTCGGGCTGACCTGGAAGGGCCAGGCGCCGCCGCTGCAGGTGCGCACGAGGTCGGTCGACGGCTGGACCGACTGGCTGCCCACCGAGGTGCTCGACGACGGCCCCGATGCCGGCAGCCGCGAGTCGCAGGGGGTCACCGGCACCGACCTCCTGTGGACCGGCGGCGCCGATCGCGTCGAGGTCGACGTGCAGGGTCCTCGCCCGGCCGACCTCACCCTGACCCTGATGGACCTGCCGCCGTCCATCACGGCGGCTCCGGCCGCGCGCACCGCCGCCCCGCTGGCGCGTGGCACCAACGAGTTCCGACCGGAGTGGTTCGGGCGGCGGGCGTGGCGCGCCGACCCGCGGCTGCGCGACGGACGGCCGACGTACAACCGCACGATCCAGCAGCTGCACGTCCATCACACGGTGAACAGCAACGACTACCAGGCCGGCGACGTCCCGGGCCTGATCCGCGGCATGTACCGCTACCACACGGTCAACCTCGGCTGGTCCGACATCGGCTACAACTTCCTGGTCGACCGGTTCGGCCGGATCTGGGTCGGCCGCGCGGGCGGCCCGAAGGAGGCGGTACGCGGCGCGCACACCCTGGGCTTCAACGCCACCTCGACGGGCGTGGCCCTGATCGGCAACTTCGAGACGAGCGAGCCGAGCCGCAGGGCGCGTACGGCGCTGGTGCACCTGGCGGCGTGGAAGCTCGAGAAGTACGACCGCAACCCGCGCGGCAAGGTCAGGGTCTTCTCGCACGGCAGCGACCGGTTCCCGTACGGCGCGAAGGTGAAGCTGCCGGTGCTGGACGGGCATCGCGACACCAACGAGACGGCGTGTCCGGGCGTGAAGCTCTACCGCCGGCTGCCGGACATCCGGGTGCGGACGGCGAACCGGATCGCCCTTTACCGCTGAATCCGGCGCCCGCGGCGACGACGGCCTCCGGGCGGCGGGAAACCCGCTGGCGCCCATCCCTAGGATTCACCCCATGACCCACGTCCTGTCCGCCGTCGCCTGGCCGTACGCCAACGGCCCGCGCCACATCGGCCACGTCGCCGGTTTCGGCGTCCCCTCCGACGTCTTCAGCCGCTACATGCGGATGGCGGGGCACGACGTCCTGATGGTCTCCGGCTCCGACGAGCACGGCACCCCGATCCTGATCGCCGCCGACGAGGCCGGCGTCAGCCCGCAGGAGCTCGCCGACACCAACCACCGGCTGATCGCGGAAGACCTGGTCTCGCTCGGTTGCACCTACGACCTCTACACGCGGACCACGACCCCCAACCACCATGCGGTGGTGCAGGAGCTGTTCCTCGGCGTCTACGAGAACGGCTACTTCGTCGAGCAGACGACGCACGGCGCGATCTCGCCGTCGACCGGGCGCACCCTGCCGGACCGCTACATCGAGGGCACCTGCCCGATCTGCGGCTACGACGGCGCGCGCGGCGACCAGTGCGACAACTGCGGCAACCAGCTCGACCCCGCCGACCTGATCAACCCGGTCTCGCGGATCAACGGCGAGGTGCCGGAGTTCATCGAGACCCAGCACTTCTTCCTCGACCTTCCGGCGCTGGCCGAGGCGCTGGGGGAGTGGCTCGACGAGCGGGCGGCGACCGGCCTCTGGCGGCCGAACGTGATCCGGTTCAGCCAGAACATCCTCAAGGAGATCCGGCCGCGGGCGATGACCCGCGACATCGACTGGGGGATCGCGGTGCCGCTCGACGGCTGGCGCGACCAACCGACCAAGAAGCTCTACGTCTGGTTCGACGCCGTGATCGGCTACCTGTCCGCCTCGATCGAGTGGGCCCGACGCTCGGGTGACTCGGACGCCTGGCGCCGCTGGTGGAACGACCCGGAAGCCCTGTCCTACTACTTCATGGGCAAGGACAACATCACCTTCCACAGCCAGATCTGGCCGGCCGAGCTGCTGGCCTACTCCGGCAAGGGGTCGAAGGGCGGTGAGCCGCACGAGTACGGCGAGCTGAACCTGCCGACCGAGGTGGTCAGCTCGGAGTTCCTGACCATGGAGGGCAGGAAGTTCTCCTCGTCGAAGAAGGTCGTCATCTACGTGCGCGACCTGCTCAGCCGCTACCAGCCCGACGCGTTCCGCTACTTCGTCGCCTCGGCCGGGCCGGAGAACCAGGACTCCGACTTCACCTGGGCGGAGTTCGTACGCCGCACCAACGACGAGCTGGTGGCCGGCTGGGGCAACCTGGTCAACCGCACCGCCACCCTGATCGCCAAGAACTTCGGCGAGATCCCGCCGGCCGGACCGCTGACGGAGCGCGACACGGACCTGCTCGAGAAGACAGAGCAGGCGTTCACGATCGTCGGCGACCTGATCGGCAAGCACCGGCAGAAGCAGGCCATCGGCGAGGCCATGCGGGCCGTCACGGAGGTCAACCGCTACGTGTCCGACTCCGAGCCCTGGAAGCTCAAGGGCGACGACGAGCGCGAGCGGCTCGGCACGATCCTGCACGTGACCGCGCAGTGCGTCACCGACCTCAACCTGGTGCTGTCGCCCTTCCTGCCGTTCGCCGCCAACGAGGTCGACCGCGCCCTCGGCGGCAAGGGTGAGGTCGCGCCGATGCCGCGGATCGAGGAGGTCGACGACCTCGACGACGGAGCCGGCTACCCCGTCATCACCGGCGACTACACCGGCGCACCCACCTGGGACCGGCACCCGATCGAGGTCGGCACCCCCGTCGGCAAGCCGACCCCGATCTTCACCAAGCTCGACACCGCGGTGGTCGACGAGGAGCTGGCAAGGCTCGTGGCCGAGGATGACTGAGGTCCGGATCGCCCTCCTGGGCGACGACAGCGGTCACCGCAGTCACCAGGAGCTGAACGCCCTCCGGCCCCGGCTGAGCGCCGAGCTCGGGGCCGAGGCGCGCTGGGTGCCGACTGACGGAGACGTCGACCTGGCGGCGTACGACGGCGTCTGGCTGGTACCCGGCTCGCCGTACGCGGACGATGACGCCGTCCTGCGCGCGCTGACCGCGGTGCGGGAGGGCGGGATGCCGTTCCTCGGCACCTGCGGCGGGATGCAGTACGCCGTGCTCGAGTTCGCGCGCAGCGTGCTCGGCGACACCGACGCCACCCACGCCGAGGTTGACGGTGAAGAGGAGAGCAATGTCGTGACCGCCCTCGCCTGCAGCCTGCAGGGCGAGGAGCGGCTGGTGACGCCGGTGGCCGGCACCCGCTTCGACGCGATGGTCGACGGACCGTTCGTCGGCATGCACTTCTGCAGCTACGCGCCGGCGGCCGAGGTCGTCGCCCGGCTGCAGGAGGCGCGCGTCGTGGTCGGCGCGACCGCGGACGACGCCGGCGCCGAGGTGCTGGAGTTCCCCGACCACCCGTTCTACGTGACCAGCATGTTCCAGCCGCACGTCGGCGCGCTGGCCGGCGGGCCGATCCATCCGCTGGTCCGGGCGTTCGTGGCTGCTATCGCGACTCGGTCGCCAGCCGCGCGCTGAGCGCGACGAACGTCGCCGCGAACGTCTTGCGGATCCGGTCCACCAGGCGCGGCCGCGAGAGCACCTTGTCGCGCAGCGCGGCCGCCGCGGCGCCGTACGCGGCGAACACCACGAACGTCATCGCCATGAACACCCCGCTGAGCAGCAGCATCTGCGCAAGTGCGCCGGGGCGGCCGGCGGGCACGAACTGCGGCAGGAACGCGAAGAAGAAGATCGTGAGCTTGGGGTTGAGCAGGTTGAGCGTGATGCCGGCGACGATCACGCTTCGCGCCGAGGCCGGGCCGGCGCTCTCGTCGACCGACAGCGCGCCCTGGTCGCGCCACGTCGCCCAGGCCATGTAGAGCAGGTACGCCACGCCGGCGTACTTGATGGTCTGGAAGGCGACGCTGCTGGCGTGGAGGACCGCAGCCAGTCCGGTGATCGCGGCCACCAGGTGCGGCACGGTGCCGAGGGTGCACGCGAACGCGGCCAGGATGCTCGCGCGGGTGCCACGGGTCAGCCCGGCCGCGAGTGTGTAGAGGGCGCCGGTGCCGGGCGTGGCCACGATGACCAGCGAGGTCACCAGGAACGCGAGGCTCATGACGCCACCTTCTCAGAGACGGCGTACTCCTCGACCGATGCCGACAGGAGGCGCGTCTGCTGCACCTCGGACGGCCCACTGCCGCGGAAGGTCTCGAGCTCCGCCCGCGACGCCCACCGCTCGAAGACGTTGATGCAGGTGTCGTCGAGCAGGTCGGCCCCGATGGCGAAGTCGAGACAGCCCGGGGCGATCCGCGCCAGACGGACCACTCCTCGCAGCTCGCGAGGTACTCGTCGCGCTCGAAAGCGTCCACGATGAGATGGCCAGCAACGATGATCATGCTGGTGTCGACCTGGGCGGTGGCGAGAAATCATCGGCACTGCAACGTCGACGGTGCCTGCTGCGTAGAGAGGACGTGGAAGCAGTGGAGGAAGCCGCCCCGGTCGTGGACGAGGGCGACTTCTCGGTCTGGGTCGCCGCTCGTGGGCCCGCTCTCCAGCGGTTCGCCTACCTCCTCACCGGCAACCCTGCGGACGCACCCGACCTGGTGCAGGACGCGCTCTCCCGCGTCTATCCGCGCTGGGACAGGATCGCGAAGAGCGGCACCGCCGAGGCCTACGTACGCCGCAGCATCGTCAACGCCTCGATCTCGGGTTGGCGCAGGAGCCGTCACGTGGTCGTGGTCGACGACCCGAGCCGCTGCTGCCCACGACCTCGCGCGGCCCCGACCCGGCCATCGCCGTCTCCGATGCCGATGAGGCCTGGCGGCTCTGCGCGGAGCTTCCCGTCCGCCAGCGGGCGGCCGTGGTCCTCCGCTTCTACGACGACCTGTCGTTCGCCCAGATCGCGCTCGTCCTCGACTGCACCGAGCCCACCGCCCGCTCCCACGTCCACCGAGCCCTGGTCGCCCTGCGCGGCCGGATCCGCGACCCCGAGGAACCGTCATGACCGACGACATGCAGGGCTCCCGGGCCGAGCAGGCCTTCCGGACCGCGCTGACCCAGCGCGCCGACTCCCTGGACACCGTCCCGCTCGAGGCCCCGTCCGGATCGCGCGGACGGCGCTGGCTGCCCGGCGTCGTGGCGGCGGTCGTGCTGGCGCTTGTCGGTGGTACGGCGATCGCTGTCGGCGTACTCGGTGACGACGGCCCTGCAGGCACAACGGTGACCGACGAGCAGCCGGCTGGCGCGCTGCCTCCCGCCGACGAGGGCTCGCGCTGGGTGAGCTGGCGCAACGTGGGCGTCCAGGTGCCGACCGGCTGGGCCGATGGCTCCGAGCCCGGTCCCGACTGGTGTGCGGACACGGGAACCGAGCCCGAACTTCCACCGGACCCGTACGTAGCTCGCAACGGAGCCGCAGGCGGCGTACTCGGCATTGGGTGTATGCAGCCCGAGGACGGACGACCGACGATCTTCGAGACCGCCCCCCAGGATCGCTGGGCCCCGCACCTGACGTTCGCGGACGCCGCCAACGCTCCGGACGACGGCGAGACCGAGTTCGATGGGTGGACGATCACGACCAAGACCATCGACAGCGTCCAGCTGCGGCTCTGGACCGATGCCGAGACCTCGGGACTGGCCGACCAGATCCTCGAGTCCGCCCGCACGTTCACGACGGACGCGAACGGCTGCGACATCTCGTCGCCGGTCCAGGCCGAGGAGTTCGTCCGCCCGGAGCCGGCCTTCGAGGTCGCGCAGGTCGACGTCGTCGACTCGATCTCGATCTGCCAGTACGACCGGCACCTCGGTGACCAGGCGGTGGCGCTGATGGCGTCACGTCGGCTCGAAGGCTCGGCCGCGGCCGACCTGCTCGCCGGCATCAAGAACGCCCCGACCGGGGGCGGTCCCGACCAGCCCGAGAACTGCGTGGACGACATGTACGGCGACCACGCCATCGCCGTTCGGTTCCACCACGACGGCAGCACCGATGATGCCTACGTCTACTACGGCTGGTGCTTCGGCAACGGCATCGACGACGGCACGACACGCTACGAGCTGACGGCCGACAACTGCGCGCCGCTGTTCGGCGATGGCGTTGTCGCCTGGAGCTTCCAGTCCTCGATGGCCAGCCGCTGCGGCTAGGAGCCCCACAGGGTCGTCCGGTCCCTCAGTAGGGTTCCGCCCATGACTGCCGCGATGTACGTGCCGACGTTCTTCCTCAAGCAGAAGTTCGCGATGACGACCAACCGCTACGAGCTCTACCCCGCCAACCCGGACGGCAGCTTCGGCCAGCTGATGGGCTTCGCCGAGCAGAAGCGGATGGCGTTCAAGGAGCAGGTCACGTTCTACAGCGACACGTCCAAGACCCGGCCCGTCTTCAGCTTCAAGGCGCGTGCGGTGATGGAGCTCAACGCCGGCTACGACATCTTCGACGAGGCCGGCAACCAGATCGGCTTCTTCCGCAAGGAGTTCGGGGCCAGCCTGATGCGCTCGACGTTCCACCTCGAGGGTCCCGGATACGCCGGCCGCGGCCAGGAGCGGAGCCAGGCGGTCGCCCTGATCCGCCGGTTCACCGACATCCCGTTCCTGCCGATCCACTTCGACTTCGCCACGCCCGAGGGCGAGCCGCTGCTCGGTGTCGAGCGCCAAGGGTCGGTGCGCGACAGGTACACCGTGCACGTGCCCGACCCACGGGTCGACTTCCGGGTCGCGGCCGCGGTCGCGGTGGGGCTCGACGCGCTGATGCAGCGCTGACCGGGGCGGGCCGACGCATGGCGCTCTACCCGGAGGCACGGCGGGCCGTCGAAGAGGGCGCGGCCGAGGTGCCCGTGTACGCCGACGGCTACGACATCGTCGCGGCCCGCGAGGCCAACCGCCTGGCCGCGCTCGCGGAGCCGCGCGAGGACGTCGCCGATGTGGCCGACCTCGACGCCGGCGGGGTCGCGGTGCGGCTCTACCGACCCGCCGAGGCCGACGACGGCCTGATCCTCCACCTGCACGGTGGGGGCTTCGTCTTCCACGACCTCGACGTCCACGACGCCGGCTGCCGCCGGCTCGCCAACCGGTGTGGGATGTCGGTGCTGAGCGTCGACTACCGGCGCCCGCCCGAGCACCGGTTCCCGGCGGCACCCGACGACGTCAGCTCGGTGGTCGCGTGGCTCGACGGCGACGGGCCCGATGAGCTCCGGGCCGGACCGACGTTCGTGCACGGCGACAGCGCGGGCGGCAACCTGGCCCTGGTCGCGGCCCTGCGCCACCCCGGACGGTTCGCCGCGGCAGCGCTCATCTACCCCTTCCTGGACCCGACCCGCGGCTTCGACTCCTACCTGACCGCCGCCGACGGCTTCGACCCGCGCGAGGCCGAGTGGTACTGGCAGCAGTACGCCGCCTCGCCGGACGACCTGACCCACCCCGACCTCGCGCCGTTGCTTTCCGACCGGATCGGCACGCTACCGCCGACCCTGGTGGTGACCGCGGAGCACGACCCGCTGCGCGACGAGGGCGAGCACCTGGCGCTCCTGGCCGCCGAGGCGGGGGTCGAGGTGGTCGCCACCCGCTACCTCGGCCAGCTGCACGGCTTCTGGCGGCACCCCATGATGTTCCCGGCGGCCGAGCCGCTGCTGCGCCAGGTGAGTGGGTTCTTCGCCCAGCACGAGAAGGGCGGCCGGTGACGGACTCCCGGCCGCACCTGGCGGGGCTGGTCGAGGATCAGTGGAACCTCGGCCTCGCCCGGATGCTCGCCTCGCGCGGCTGGCGCCATGCGGTGGTGCCGCACGTCGGCTACGGCAACGGCGAGATCGTGCGGGTGCTGGCGCGGGTGATCCTGGCGCCGCCCACCGACGCCCCCAAGGCGGGCGACGCGCTGCTCCAGCGGCGGGGCTGGCGCAACTTCGTCACGGCCGAGGCGCTCGACGTACCGGTGACGGTGACCATCGGCGGACACCACCACACCGTCCGCACGGACCGGTCGGGCAACGTCGACGCCCGGCTGCCCGATCCGGGTCTGGCCACGGGTTGGGCCGAGGTGACGCTGCAGGCCGAGGACTCGGAACCCGCGACCGGCCGGGTGCGGGTGATCGGCGACGACGTCGAGCTCGGCATCGTCAGCGACATCGACGACACGGTGCTCAGCACCTACCTGCCGCGTCCGCTCGTCGCGGCGTACAACACGTTCGTCGCCCGGGAGGAGGCCCGCCGGCCCGTGCCCGGCATGGCCGACCTCTACACACGCCTGCTCGCCGACCATCCTGGTGCGCCGACCGTCTACGTCTCGACCGGCGCCTGGAACACCGCGCCGACGCTACGCCGCTTCCTCTACCGCCACGGCCTGCCCGAGGGTCCGCTGCTGCTCACCGACTGGGGGCCGACCAACACCGGCTGGTTCCGGTCCGGGCAGAAGCACAAGCGGGCCTGCCTGGAGCTGCTGGCCGCGGACTTCCCGCGGATCCGGTGGGTGCTCGTCGGGGACGACGGCCAGCATGACCCGGCGATCTACGCGGACTTCGCGCGCAGCCATCGCGATCGGGTGCGCGCGATCGCGATCCGCGAGCTGCCGATGACCGAGCAGGTGCTCGCCCACGGCACGCCGGGCGCGCTGCCCGACGGCGAGGCGACCCAGGATGGTGTGCCGGAGGTCCGTGGTGCCGACGGCGACGCGCTCGCCGAGCACCTGCTGGACGTCCTCTGACCTCTGGAAGACTGCGGGCATGCGCGTTCACCTCGGATCCGACCACGCCGGCCTGGAGCTGAAGGACCATCTCCGCACCTGGCTCTCCGCGGGGGGCTACGAGCCGGTCGACCACGGCCCGTTCGTCTACGACGCCCAGGACGACTACCCCGTCTTCTGCCTGCGCGCGGCGGAGGGCGTCGCCGACGACCGGCGGATCGGCCTCGACAGCCTCGGCGTGGTGATCGGCGGCTCGGGCAACGGCGAGCAGATGGCCGCCAACAAGGTGGCCGGCGTCCGTGCCGCCCTGGTCTGGTCGACCGAGACCGCCGTTCTTGCCCGGGAGCACAACGACGCCAACGTGGTCTCCGTCGGTGGCCGGATGCACTCGTTGGAGGAGATGACCGGCTTCGTGGGGACCTTCCTCGCGACGGCGTTCTCGGGCGACGAGCGGCACGCGCGCCGGATCGGTCAGGTGGCGTCGTACGAGACGACGCGCGAGCTCCCGCCGCTGCCGGCCTCGGCGCTGCCGCCCGGATCGCCCACCAGCGATGCCTGAGGGGCACACCCTCCACCGACTCGCTCGTGACCTCACCGTGGCGTTCGGCGGAGGGGTGGTCCGCGTCGGGAGCCCGCAGGGTCGGTTCGCGGACTCGGCGTCGTTGCTCGACGGCGAGGTGCTCGAGGGTGCGGAGGCGTGGGGCAAGCAGCTGTTCATCGAGTTCCCCGGGGAGCGGTTCGTGCACCTGCACCTCGGGCTGATCGGGGTCTTCGACGTGCACACCGGCTACGACGTCGTACCGCCGCCTGTCGGAGAGGTCCGGCTGCGGCTGATCGGGGAGCGGCCGGACGGCTACGCGTACGCCGACCTGCGGGGTGCCACGGCCTGCGAGCTCTGGACGCGCGAGCAGCGCGACGCCGTCGTCGCCCGCTCCGGTCCCGACCCGATCCGTGCCGACGGGGACCCGATGCGAGCCTGGGCGCGGATCCGGCGCAGCGCGGCACCGATCGGCGGGCTGCTGATGGACCAGAAGGTGCTCGCAGGCGTCGGCAACGTCTACCGCGCCGAGATCCTCTTCCGGCACCGGATGCACCCGCTGCGGCCGGGCCGCACGCTGCGGATCGGGCAGTGGCAGGCGATGTGGGACGACCTCGTGGGGCTGATGGCCGAGGGTGTGCGCACCGGCCGGATCGACACGGTGCGGCCCGAGCACACCCCCGAGGCGATGGGACGCCCGCCGCGCCAGGACGACCACGGTGGCGAGGTGTACGTCTACCGGCGCACCGGACAGCCGTGCCTCGTGTGCGGCCGCGCGGTCCGCACCGGCGTCCTCCAGGGCAGGAACCTCTTCTGGTGCGGCCGGTGTCAGCCATCTTTCCGCTCGCGCGCCGTACGCTGAGTACGGAATGACAACCACGAGACCGTCTGCCCCCACTCGGATCGAGGCCGTTCGCCCGGCGCGGGTGACGCCTCGTACTCAGTGGCGCAACTTCAAGCACCGGGGCCTGTCGACCGAGCAGCGGACGGCCTTCCTGCTCACCTTGCTCAGCGTGGCGACCGCGGTGACGGTCGCCGTCATCCCCGACGAGCTGCCGTTGATGACGCTGACGCTGCCGCTGCTGCTCGGCAGCATCCTGCTCGGGCCACGCACCCTGCCCTGGTTCGTGATCCTGGTCATGCTGCTCGTCACCGTGAACGTGCCCCGCCAGTACGACCCCGACGCCAACAACACCCCGCTGGTGATCGGACTGCTCGTCCAGTTCCTGATGGGGCTGGTCGTGCTCACCATCGGCCTCCGCCGGTCGCGGCTGGGGGTCACCGGCACGGCCGGGGAGTCGATGCTGGTCGACCTCCGCGACCGGATCCTCACCCAGGGCACCATCCCCGATCTCCCATCCGGATGGGACGTGCAGTCCGCGCTCCGGTCAGCTGGAGGCACGCCGTTCGCCGGTGACTTCGTGGTCGCCTCGACCTCGCGCGAGGCGACCCGGCTCGACGTGGCCGTGGTTGACGTCTCCGGCAAGGGCGAGGAGGCCGGCACCCGGGCGCTGCTGCTGTCCGGCGCATTCGGCGGCCTGCTCACCGCCCTGCCCTCCGACCAGTTCCTGCCGGCGGCCAACGACTTCCTGCTCCGGCAGGACTGGGACGAGGGGTTCGCCACCGCGATCCATCTCACGCTCGACCTGGTGACCGGCCACTTCGAGGTCCGCACTGCGGGACACCCACCTGCCGCACACCGGGCGGTGGGGTCGGGACGCTGGCAGGTGCTGCGCACCGAGGGCCCGATCCTCGGCGTGATCGAGGACGCGACCTTCACCACCGCCACCGGGGTGTTCCGGCCGGGCGACGCGGTGCTGCTCTACACGGACGGGATGGTCGAGGAGCCGCGGCGCGACATCGATCTCGGCATCGACCGGATGCTGGGCCAGGCGGAGTCACTCCTGCGCGGAAGCTTCGACGAGGCTGCCACCCGCCTCGCCAACGCGCTGGGCTCACCGGACGACGACCGGGCGTTGCTGGTCGTCCACCGGCGCTAGACCACGCCGCTGAGAGGCGGTCCGCGGGGGGTCGCCGGTTGGGGGACTGCGGCGGCGGTGTGACAGGATGAGCCCCGCCGATTTCGCACGGAACCGGCGCTGCGGATGTAGCTCAATGGTAGAGCCTCAGTCTTCCAAACTGATGACGCGGGTTCGATTCCCGTCATCCGCTCCAAGGAGCCGTCCGGGCGTTTCCGGAGGGTTGCTTGGCGGGGCGTAGCGTAGTGGCTAGCGCGCCTGCTTTGGGAGCAGGAGATCGCAGGTTCGAGACCTGTCGCCCCGACGGAAACGACCCGGTCGACCTAGACCATGCACTGATCCAGCACCACGACCACCTGAACGAGGAGAACAGCCTGTGAAGAGCGCCGTCGAGACCTTGAGCCCGACCAGGGCCAAGCTGACTGTCGAGGTGCCCTTCGAGGAGCTCAAGCCGAGCCTCGACGCGGCGTACAAGAAGATCGCCCAGCAGATCAACATCCCGGGCTTCCGCCGCGGCAAGGTCCCGCCGATGGTCATCGACCGTCAGATCGGCCGGGGTGCGGTCCTCGACGAGGCCATCAACGACATGCTGCCGAAGAAGTACATCGAGGCGCTCGAGGCCAACGCGCTGCAGCCCCTGGCGCAGCCGGAGATCGAGGTCACGAAGCTCGAGGACAACGAGGTGCTGGAGTTCACCGCCGAGGTGGACGTCCGTCCCGAGGTCGAGCTGCCTGCGTACGACGGGCTCGAGGCCGAGGTCGCCGACATCGAGGTGACCGACGCCGACGTCGAGGAGCAGATCCAGTCCATGCGCGAGCGGTTCGCGACGCTGAGCGACGTCGAGCGCCCGGTCGAGGACGGGGACTTCGTCGTGCTCGACCTCAAGGCCACCCAGGACGGTGAGGTCGTCGAGGGCGCGGAGGTCGCCGGCATGTCGTACCGCGTGGGGCGCGGCGGCATGATCGAGGGCCTCGACGAAGCCCTGGTCGGCATGACCGCCGGCGAGGAGAAGACGTTCGAGACCCAGCTGGTGGGCGGCGACCTCGTGGGCACGCCCGTCGAGGTCGCGGTGTCGGTCAGCCAGGTGCAGGAGCAGGAGCTGCCCGAGCTGGACGACGACTTCGCCCAGGAGGCGTCCGAGTTCGACACCGTCGAGGAGCTCACCGCCGACGTGCGGGAGCGCCTCGGCCGGGGCAAGCGGCTCGAGCAGGCCGCCGCCGCGCGCGACGCCGTGCTCGAGGTGCTGCTGGACCAGGTCGACATCCCGCTTCCGGAGGGCATCGTCGCCGACGAGCTGACCGCCCGCCGCGAGAGCGTCGAGCAGCAGCTGGCCTACGCCGGCGTGACCATGGAGTCCTACCTCGACGACGAGGGCCAGACGGTCGACGAGTTCGAGGCGGATTTGGAGAAGCGGGTCCGCGACGCCGTCGCCGCCCAGTTCATCCTCGACGAGGTCGCCAAGAAGGAGCAGCTCGGCGTCGACCAGAACGAGCTGTCGCAGCACATCTTCCAGCGCGCGCAGCAGTCCGGACAGAACCCCGACGAGTTCGCCCGCCACATGGTCGAGCACAACCACATCCCCGAGATGGTCTCGGAGGTCGTCCGCGGCAAGGCGCTGGCC
>JALZCZ010000031.1 GCA_030862825.1 Actinomycetota bacterium | reverse complement strand
TTCTTGCCGGGCAGCCACTCCATCGAGCCGTGCTTGCCGAGGTGGACCACGGCGTGCGCGCCGAACGCGTGCTCGAGCCAGCGGTACGCCGCGAGGTAGTGGTGACTCGGCGCGAGGTCGGGATCGTGGTAGATCGCGACGGGGTTCTCGCCGAAACCGCGTGGCGGCTGGATCAGCAGGACCACGTTGCCTGCCTGGATCGTCGAGAGCACGATCTCGCCGGCGTCGTTGACGAACAGCCGGCCCGGGGCCTCGCCCCAGGCCTCGGCGATCTCCTCGCGCAGCACCTGCGGGAGGTCTGCGGTCCACCGTTCGTAGTCGGCGGCCGGGATCCGTACGTGGGCGTCGGTGAGCTGCGCGCTGGTCAGCCACTCCTCGTCCTGGCCGCCGGCTGCGATCAGGGTGTGGATGAGTGCGTCACCAGCCTCGGTGTCGTCGTCGAGGTCGAGGCCCGGGATCGCACCGGGAGCACCGAGGTCGTAGCCCTCGTCGCGCATCCGGCGCAGCAACCGGATGGTCGAGACGGGGGTGTCGAGCCCGACGGCGTTGCCGACGCGCGAGTGCTTCGTGGGGTACGCCGACAGCATCAGAGCGACCTTGCGCTCGGCGGTCGGGATGTGGCGGAGACGCGCGTGGTTGACCGCGATCCCTGCCACGCGGGCGCACCGCTCGGGATCGGCGACGTAGCGCGGCAGGCCGTCCTCGTCGATCTCCTTGAACGAGAACGGCACGGTGATGATCCGGCCGTCGAACTCGGGGATGGCGATCTGGCTGGCCGAGTCGAGCGGGGTGACACCGTCGTCGGATGCCTGCCACTCCTCGCGGCTGCTGGTCAGGCAGAGGCCCTGCAGGACCGGGATGTCCAGCGCGCGCAGCCGCGCGACGTCCCACGACTCGTCGTCACCGCCGGCGCTCGCCGTCGCCGGCGCGCTACCGCCGGCGGCCAGCACCGTCACCACGAGGGCGTCCAGCGTGGCCAGGGCGTCGTACAGCTCGTCGGGCGCGGAGCGCAGCGACGAGCTGAAGACCGGAAGGCCCACGGCCTCACCGGTCGCGTCGACGGCGTCGGCCAGCGCGTGCGCGAACGCCACGTTGCCGCTGGCCTCGTGGGCCCGGTAGAAGAGCACGCCGACCCGGGGCTTCACGGCCGCGACCACGGGCCGCTCCAGCCAGCCCCAGGCCGGGATCTCGAGCGGCGGATCGAAGCCCTCACCGGTCAGGAGGACTGTGTCGGACAGGAACGCGTGCAGCTGGTCGAGGTTGGCCGGCCCACCCTCGGCGAGGTAGCGGTGCGCCTGCGCGGCGATCCCCACCGGGACCGTCGAGAGCTCCATCAGCTCGGCGCTCGGCTGCTGCTCGCCGCCGAGCACGACGACGGGCCGGCCGGTGTCGCGGATCCGGCGGAAGCCGGCGCCGAGGTCCTGGGGCGACCCCAGGATCCGGAACAGCACCAGGTCGGCGCCCGCGGCCGCCCCGGTGATGGCGTGCTCGTCGAGGCGGGCCGGGTTCGCCCACGAGTAGTCGGCACCCGAGGCCCGGGCCGAGAGGAGGTCGGTGTCCGAGGTGGACAGCAACGCGATCTTCATGGTTTCCCCTGGGGTTACTCGCCCCTTGTCGACGGAGGTCCCGTGGCCAGTGTCTGGCTGCGCCGGCCCAGCGTTTCGCCGGGCCGGCGTCACAGTGGCGGAACCGCCCCGGAGTCTCACCGGGTTCCTGCGCCACGAGACGTGTGCCGATCAGGGTAGGGGACGACGGCTCCGGTGCAGCCGGTGCGTCTCGACCGGGCGCCCCTCGACGAGGTGCCCGGCCACGATCGTGCGCGCGACCTCCGGAGTGACGCCGCCGTACCAGACGTCGTCGGGCTGGACACTCAGCACCGGAGCCTGGTTGCACGGGAACTGGCACTGGGTGTGAGTCACCAGCACGTCGTCGTCGCCCAGCCCGTGGCTCATCAGGGCGAGCACCAGCGCCTCGGCAGATGCATCGGAACCGAGCGCCGTGCAGCGCGGTCCGCGGCAGACGAGCACCTGGTCACGGTGCGGCGGGACCTGCTCCCACGCGTCCGAGGTCAGGCCCGGCCCGGCGCCACCGACGGTCTTCGTCACCTCCGCCAGCGCCGGCAGCTGGTCGTCGGTCCTCAGCAGGGTGACGGCCACCCGGACGTCAGGGCGAAGTCCCGCCCGTTCGCGGCACCAGTGCGCCGCGATCCGCCGAAGCCACGACACGCCGGGCGCCAGCGTGCCCAGGCTGACGCCGACCAGCGTCACCCGCGACACTCCGGCGTCGGCCAGCCGGGTCAGCTCGCGGGAGAGCGACGGGTCGCCCAGCTGGAGGAAGGCCACCGTGGCGTCGTGCTCGGCCGCGAGCGCCAGGAGACGATCGCGCGCGTCGACCTCGCGCACGGACATGCCGACCAGGACCACGCCGTGCTCTGCCCCGCCACCCATTGCCGACCTCCGATCCGTTGGTAGTGTGCGGGAGCCAGTCAAGTCCGGTGCAAGCCGGACCAGGGAACCCGGTGTGACTCCGGGACTGACGCGCAGCGGTGTGGGTGACGGGCGGAGCACGAAGCCACTAGGTCCTTCCTCACTCGGGAGAACCCGGGAAGGCGCTCCTCCCCGGTTGATCCCGAGTCCGAAGACCTGCTGGCCCTTGCGGCAACAGTCGCGAGGTCGATCAGGGGTCCCGCGCAAGGATTCCGACCTCGAAGGGCTCAGGCACATGAGCGCACCTCTCCAGGTACGCCGGCGACCGGACCGTTGCCCCGGAGTCCTGCGCCCCTGGCCGGCAGACGACGGCGCCCTGGTGCGGATCCGGTTGGTCGGCGGTCGCCTCCCGTCTGCCGCTCTGGCGGAGCTCGCTGCGGTGGCCGACCGCTTCGGCGACGGCAACGTCCACCTCACCGGCCGGGCCAACCTGCAGCTGCGCGCCCTGCCCACCTCCGGTGGCGCCCTGTCCGCCGACGTGGTGGACGCGATCGAGGCCACCGGGCTGCTGCCCTCGCGCAGCCACGAGCTGGCGCGCAACGTGATGATGTCGCCACAGACCGGCCTCGCCGGCGGGCGTGCCGATCTCCGGCCAGTGGCCGCGGAGCTGGACCGCCTGCTCTGCGCCGAGCCGCGACTGGCGCGGCTGCCCGGACGGTTCCTGTTCACGCTGGACGATGGCCGCGGCGATCTCGCGGGCCGCGACACCGACCTCGGCCTGGTCGCCGTGAACGGCGACTCGGCCCAGCTGCGGATCGGGTCCGCGGGCTGGGGACCGATCGTCCCCCTGGCAGCCGCAGCGGAGGCGATGGTCTCGACCGCCGGGGAGTTCCTGGACGTCCGCGGCGACGGCGACCACGCGGCCTGGCACGTCGACGAGCTGCCCGCGCCCTGGGGGCCGTTCGTGGAGCGCGACCCGCGCACCCGGGTGGGCTCGCCAGCCCTCCCCACGGC
>JALZCZ010000029.1 GCA_030862825.1 Actinomycetota bacterium | reverse complement strand
ATCGACGCCGACCCGCAGCGTTGGAGCGGCCGCGGCGAGGCCACGGCGGGCTACGTCATGGGCATCATCACCACGATCCTGATGGGCCTGGCGCTGCTGGTCGTGGTCGTCGCGGTCGTGATCCTGGTCGCGGCCGCACCCAGTTCGCCCTAGAGCGAGACGCCGACGAGCACCGGCTCGTTGACCAGGCGGATGCCGTACGCCGCCTCCACGCCGTCGCGGATCTCGCGGGCCAGCCGCAGCAGGTCGTCGGTGGTGCCGGAGCCGCGGTTGGTGAGTGCCAACGTGTGCTTGGTGGAGAGACCGACCCCGTCGTCGCCGTAGCCCTTGCCGAAACCGGAGTGCTCGATCAGCCAGGCGGCGCTCGTCTTCACGCCGCCCTCGGCCGGCCAGGTGGGGGCGCCCTCGGGCACCAGGTCGGCCGCGACCACCGGGTTGGTGAAGAACGAGCCGGCGCTCCAGGTGTCGTGGTCGCCGGAGTCGAGCACCATGCCCTTCGCGCGCCGCAGGCCGAGCACCGCGGCCCGCACGGCGGCGGCGGGCGCTCGCTGGCCGGGCTCGACGCCCAGGGCGCGGGCCAGCTCGGCGTAGGTCACCGGGGCACCGAGATCGCCCTGCGGTAGCTGGAAGGTCACGCTGAGCACGACGTGGCGGGTGGGGTCGGCCTTGAACCGGGAGTATCGGTAGCCGAAGCCGCAGTCCGCGTTGGCGAAGGTGCGGATGCCCCGCAGCGTGCGGTCCCAGACCCGGACCGACGCGATGGTCTGCGAGACCTCCTGGCCGTAGGCGCCGACGTTCTGGATCGGGGTCGCCCCCACCAGGCCGGGGATGCCGGCCAGCGCCTCCACCCCGACCCACCGCCGGTCGACGGCGGTGGCCACGAACGCGTCCCAGGACTCCCCGGCCGCCACCGTGACCATGGCGCCGCCGCACGACGGGTCGTCACCGACGTCGGCGCTCACTCCCGACGTCGCGACCCGGACCACGGTGCCGCGGAAGCCCTCGTCGGCGACCACGAGGTTGCTGCCACCGCCCAGCACCAGGCACGGCTCGCCGGCCGCGTCGGCCGCGGAGACGGCCTCGACCAGCTCCGGTTCGGTGCGGGCGATCACGAAGCGGTCGACGGGACCGCCGAGCCGCAGGGTGGTGTGGTGGGCGAGCAGCTCAGGCACGGACGACGGCCTTGGGCATGCCGAGCACCTTCTGCCCGCCACAGGTGACCTCGAGCGCGATGGTGGCCAGGCCGTCGTCGACCGACCTCACCGAGCCGGCCACGTCGACCACGACCCCCTCGTCGTCGTCGGGCACCACGACCGGATTGGTGAACTTGCAGCCGAGCTCGAGCACCTCGGCGCCGTCGGTCCACTCCGCCACCGCCCGGGCAACCAGGGCCATCGTGAACATCCCGTGCGCGATCACGCCCGGCAGACCGACGCTGGTGGCCACCCGGTCGGACCAGTGGATGGGGTTGAAGTCACCGCTGGCGCCGGCGTAGCGGACCAGGTCGGCCCGGGTGACGGCGTACTGCCGCGCGGCGAAGGCGTCCCCAGGGTTCACGACTCGCCCCGGTGGACCAGGGTGGCGCTGGTCGTGCAGACCACGGCGCCGCCGGGGTCGGTGATCACGCTGGCGGTGCTGATGATGTCGTTGCCGGCGATCTGCCGCAGCCCGGCCACGGTGAGGGTCGCGGAGAGCACGTCGCCCGCCACGATCGGTCGCTGGTAAGCGAACTTCTGGTCGCCGTGCACGATCCGGAACAGGTCGACCGACTCGGCCTCGAGAAAGGCGTTCATCGCCTCGAAGGCCAGGACGATCGGGAACGTCGCCGGCGCGTTTCCCCCGTCGTACGCCGAGCCGGTGGCGTCCGCGAACTCGCGCAGCTTCTCCTCGGACACCGCATAGGGCCGCGTGGGTGGAAAGGTGCGGCCGACGAGTGACGGGTCGACTGGCATGCCCCCAACCTAGTGGACCGTTCGTGGCGGTCGTCGCGGCCCTTGTCCTGCTCGCCACCGGGTGCACGGGCACCGCCGACCAGGCCCCTCCCGCCGACGACCGACCGGAGGGCACGGCTGCCGTCGACGGCTGCGGCCCGCCCGCTTTCGCGCAGGTGCGGGGCCGGGCGCCGCGCTACCTCGGGCGCACTCTGGACGCCTTCCCCAACGACCACGCGCTGTGCGGCGGGATCTGGCTGCCTCGGGCACAGGCCGACTTCACCGCCCAGGGTCCGACGGCGGGGGCGGCCTCGGCACCCGCTACTGCCGGGTGCAGAAGGTCGACCTGCGGTCGGGCCGGCCGGTGACCGAGGGCCGGACCCGTGCAGGGCGCGGTCGCCCCCGGCGCCCGGTGGTGTGCCGGCACGGCGGCGGCCTGCTGCTCGGCCAGCACGGTCTGTGGCTGGTGGAGAGCGACCGCCTGTGGCTGCTCGACCCGGAGTCGCTCACGGTGGAGCGGGCCTGGGCGCTGCTCGACCC
>JALZCZ010000024.1 GCA_030862825.1 Actinomycetota bacterium | reverse complement strand
CCGTCGGCGGTGTCGGCCAGGCCGTCCAGGTGCAGCGCGCCCGAGGCGAGGGCCAGCCCGGCCACGGCGACCGTCGCGGTCAGCAGCGGCGGCAGGGCGAGGGCGTCGCCGGCGTACACCGCGGCGGCACCGGTTGCGGCCACCGGTACGGCAGCAAGCGGGGCCAGGGACATCGCGACCGCCGCCACCGGTCGACCGACGACCCGCGGGGGTGGGACCGGAACCACCGTCAGGGTGCCCACGGCCAGCCGCAGGCCGTCGGCCAGCACGCTCATAGCACCGGGTCGGGTTGGCTGGCGGTGATCTCTGCGAGGGTCGACATCTGCGCCAAGAGGATCGGGGCCGCACGCAACAACGGGAGCGCGACCAGCGCGCCGGTGGCCTCGCCGAGCCGCATGCCCAGGTCGACGACCGGCTCCAGCCCGAGGGCCTCGAGGGCCCGTCGATGGGCGGGCTCGGTGGATCGATGCCCCGCACGCCACCAGGCCGAGGCGCCCGGCACGAGGCGCTCGGCGAGCAGGGCGCAGGCTCCCGAGACCACACCGTCGAGCAGCACCGGCGCCCCACGCTCGGCGGCCCGGAGCAGGAACCCGGTCATCGCCGCGGTGTCGGCGCTGCCGACCACGCGGAGCAGCGCGACCGGGTCGTCGCGGTGGGGATGGGCGCGGCGGATCGCCGCGTCGACGACGGCCCGCTTGCCTTCGCACGTCGCGTCGTCGATGCCGGTGCCGCGGCCGACCACGTCGATGGCGTCCAGACGCAGCGCGGCGCCGACCAAGGCGGCGGTGACCGTGGTGTTGCCGATGCCCATGTCGCCCGGCACGAGCAGGTCGGCGCCGGCGTCGATCTCCTCGTCCGCGATGGCCACGCCCGCGGACAGTGCCGCCTCGGTCTGGGCACCAGTCAGCGCGTCCTCGAGGTCGATCGCCCCGCTGCCCCGGCGTACCTTGTGCCGCCGGACCTGCGGCGGGGTGTCGAGCAGGTCGTGGTCGACACCGAGGTCGAACACCCGGACCCGGGCGTCGTGGGCCCGCGCCAGCACGTTGACGGCGGCGCCGCCGCGCAGGAACTCCCGCACCATCATCGCCGTCACGTCACGCGGGTACGCCGACACCGCACGAGGCCCGGTGGTCACCCCATGGTCTCCGGCGAACAGCACCACCGCCACCGACCCGGGCGGCGTCGGGGCGTCGGTGCCCTGGACCCCCGCCAGCCAGACCGCGAGGTCCTCGAGCTGCCCGAGGGCGCCCAGGGGCTTGGCGAGCGCGTCGAGCCGGCGCCGGGCCGCGGCCCGGGCCTGTGCGTCGGGTGGGGCGAGTGTCATGTCGTTCCTCCGGGAAGTCGTTGCACGCGTCCGGCCACCACGAGCCGGACGTCGTCGGTCGCGTCGGCCAGGCGCTGGTTGAGGCGCCCCAGCGCGTCGCGGAACAGCACGCCCGACCGGGTGCCGGGCACCACGCCCGAGCCGACCTCGTTGCTGACCGCGACGGCCGGCACGGAAAGCGAGCGCCAGGCCTCCAGCAGCCGGTCGACCTCCGCGTCGAGCTGGTCCTGCCAGTCGGTGGCTCCGTCGGCCGACTCCCACGCCCCGACCTCGGTCATCGTCGCCGAGAGCCAGGTCGCGAGGCAGTCGACGAGCACGGGCACGTCGGCATCGGCGAGCGCGGCTGCGACGTCCCGGGTCTCGAGCGTCGTCCACGTCGCCGGCCGGCTGCGCCGGTGGGCGGCCACCCGGGCCGCCCAGTCGGCGTCCGCCTCGTCCGGCACCGGGCCGGGCGCGATGTACAGCACCTCTGCCTCGTGGTCGAGCAGCTGCTGGGCGTGTCGGGACTTGCCCGAGCGCGCGCCACCGAGGATCAGGGTGCGCGAGGCCGGCGGACGAGGAGCCGGGGCCGGTGGCGGCGATGCGGGCCGCTCGCCGAGCACGTCGCGCACGGCGCTGAGCAGCCGTGCCCGGGCCTCCGGATCGGGATGTGTGGCGACTCGCACGTAGTGGGTGTCCAGTCCCGGGAAGGTCTCGCCGCGGCGTACGGCGATGCGGACGTCGAGCAGCCGCTCGCGCAGGTCTGGCTCGTCCGAACGCAGCAGAAGGAAGTTGGCCGGCGACTCCCAGACCTGCACCGGCAGCGATGCCAGGCCGGCGACCAGCTCGCGCCGGGCCCCGGCGACGTCGGCGGCGCGCGTGCGCCGTTCGTCGTCGGCCGACGACAGCAGCTCCGTCGCCCGGATGGCGAGTGCGTTCACCGGCCACGGCTGACGGGCTGCGGCCAGCCGGCCCACCAGGGTCGGCTCGGCCAGCAGGTAGCCCACCCGCAGGCCGGCCAGCCCCCACAGTTTGGTCAGGCTGCGCACGCACACGACGCCGGGAATCCGTGCGGGGTGGAGGCCGGAGGCGTCGGGCAGGAAGTCAGCGAACGCCTCATCGACGACGACCACCCGGCCGGGTCGGGTGAGCCCAGCGATCGCGGCGAGCGGCTCGACGCGACCGGTGGGGTTGTCCGGCCGACCGAACACCACGAGGTCGGCCTCTTCCGGGATCGCGCCAGGGTCCAGGGCGAAGCCGTCGGCCGGGTCGCGGACCACCCGGCGCACCGGCACCCCGCTTGCCCGCAGCGCGGCCTCCGGTGCGGTGAACGACGGGTGCACGCAGACGGCGAGGCGCGGGCGCAGCGCCTGGGCGATCAGCCAGAACGCCTCGGCCGCGCCATTGACGAGCAGACACTCCTGCTCCGGCACCCCGTGCCACTGGGCGACCGCGGCCAGCGCGGGCGCGGGGTCCGGGTACGCCGCCAAGTCCACCGCCGCCAGCTCCGCCCGGAGCCACTCCGGGGTGGTGGCGAGCACGTTGACGGCCAGGTCGAGGGCACCCTTCGGCACCTGCCGGTCGCCGTGGTCGAGCAGCCCCTCCACTAGAAGTCGATCCCCCGGCGGGCGCGGACCCCGGCATCGTAGGCGTGCTTGACCTTGCGCATCTCCGTCACCGTGTCGGCCAGCTCGATCAGCGGCGCCGGCGCGTTGCGGCCGGTGCAGAACACGTTCGTCCGCTCCGCACGTTCGCGGATCGCCGTCCACACCTCGTCACCGTCGATCCATCCGTAGGTGACCGGATAGGTCACCTCGTCGAGCACCACCAGGTCGTAGCGGCCGGAGGTCAGCGCCTCGGACGCCGCGGCCCACGCCTCCATGGCGATCGCCGCGGAACGGTCGAGGTCGTCGGACTCCCAAGTGAACCCGTCGCCGATCGTCCACCACTCGACACCGAGGCGGCGCGCCACGGCCTCCTCGCCGACCTTCCACTTCCCCGACTTCAAGAACTGCACCACACACACCGACCAGCCACGGGCCACCGCCCGCATCAGGGTGCCGAACGCGGCGGTGGACTTGCCCTTGCCGTCACCGGTGGTGACCAGGACGACCGACGCGACGTCGCGGCGGTGCGGTCGGCCCTTGTCGTGGCGCGGCAGGGGCTGGGTGCTGGTCATCTTCGTGCTCCTCGGTGTCGACTGATCATGACGTCGCCGACGGCGGCGAGCGCCACGGCCAGGAAAGCGGTACGCCGGGCGGTGCGGACGGCGGCGGGCACCGCCCCCGGCCCCGGCGACGACCCGAACGGGTTCAGGTCGTAGTGGTCGTGCTTGCTCAGCCGCAGGTCGAGCCGCAGCGCCATCGCGGCCATCGGCCACCCGGCGTTGGGCGACCGGGTCTTGTCCGCCTCGGCGCGCACGGCGGCGTTGGTGCCGCCGAGCAGCAATGCGGCGGTGAGCCGAGCCGGCACGATGTTGAGCACGTCGTCGGCGAGCGCAGTCGCCCGGCCGGCGTGGCACCAGCGCGGCGTGAGGTAGCCCCAGCAGGCATCGGCGGTGTTGGCGAACCGGTAGACCGCGGCGCCGGGGAGTCCGGCGACCAGGTACCAGAACAGCGGCCCGACCAGGGAGTCGGAAAGGTTCTCGGCGAGCGACTCGACGGCCGCGCCGCGGACCTCCTCGTCGGTCAGGTCATCGGTGTCCCGGCTGACGATCCGCGACAGCGCGGTTCGGCCGGACGCCGTGCCACTGCTGAGTGCGCTCTCGACCGCGGTCACCTCGGAGAACAGCAGCCGCGCGGAGAGCAGCGGCCACAGCACCAGGCCGCGCAGGAGTGCGCCCCACGGTCGCCCGAGCCGGGCAGCGGCCTGCTCGACTCCGACAGCCGTCAGCGCGGCGGCCGTTGCGCCGCCCAGCCAGGCCAGCGCCCCCGCAGCCAGCGAACGGCCGCGAGGGGCGGCCGGCACGACGCGTTCGGCGAGCCCGAGATAGCGGCCGATCCACACCACCGGGTGCACCCGCACCGGCGGCTCGGCCAGGCCCAGGTCGAGCGCCGACGCCACGAGCACGCTCATGGGTGCGCCCGCAGCGGCAGCACGGCCGGACCGGCGTCGCGGTGCAGCACCTCGACGCGGGCGCCGTAGACCTCGGCGAGCCGGGTCGGCTCGAGCACGACCTCGGGTGGCCCGTCGGCGACCACCCGGCCCCCGTGGAGCAGCACCACCCGGCGACCGTAGTGGCCGGCCAAGGTCAGGTCGTGCATGGCCGCCACGACGGTGAGACCGTCCTGGAGGCGCAGCCGGTTGACCAGGTCGAGCACCGCCTGCTGGTGCCCGATGTCCAGCGCGCTGGTGGGCTCGTCGAGCAGCAGCACGTGGGGCTCTTGCGCCAGCGCACGGCCGAGCACGACGCGCTGCAGCTCTCCGCCGGAGAGCTCGACGGCCCGCCGGTCCGCTAGCTCGTCGAGGTCAAGCCGGCGGAGCGTCCGCTCGACGGCGACGCGGTCGGCGGCCGACTCCGTGCCGAAGCGTCGCAGGTGCGGGGTCCGGCCGAGCCGGACCAGCTCACGCACGCTCACCCCCTCGGGCACGATCGGGGTCTGCGGCATCAGCGCCACCACCCGGGCCATCCGGCGTCGAGACGTGCGGGCCGGGTCGAGCCCCGCGACCCGGATCCGGCCGGTCGCGGGCAGCAGCCCGGCGACGGCGTGCAGCAGCGACGTCTTGCCCGCCCCGTTGGGGCCCACGACGGCCACCCAGTCGCCGGCGTCGACGTCGAGGTCGACCCCCGCCACGACCGTCGCCCCACCGCGCTCGACGCCGACCTCGCGACACTCGACCGCGGTCGTGGCGTTCACAGGGAGCCCTTGTGGTGGCGCAGGACGACCAGGAAGAAGGGCGCCCCGACGATCGCGGTGACCACCCCGATCGGCAGCTCCGCCGGGGCCAAGGCCCACCGTGCCGCCACGTCGGCCAGCACCAGGAACGCCGCCCCGAACAGCAGTGCGAGCGGCAGCAGCGTGTGGTGGGCGGCGCCGAAGAGCAGCCGCACCGCGTGCGGCACCACGATGCCCACGAAGCCGATCAGCCCGCTGACGCTCACCACCGCGGCGGTGCCGAGCGTGGCCGCCAGCACCAGCACCAGCCGCACCCGGGCAGGGTTGACGCCGAGGCTGCCCGCCTCCACGTCGCCGACCGCCATCACGTCCAGCGTGCGCCGGTAGAGCAGGATCGTGCCGAGGGAGACCACGACGTAGGGCAGCGCGATGAGCACGTCGGACCAGCCGTCGGTGCTGAGCCGACCGAGCATCCAGGAGTACACCGCGAGCAGGGAGTCGTCGTACCGCTGCTGGACGAAGTTCTGGATGGCGTTGAAGAAGGCACCGACCGCGACGCCCGCCAGCACGATCACCACCGCGCCGCGGCTGCCACCCACACTGCGACCCAGAGCGTACGTCGCCGCCACCCCGAGCACGCCGCCGAGGAAGGCCAGCGGCGGGATGCCGAGCGGGCCGATGCTGCCGCCGGCCACGATCCCCAGCGTCGCACCGAGGCCGGCGCCGCTGGAGACCCCGAGCAGGTAGGGATCGGCCAGCGGGTTGCGGAACACGCCCTGGTACGCCGTGCCCGCGACCGCGAGGGTGGCGCCGACCATCGCGCCGAGCACCACTCTCGGCAGCCGGATCTGCCACAGGATCCCTTCCTGCGTTGGCGACAGGCCGGAGTCGATGCTGACGCCCGGGAGCCCGTCGAGCAGCTCGAGCAGCACCCCGCGGACGCTCAGGCCGGCCGCGCCGACCAGCACCCCGGCGAGCAGGGCGCCGACCAGCGCGGCCACCCCGAGGCCGAGCTTGAGCACGCGCGCCGAGGGGCGCGTCGCGTACCAGCGACGGACCCGCACGCTCGTCGCGGGCCTGCTCGCCGCCCCGGAGACCTCCAGCGCCATCGTCGGTCCGATCAGGCCGCGGGCTGGAGCTGCGCCTGGTGCTCGGCCACCAGCTTCCCGACCAGCTCCACGAACTCGACCACACGGGGGCCCCAGCGGCTGGTGATGTCCTCGTCGACGAGGTGGATCCGGTCGTTGCGCACCGCGGACATCTGCTCCCAGCCCGGCCGCTTCTGCACGTCGGCGGGGGTGATCCCGCAGCACTCGTTGTCCGCGAGCAGCACCAGGTCGGGGTCGGACGAGACGACGTACTCGGTGGACAGCTGCGGGTAGTCGTCTCCCTTGCCCGTCTCGTCGGCGACGCTGGTCATGCCGAACAGCCCGTAGACCTCGCCGATGAAGGTGTTGCCGGTGACCGTGTAGAGGTCCGGTCCGAGCTCGTGGAAGTAGGTCAGACCCCTGGCGTCCGGGGCCGCGGCCACGGCCTCCTCGATGCCGGTCTGCATCTCGGTGACGACCTCGGCCGCCTCCTCGTCGTGGCCGGTCGCCGCGCCGAGCCGCTCGATCTGGTCGTAGCTCTCCTCGAGCTTGGTCGCCGAGGGCAGCACCAAGACCGGCACCCCGACCTTGTCGAGCGACGACACCAGGTCGCCGCTGTCACCGGAGGTCACGACCAGGTCGGGCTCGTAGCCGAGGATCGCCTCGACGTTGGGCTCGTAGCCCGACAGCTCGGTGGTCGGCACGCCCACGGGGTAGTCCGACTGGTCGTCGACCGCCACCACCTGGTCCTCGGCGCCGATCGCCCACAGCATCTCGGTGGCAGTAGGGCTCAGCGAGACGATCGACGTTGGCTCGGCCTCGACGGTGATCTCCTCGCCGCCCTCCATCGGCCCGGACACAACAGAGACGGGGAACGTGCCATCGGAGCCGGTGGCCGGCTCGTCGTCATGGGCGGTGTCATCGCCCCCGCAGGCGCTGAGCGCAAGCGAGAGCGAGAGCACAAGAGACAGCGCCGGCCAGCTCCGGCGCAGGGGATCCTTCAGGGGCACAGCATCCTCCGGTCATCGGAGGACGAAAGTCGTCGCACCGCGTGAGCCGGGTGGCCGCTGCCGCACGAACTAAGCCTTCGTCCGAGGTTAGTTGCGTGGCCACGGGCGCAGATGACCTGGCTCGTCCGGCCGCTCACGCGGCCGGCATCACAGTTGCGGGACAGCGCCGGAGTTGCACCGGACTTCCTGAGCACCGTGGCACTCCCGTGCAGGACGGGAGCGAGTTCACCTTACTCGCGCGGCGGCCGGCCGCCATCCCCTGCCAATGTGGCATGTCCGACACGGGATGGGCCGGGACACGGGCCTAGGGTTCTCACGATGAGCGGCAGCCTGATCGTGCTCGGCACGACCTCCGACGCGGGCAAGACCGTCGTCACCACCGGTCTCTGCCGGGTGCTGGCCCGGCGCGGGATGCGGGTGGCGCCGTTCAAGGCGCAGAACATGTCCAACAACTCCATGGTCACCGCCGACGGCCTCGAGATCGGCCGCGCCCAGTGGGTGCAGGCGGTCGCCGCTCGCGCCGAGCCCGAGGCGGCGATGAACCCGGTGCTGCTCAAGCCGGGCAGCGACCGGGGCAGCCACGTCGTGGTGATGGGCGAGCCAGCGGGCCACCTCGACGCGCGGGACTTCGCGGGCGGCCGGGCCGCCCTCGCCCGCGCGGCGTACGACGCCTTCGACGACCTGGCCGGCCGCTACGACGTGGTGGTGTGCGAAGGAGCCGGGAGCCCCGCCGAGGTGAACTTGCGGCAACACGACTTCATCAACATGGGGTTGGCCCGGCACGCCGGGATGCCGGCCCTGCTCGTCGGCGACATCGACCGTGGTGGGGTCTTCGCCGCCATGCACGGCACCCTGGCGCTGCTCGAGGAGGCCGACCAGGCGCTGGTCAGCGGGTTCGTGGTCAACAAGTTCCGCGGCGATGTCGACCTGCTCCGCCCGGGCCTCGCGACGCTCGAGTCGGTGACGCACCGGCCGGTGCTCGGGGTGCTCCCGTGGCAGCTGGACCTCTGGCTCGACTCCGAGGACTCGCTCTCGGTCGGCGACCGGGCGGCCTCGGAGCCGAGCGCTGGCGACCGGCTGAGGGTCGCCGTGGTGCGGCTGCCGCGGATCAGCAACTTCACCGACATCGACGCGCTCTGCCTCGAGCCGCAGGTGGACGTCGCCTTCGTCGACCACCCGCGGGCGCTCCACTCTGCCGACGTCGTCGTGCTGCCCGGCACCCGCGCGACCCTTGCCGACCTGCGCTGGCTGCGCGAGTGCGGGCTCGACACCGCCATCTCGGCGCACGCGGCCGGGGGCGGCGCGGTGCTGGGGATCTGCGGCGGGTTCCAGATGTTGGGCCGCCAGGTGAGCGACCCGGCGGGCGTCGAGGGCGATCCCGGCGCGCGGGCCGACGGTCTCGGTCTGCTCGACGTGGAAACGACGTTCGGGGCCGACAAGGTCCTCGCGCTGCCGACGGGACAAGCGCTGGGGGTGCCGGTTTCCGGCTACGAGATCCACCACGGCCGGGTGCAGGTCGGCGCCGACGAGGAGTTCGTCGCCGGTGCCCGTCGAGGCGCCGTCTTCGGCACGATGTGGCACGGCTGCCTGGAGGGCGACGCGTTCCGGGCGGCCTGGCTCAGCACCGTCGCCGACCTGGCCGGCCTCGCCGACTACCGGGCCGGGAGCGTCTCCTTCGCGGCGGCGCGCGAGGCACGGATCGACGCGATCGCCGACGCGATCGAGCGTCATCTCGACGTGGAGGCGATCGTCGGGCTGGTCGAGCACGGCCCGACGCCGGGACTCGCGGCGGTGCGCGGCGGACTGGTGTGACGGCCGCTATCGGCAGGTCGGCGGGCTCAACCGGCCGAGCCGCACCGCGCGGGCCGTGGCGCGTAGCCGGCCGCACTCGTATGCGCGTGGTCGCCGGAGTCGTCGGCGGGGCGCAGCCTGCTGGGCTTCGCCGGGTCTCGCAGAGCCCGGTCGAAGTCGACGACGGAGTCGCTCAGCCGCTGCTCACGGGTCCATCTGTTGATCTCCCGCCGGATCCGGTCCGTCTTCGCGCTGCCCATGCCGCCGCAGGCGCCGCCGGTCGACGGCATGGTCGCCAGGTGGAGGCGGAGACCGGCGTCGTGGGCCCGGACGATGAGCTTCTTCTTGGCGCGGACGACCTTGGCGGCAGAGACGCCGGAGCGGTGACCGATGTCGTTGCTGCCGATGAAGATGATGACGTCGGTGACGCCGGGCACGGCCAGGACATCGACTGCGAACCTCGCCCGGGCCGAGCGTCCGAAGGACTGTGACGGTCGGGCACTGCTGACGAGCTGGTTGCCGCTGATGCCGGCGTTGATGACACCGAGGTCGGTGCGTCCGGACCCGGCGAGCCGGCCGGCCAGGTGGTCGGGGTACCTGGCGTTGGCGTCGACCGCCCCGGGGTTCTCGGTCGAGCTGCCGGGCTGGCCTTGGAAGCCATCGGTGGTGGAGTCGCCGGGCGCCACCAGGGCGCCGTCTCCCGAGAGGACCGCACGTCGAGCCGTGCGAGGAGGTACCAGCCGTCGGAGAAGGAGCGCTCGGTCGTCAACGGGAAGGCCAGGTCGCTCCCCCACTCCGCCCTGTCCCTGGCGCCGCGGAAGGTGAGGTAGGTCGGCTCCAGCGTGGTGAAGTGCTCGCGTCGGCTCCCTGCCCGATCGGGCCCGGAAGCTGTCCGAGATGACTAGTCCGCCGAGGACCGTTCGGCCCGGAGCACCACGTCCAGCAGTCCGGAGTGCGGCCGGTGGTCAGCTGGGGGCATGCAGCCAGGGGTCCTTGAGGTCGAGGAACGTGGGCTCACCGACGCCGAGCGCGTCCATCTCCGCCATCATCTCCCGCAGCTCGGGCGGGGGCTCCTTCTGCTCACCCTCGCGGGCCGCCTCCTCCGACGTGAAGTAGTTGACCATCGTCCAGGCGTCGTCGTCGTGGGTGAGGTAGAGCGTCGCAAGGATGTCGGGCCGGAAGGAGGACCAGTCGACAGGGTCGTTCGCCATCAGCTCCCGGGCGCGCGCCGGGTCGCTGGTGCGTCCCTGCATCACCTGGACGAAGCCGGCCTGCGAGGGGTCGCCGTGGGTCTCGAGCTCGACCTCGGTGCTGTTGTGAAATACCGGCTCGTCAGTGAACAGGGCGGCCAGTTCTTCCCACCACGCGCCCTGCTCCGGTCGGTCGCTGTTCTGCCGGGCGGCCTCCTCGGACTCGAACCGAGCCACGCCGACCAGCTGGCCGTCGTCGGTCACGCCGGCCGTGCTGCCCAACCAACCCACGGACTGCGGAGCGATCTCCGCCACCCACTTCTCGAGCTTCGCGCGCACCTGCGCGGGATCGGACACCCGACCTTGGAACACCTGGACGAACATGGCGACTCCCTTCCTGGTCTCGTTGCCGCATGGCAGCTCGACGTTACTCCCGAAATGCGCCCTCGCGGCGGGTCGGATTCGGCGGACTGGAACTGCCTTCGTCCCGCGCACGCGTACGGCGCTGCCGGCGCAGGCGATGACCACGACGCCGCCGACGACGGTCGCCCAGGACAGGTGCTCCCCGAGCAGCAGGCCGGCCCAGGCGATGCTGAGCACGGGCTGGCCGAGCTGCACCTGGCTGACCTGCGCCATCGGCCCGACCGCCAGCCCGCGGTACCAGGCGAAGAACCCGAGGAACATGCTGACCACACCCAGGTAGCCGAACGCCGCCCACTCGACGGGCGAACCGGTCGGCGTCTCCCGGCCCACCGCCACGGCGGCCAGCACCAGCATCAACGGTGCGCACCCGACCAGCGCCCACGACACCGTCTGCCAGGCGCCGAGCTCGCGGGCGAGCAGTCCGCCCTCGGCGTACCCGACGGCCGCGGACACGACGGCCCCGAACAGCAGCAGGTCGGCCCACTGCAGCTCGCCCCAACCGCTGCCCTGCAGCGACGCGAACATCACGGCGGCCACCGCACCCACGGCCGTCGCGCTCCAGAAGGCAGCGGGCGGGCGTTCCTGGGTGCGGAGCACCGTCATCGCGGCGGTGGCTGCCGGAAGCAGGGCGATGACGACCGCACCGTGGCTGGCAGGGACGGTGGTGAGCGCGAACGACGTCAGCAGGGGGAAGCCGACCACCACCCCGCCGCCCACCACGGCCAGGCGCGACCACTGGCGTCCGCGCGGCAGTCGCTGCCGGGTCAGAGCCAGGCACGCCACGGCGAGTGCGGCCGCGACCACCGCCCGCCCCGAGCCGATGAACAGCGGCGAGAGCCCGTCGACCGCCACCCGCGTGAACGGGACCGTGAAGGAGAAGGCCACGACACCGAGCACTCCCCACCCGAGTCCCGACGAAGCCCTCGGTAGCACCGGTCCCGCGTGGAGAGTACCGCTACTGTTGTCCGTCATGAACGACGATAGCAGTGCTCGGATCGCCGATGGTCTCCGGGAGTGGATCCGCTCCGCGGCTCCCGGGGCCCGGCTGCCGTCGACGCGCTCCCTGGTGGCCGACTACCACGCGAGTCCGGTGACGGTGCAGCGCGCGATGCGCACGCTCACGGGTCAGGGCCTGATCGAGACCCGTCCCGGGGTCGGCACGTTCGTGCGCGCGGTCCGCACCGCGCGGCCGGTCGACTACGGCTGGCAGACCGCCGCACTACGGTCGCCGCGGGCGCGGCTCCATGGGGTGCCGACCGCGCTGCGCACGACACCCAACGACGTGGTCGCGCTGCACTCCGGCTACCCGGACCGCGAGCTGCTGCCCGAACGGCTGGTACGCAGCGCGCTGGCGCGCGCCGCGCGGTCCGACACGGCGCTGACCCGGTCACCGGCCACCGGCCTCCCCGAGCTGCAGAGCTGGTTCGCCGCCGAGCTGGCCGAGACCACCCCGGCCGGAGTCACGCCACCCGCGACCAACGAGGTCGTCGTGCTGCCGGGCAGCCAGAGCGGCCTCAGCTCAGTGTTCCGCGCGCTGGTCGCCCCGGGCCGGCCCCTCCTGTTGGAGTCTCCCACCTACTGGGGCGCCCTCCAGGCCGCACAGCAGAGCGGCGTCCGGGTGGTGCCCGTGCCCAGCGGACCCGACGGACCCGACCCCGCCCAGCTCACGCGGGCCTTCGCGGAGACCGGCGCCCGCGTCTTCTACGCCCAGCCGCACTACGCCAACCCCACCGGCGCCCAGTGGACCCCCGCGCTGGGCGCCGAGATCCTCGACGTCGTACGCGCCCACGACGCGTTCCTGGTCGAGGACGACTGGGCCCACGACTTCGGCATCACCACCACCGTGACGCCGCTGGCCTCGCACGACGATGCCGGCCACGTCATCTACCTGCGCTCCCTCACCAAGAGCGTCTCGCCCGCGCTGCGCGTGGCCGCCGTGATCGCACGCGGCCCGGCCCGCGACCGCATCCTCGCCGACCGCGTCTCGGAATCCATGTACGTCAGCAGCCTGCTCCAGTCCGCCGCCCTCGACGTGGTCACCCAACCCGGCTGGCGGACCCACCTACGCAATCTGCGGCCCCAGCTCCAGGCCCGCCGCGACCTCCTCGCCGACGCCGTCCGCCAGCACCTCCCGGGCGCCGACCTCGAACGTCTTCCGAGCGGCGGACTCAACCTGTGGGTCCGGCTCCCCGACGGCACCGACCTGCCCCGCCTCGTCCTGGACTGCGAACGCGCCGGCCTGGTCATCGCGGCCGGCACCGAGTGGTTCCCGGCCGAGCCGGCCGCCCCCTACCTCCGCCTCAACTACTCGGGGCCCCATCCGGCGGCCTTCCACGAGGGCGCCCGCATCCTCGGTGAGGCCCTCGTTGCGCCCTGACCGCTAGGGCGTCTCACGCTCTGCCCGGCCTGCGACGCGCCGCCCGGAACGCACGCTGGCGGCGTTGCCGTCCCCGGTCCCGGACGACGCTCGCGACGGCCCTGGATGGACAGACACGCCGTGGCGCTACGGTGGGCCGTTGCGAGCCGGGCCGAGCGGTGAGGGGCGTCGAGTGGGGCGGCTGTGGACGTCGATCACCCATCACGCCCGGATCGTCCCGATCGCGTTCCTTGCAGCCGTGGTGGTCGGCACGGTCCTCCTCTCTCTGCCCGCCTCGACGCCGGGTCCATCGCGACCCCCGATGTTGACCTCGGCATTCACCAGTGTCTCCGCCGTCTGCGTCACCGGCCTGACCACGGTGGACACGGCGACGTACTGGTCGCCGTTCGGCCAGGCGGTGATCCTGGGTCTGATCCAGGTGGGCGGCTTCGGGATCATGACCATGGCGACCCTGCTCGGGATGCTGGTCGGTGGACGGCTCCGCCTGAGGTCGTCCCTGGCGTCGCAGAGAGAGATGCACACCCTCTACATCGGCGACGTCAGCCACGTCGTACGCCGGGTGGCCGTGACCATGCTGCTGTTCGAGACCGCGTTCGCGCTCCTCCTGACGGCCCGGTTCCGCGCCCGCTACGACGACACGTGGGGTGAGGCGCTCTGGCACGGCGTCTTCCACGCCGTCTCGGCGTTCAACAACGCCGGTTTCGCCCTCTACAGCGACAGCCTGATCGGCTTCGTGGACGACGTCTGGATCATCCTCCCCATCTGCGTGGCGGTCATCGCTGGAGGCATCGGCTTCCCGGTCCTTTTCGAGCTGCGTCGGCGCTGGACTCGTCCGGGAGAGTGGACGGCGCACACCCGCCTGACCGTCTACGGCACCGCCGTCCTGCTCGTGGTGGGCACGGTGGCGTTCATCGCCCTCGAGTGGTCCAACGCCGACACCGTGGGCTCCCTCTCACCCGGCGGGAGGGTCCTCGGCGGCTTCACCGGCGGCGTCATGCCACGAACCGCCGGGTTCAACAGCGTCGACTACGCGGAGATCACCCCCGAGACCATGGCCGTCAACTACGTGCTCATGTTCATCGGCGGCGGATCCGGTGGCACGGCGGGCGGCATCAAGGTGACCACGTTCTTCCTGTTGGCCTATGTCATCTGGTCCGAGGTGCGCGGCGAGCAGGACACGAACGTCGCCCACCGTCGGATCAGTGGCTCCACCCTCCGCCAAGCGCTGAGCGTGGCTCTTCTCGCCATCGGGGCCATCGCCGTCGGCACTCTCGTGGTCCTGCTCGTCACCGACCACGCACTCGACGTCGTCCTCTTCGAGTCCATCTCGGCGTTCTCCACCGTCGGACTGTCCACCGGGATCACGCCCGACCTGCCACCCGTGGCCCAGCTGACCCTCATGGTGTTGATGTTCGTGGGCCGCGTGGGCACGATCACCGTCGCGTCCGCACTCGCGTTCAAGACCCGCCACCGCCACTACCACCTGCCCGAGGAGAGACCCGTCATTGGCTAAGCTCAGGAAAGACGTCTCCGTGATCGTGATCGGCCTGGGCCGCTTCGGCACCGCCGTCGCCTCGTCGCTCGTGCGGATGGGACAGGAAGTCCTCGCCGTCGACGAGAACCCCGAGCTGGTGCAGCGGTGGGCGGACGAGCTGACGCACGTCGTCCAGGCCGACTGCACGGACGACCAGGCCCTGCGACAGATCGGCGCCGGCGACTTCGACCAGGCCGTGGTCGCTATCGGCACCGACATCGAGGCCAGCGTCCTCACCGTCCTGGCACTGGCCGAGGCCGGTGTCCCCGACATCTGGGCGAAGGCGATCACCCGCAAGCACGGGCGGATCCTCGAGCGGGTCGGCGCGCACCACGTGGTCTACCCGGAGCACTCGATGGGCGAGCGGGTCGCGCACATGCTGACCGGCGGGATGATGGACTACATCGAGTTCGACGACGAGTTCTCGATCGCGCGCACCCAGGCACCCCGGGCGACCTGGGACAAGTCGCTCGCCGACTCCGCCCCCCGCACCCACTACGGCGTGACCATCGTCGGCGTGAAGCGCCTCGGCGAGGACTTCACCTACGCTCGCCCGGAGACCGTCATCAACCGCAACGACCAGCTGATCGTCTCCGGGCCCACCGCCAAGGTCGAGAGGTACTGCAGCGTCCGCTGACCGCTCCGGCGGGTCACCAGGGGCGGGCCACGTAGTCCTTGAGGAACACTCCGTGCACGTCCTCGCCGGCCTCGCCACGGACGATGGGGTCATAGACCCGCGCGGCGCCGTCCACCAGGTCCAGGGGCGCCTTGAAGCCCTCGGCCGCCAGGCGCACCTTCATCTCGTGCGGGCGTTCGTCCGTGATCCAGCCGGTGTCGACCGCGGTCATCAAGATGCCGTCGGACGCCAGCATCTCCCCCGCGCTGGTGCGGGTGAGCATGTTGAGCGCGGCCTTCGACATGTTGGTGTGCGGGTGCCCGGGGCCCTTGTAGCTCCGGCCGAACTGGCCCTCCATCGCCGACACGTTGACGACGTACGTTCGGCGCGCCGGTGACGCGGCGAGCGCGGCGCGGAGCCGGCTGATCAGGATGAAGGGCGCCGTCTGGTTGCACAGCTGCACCTCGAGCAGCTCGAGCTCGCCGATCTCGCCGATCCCCTGGACCCAGCTGTTGGTGTCGACCACATCGGGCACCAGTCCCCCGGCGTCGATCCGGCCGAGATCGGCCGAGCCCGCGCTCATGGCCAGGGCGGTCAGCCGGTCCGCGGTCTCGGCATCGTTCGCCAGCACGGGGTGGGCGTCGACCGAACCGACCAGCGCGGCGGGATGCAGGTCGCTGGTGTGACCGAACGTCACCAGCTCCGGGCCGCCGTTGTCGTGCTGCAGGGCCGTCGGCAGCGGAGTCTGCTCGGCCTGGGCGAGCGGTGCGTAGGCGCCGGGCGTACGCCGGACGGTCTGGGCGGCGTTGTTGACCAGGATGTCCAGCGGCCCCTGGGCCCGGACATCGTCGGCGAGAGCGATCACCTGCGCGGGGTCGCGCAGGTCGATGCCGACGACCCGCAGCCGATGCAGCCACTCGCCGCTGTCGGGCAGGCTGGCGAAGCGGCGTACGGCGTCGTGCGGGAACCGGGTGGTGATGGTCAGGTGGGCACCGTCGCGCAGCAGGCGCAGCGCGATGTACATCCCGATCTTGGCCCTGCCACCCGTCAGCAGCGCGCGGCGGCCGGTGAGGTCGGAGCGGGCGTCGCGCTTGGCGTGGCTCACAGCGGCGCAGTCGGGGCAGAGCTGGTGGTAGAACGCGTCGACGTCGACGTACTTCTGCTTGCAGATGTAGCAGGGCCGCGCCACCAGGAGCCTGCCGGCCGTCGCGCCCTTGGCGGTCGAGGTGAGCGGCAGCCCAGCGGTCTCGTCGTCGATCCGTGACGCCGACCCGGTCCCGGTCAGCTCGACCACGGCGCGGTCTGCCTCCGCGGCCGCCTGCCGGAGCGCGCGGCGGCGCTCGCGCTTGGCGTCCTTGAAGAAGCCCGACGTCGCCCGCCGGAGCGCGACGTACGCGGGGTCCTCCTGGTCGAGGTCGCCCGCCTCCCTCAGGACGCGCAGGGCGACCTTGAGCTCGTCCTCACTCACCCGCAAAGTATGAAGCCGCGGGCGGCGGGTCGCCGCATCGGCGGCCGCGCGGAGTGGGGTCGAGCGCGAACTGTGAGAAGTTCGACCAACAGGTCGCTTTCCGGCCGTCACGCACGGCGCATGAACAAGGAGATGGAGGGTCGCATGACTCTTTCCGCCGTTGACCTCACCCACCTACGACGCTGCGTCGGGCTCGCCGAGGAGGCGCTGCTCGACGGCGACGAGCCCTTCGGCTCGCTGCTGGTCTCCGCCGACGGTGCGGTTCTTCTCGAGGACCGCAACCGGACCAAGGGCGGTGACCAGACCAGACACCCGGAGTTCGAGATCTCGCGGTGGGCTGCCAACAACCTCGGGATCGAGGAGAGACGCACCGCAACCGTCTACACATCGGGCGAACACTGTCCGATGTGCGCGGCAAGCCACGGCTGGGTCGGGCTCGGACGGCTTGTCTTCGCGGTTTCCAGCGCTCAGCTTGCGGGTTGGCTCTCGGATTGGGGGGTCCCACCTCCTCCGGTCGCCGCGCTCCCGGTCACCGCGGTGGTACCCGGTGCTGTCGTGGACGGACCCGCCGATGAGCTCGCGGACGCCATGCGCGAGCTGCACCGGCAGCGGTTCGCCTGACTCGGAGATCGCCTGTCAGGCCGAGACGGTGCACGCGACCGAGGGATGACTTGTGCGCCAGGTCACACTCCTCTACGTTCTGGCGAACCCTCCCCCACCCATGAAGGAGTGTGAACCATGCGTGCTCGGGCGCGTATCTATCTGGCCGTGGCAGCATCCACGGCCGTCATCCTGGCGTCGACCAGTGCCGCCATCGGCCATCCCACCCACGACGGCAGCGGCAAGGAAGCCGGCTTCGACCGCGTCACCGAACCAGTCAGTCCCGGGGGTGTTCCCCAAGTACGTCAGTCCGACATCAAGTGCGACGACGACATGGCCGGGATCTTCCCGTGCCACCGCGTCGACCTGGCGTCGTTCCTCCCGCTGAGCGAGCTCGGCGGCAGCATCTGGGCCAACGACGTCTGGGGCTGGACCGACCCGCAGACCGGGCGCGAGTACGCGCTCGCCAAGCTGTTCGAGGGCACGGCTTTCGTCGACATCACCGACGAGTACGACCCGACCTACCTCGGCACGCTGCCCTCGCCGGCGCCCAACCCCAACGACAGCGGACACATCTGGGGGGACATCAAGACCTACGGCAACCACGCGTTCATCGGCTCCGAGGCCGCCGGTCACGGGGCACAGATCTTCGACCTGACCCGGCTGCGCGGGGTGACCGAGGAACAGGACTGGACGCAGGACGGCCGGATCGGCGGCTTCGGCCAGTCGCACAACATCGCGATCAACGAGGACAGCGCCACGCTGTACGTCATCGGCGCCCGGCGCGGCGTCACCGAGCCCGGCTGTGCCAACGTCGGCGGCGGGCCGATCATGTACGACGTCTCGGACCCGGCCAGCCCGCAGCACGTCGGCTGCTTCGGCGGCGACGGCTACACCCACGACATCCAGTGCGTGGACTACCACGGCCCGGACACCGCGTACACCGGCCGGGAGATCTGCGTGGCCTCCAACGAGGACACCGTGACCGTGCTCGACGCGACCGACAAGGGCGACGTGCAGATGCTCGCCCGGGCGCCCTACGAGACGTCCGCGTACACCCACCAAGGGTGGTTCACCGAGGACCACGCCAACTTCCTGCTCGGTGACGAGCTCGACGAGCTGAGGGGGGAGGTCGACCAGACGACGACCTACGTGTGGGACCTGACCGACCTCGACGCCCCGGTGCTCACCGGCATGCATGGCAACGGGAACACCTCGATCGACCACAACATCTTCATCAAGGACGGTCTGGCCTACAAGAGCAACTACACCTCGGGCCTGCGGATCGACGACACGTACCAGGTCGACCAGGGCCGGCTCACCGAGCGGGGCTTCTTCGACGTCTACCCGGCCGACGACAGCACCACGTTCGCCGGGACCTGGGGCAACTACCCCTACTTCGACTCCGGCGTCGTCGCTGTCACCGGCATCGAGGAAGGACTGTTCATCCTCAAGCCGCGGATCAAGTCCGCGGCCAGGCCCTAGTCGGCCACCGACGCCGCTGCGGACGGAGTAGCCCCTGCTCCGTCCGCACGGCGGCCGCCTCACCGCCCCTCGGAGCCGCTACGACTCTGCGAGTCCGCGTGGCCGCAGCACGACTCCGAGCCGTCGTCCCGGTCCGGGAGCCGACGGATACCGGGCGCAGGTTTCCGTGGCACACCGTTGCGTCGCGCGACAGGGATGCGCGGCCGATATGCGGGTAATGAGTAGGTGCCAAACCACGCGTGAACGCTCTAAGGGGCAGTTGTGACCGGACTCCGGGTCATCGAGGACTGGGATGAGCTGATCGGACTCGTCCAAGATCAGCCCGACCTGTTTCTGCGCTTCTCCGAGGGCCCGGCCGCCGATCGGGAGACGGAGATCAGTCGTGACTACGAGGCCGGCGTGGATCTGCCGGGCCTCTCCGTCACCACGATCGGCCCCGAACCGTGGTGGACGCGCCCGGTAGAGGACTGGGTCGCGCGGCGACTGTGCCAGTACGCGCACCTCGGGGAGGAGGAGGACCGGTTTCCGTGGCTGCTCGCCGGCCGCAGGGTCGGCGTCGGTCCCGACCACGAGCCTCTCGTCGAGATGCTCGAACCGGTCGCACGGATCGGGCAGACCGTACTGGACCACGCGGAGAAGCATTACCGGGAGCAGTTCGAGGTCGGGCGGGACTCGCGTGGCTGAGACCCGATCTCGCGAGGGCCCGGGCCGGAGCCGAGGCGTCGGAGCCGAGGGGATCGTGCTCACCGCCCGACCGGACCACGAAACCTTAACGGGCCCGCACGGCGCCCAACGACAGCGTGATGAAGCAGCGGTCGGTCAGGTCGTGGCGGCTGGGGCGCCGCGCCCGGTGACCAGCATCGTCCTGCCCGGTGTCGCCGTCATCGGTCGGCGACCCGTTCCTCGGCGTCGAGGAGTCGCCGCGCGACGTCGGCGGGGCTGGGCATGGAGGCGATGACGCTTCCGAGTCGACGTGCCGCGTCCCGCTCGGGCGCATGCTGCGCTTTCAGCGCGGAGACCGCCGCCCCGACCGAGCCGGCCGGAGCGCCTGGCGCCACGACCCGGCAAGCACCTTCCGCCGCGAGGTGTTCGGCGTTCCAGAACTGGTCGGCGCCCTGGGGCGTGATGACCTGCGGAAGACCGTTGGCGAGCGCCCCGACGACGGTTCCGGTGCCGCCGTGGTGCACCACGAGGTCGACGTACGGCAGCACCTTGGCCTGCGGTACCTCACCCTCGACGTGCACCAGCGCCGGCAGGTCGCCGAGTGCTCCGGGGTCGATGTGGGCCCCGGTGGCAACGAGCACCTCACATCCCGAGCCGACGATCTCGACCGCCGCCGCGCGGAGCAGGTCCGCGTTGCCGAAGACCGTCCCCATGGTCAGGTAGACCCGGGGTAGCTGCCGTGGGCCGAGCAACCAGGTCGGCACGGGAGCGTCCGGCGACCAGGCCGTGGGTCGCATCGCCACGGTGGGAAACGGCGGCGTGGTCTCGAGCTCGGAGAGGAAGGGCGGGTGCGGGTCGATGAAGAGCTCTGCCAGGGCAGCGGCACCGGGCGCCCCGACCATCCCCGCCACGGCCTCGTAGATGGTCGTCCACTGGCGTCCCCAGCCCACGATGCCCAGGCAGACGGCCCGGCCGCCGTTCGCGTGGGCGGCCATGGCCGTGCCGACGTTGGTCTGCTCGAAGACGACGAGGTCGGGTTGCTCTCTCTCCAGTGCGGCGGTCATCACGTCAACGACGTGCGGGGCGCAGAGCTCGAGGAACAGGGTCTGACCGACACCCGCGGCCGGCGCCACGCCGCCGAACTGTTCGATCCGCCGCTGGATCTCCGTCGTGGCGTCTGACATCGTCCAGGACTCCTCCGCCCCGGCGATGGTCCGCGCGGGAAGCCGGCTCGCGAAGGCCTCGCCGGTCGCGAACACGACCTCTGCCCCGGCCCGCCCGAGTGCGAGGGCGAGCGGCACGAGAGGGTAGACGTGCCCGAACGCCGGCAGCGCCGCGAGCACGACCTTCATGGAGCCACCCTCGTGCTACCGACGTTCCACGTCCGCCTCATCATCTGACCGTAGGCCGGGTAGGGCGTTCGGGTCTCCGCAACCGCGGATCTGGACGCTCGCCGGGAACGGCTGGGCGTCGCCCCGTCCCACTCTCTGCCGTGAGTCGCCCCCGCCGCATGTCGTCCATCCGTTGCACCAGAGCTCTCACGCCAACGGCAGCCGGAGCGCGAAGCGGGTGGTCCCGGAAGCCGGCTCCAGGGCGACGTCGCCGCCCACGCTGCGTGCGATACGGCGCGCCAGGGCGAGGC
>JALZCZ010000002.1 GCA_030862825.1 Actinomycetota bacterium | reverse complement strand
TGTCGAGCGCGCCGACGATGCCGTTGGCGACCTCGTCGCAGGCGGTGATCCCACCGAACACGTTCACGAACACGCTCTTCACCTGCGGGTCGTGGAGGATCACGTCGAGGCCGTCGGCCATCACCTGAGCGTTGGCGCCGCCGCCGATGTCGAGGAAGTTGGCGGGCGCGACGCCGCCGTGCTTCTCACCTGCGTACGCCACGACGTCGAGCGTCGACATGACCAGGCCCGCGCCGTTGCCGATGATGCCCACGGCACCGTCGAGCTTGACGTAGTTGAGGCCCTTGTCCTTGGCCTTCGACTCGAGCGCGTCGGCCTCCTCGCGGATCTCGAAGGCGGCGTGGTCCTCGTGGCGGAACTGGGCGTTCTCGTCGAGCGAGACCTTGCCGTCCAGCGCCTCGAGCACGTCACCCTCCAGCCGGGCCAGCGGGTTGACCTCGACCAGCGTGGCGTCCTCCTCGACGAAGACCTGCCACAGCTTCTGGACCATGGTGACGGCCTGCTCGGTCAGCGCCTCGGGGAACTTGGCCTCCGCGACGATCGCGCGGGCCTTCTCCTCGTCGACTCCGGTGCCGGGGTTGATCGGAATCTTCTTGACGGCGTCCGGGTTGGTCTTGGCGACCTCCTCGATCTCGACACCGCCCTCCACGGAGGCGATGCAGAGGTACTGGCGGTCGGCGCGGTCGAGCAGGAACGAGAAGTAGTACTCCTCCTCGATGCTTGCGGCCGGAGCGATCAGCACCCGGTTCACGGTCAGGCCCTTGATCTCCATCCCGAGGATCGCCTCGGCGTGCGCCTCGGCCTCGTCGGGGGTCTTCGCCAGCTTGACGCCGCCGACCTTGCCGCGACCCCCCGCCTTGACCTGGGCCTTGACCACGACGACGCCGAGCTCCTCGGCCGCGGCCCGCGCCTCGGCGGGCGTGTTGGCCACGATCCCGAGGGTCACCGGTACGTCGTGCTTGGCGAAGAGCTCCTTCGCCTGAAACTCCATCAGGTCCACTGATCCACCATGTCCTCTTGATGAGGGCGCAGGCCCGTGCGGCCGCGCCTCTAGCTAGGGGGTTCCCGCCGCACCCTAGTCGCGACCGGCGAGTACGACGAGAGCTGACCCCGTGCACGTGACGCACGGCATAGAGCCGTTCGGCACGCCGTCAGGCGTTGGCGAACTGCTCGGCCACCCACCCGGTGATCTCGGTGGTCGCCGCCCCGGGGGTGAACACCTTGGCCACGCCGATCTCCTCCAGGAGGGGGATGTCCTCCTCGGGGATGATCCCGCCGCCGAAGATCACGATGTCGGTGGCGTCGCGCTCCTCGAGCAGCTCGACGAGCCTCTTGAAGAGGGTCATGTGCGCACCGCTGAGCACCGAGAGGCCGATCAGGTCGGCGTCCTCCTGGATCGCGGTCTCGACGATCTGCTCGGGTGTCTGGTGCAGTCCGGTGTAGATGACCTCGTGGCCGGCATCGCGCAGCGCCCTCGCGACGATCTTGGCGCCGCGGTCGTGGCCGTCGAGTCCCGGCTTGCCGACCACGATGCGGATCCGTCGATTCGGTGCGGTCGAGGTCATGTCGCCAGCCTATCCGTGGTTCCTGGGCACACCGATGGCCAGTTGTCCACAATGTCCGGACCGGGATTTCCGGGGCCGTGACCGATCCGTTACAGTCTGTGGTCGCTCGTTCCTCTGCTGGAAAACAGCAATACACCGACTCGACACTCCGGAGACTTCGTCAATGGGAAACCACCGAGGAGATCGTCGCGGCCCTCGCCGCTCCCCCTCGGTGACCCCCCGCACGAAGCAGCAGAGCTACGCCGGACGCCGCGTCGCCGGCCGCTCGGCGGGTGACCAGCCCGACACCGTCGAGCTCACCGCAGCGGCCGGGATCGCTGCCGTCGTCGAGACCGCCCCGGCAGCCGCCTACGAGGCCGAGTCCGCGACCCACCACTTCAACGACCTCGACGTCACGGCCGAGATGCCGCTCGCGAAGGCGGGCCCGGGCAGGCGCCGGGCGGACCGGCACTCCGGGTTCCGCGGCCCCCTGTCCCGGGGTCTGCCCTCCGCGCCCGTGCTCCTCGGCGTCGCAGCCCTGGCCATCTCCATCGGCGGCGCGATCACCTCCGCCGGGCCCGACCTGGCCGGCAACGACTCCGACAAGTTTCAGTTCGCGAGCGCGCTGAGCGGATCCAGCGGCGTCGGCTCCGTGAGCGCCTACACCGACCGCGCCCGTCCCGTCTCCCGCGACTCCCAGCGCGACGCGCTCGACGAAGCGGCCAACGCCGACCTCGTGGCCGAGGCCGAGCAGCAGGCCCGGCAGCGCGACGCCGCGCTCGGCAAGCTCGCCAAGTCCGCGGAGGGCTGGGCCAGCAAGCTGGCCGAGAACCAATGGGTGCTGCCGCTCGCCTACTCCGAGATCACCGCCACGTTCGGCGAGTACGGTCTCTGGTCGAGCTACCACACCGGCCTGGACTTCAACGGCGACACCGGCGACCAGATCATGGCGATCGCCAACGGCACCATCACCGAGACCGGCTACGACGGCTCCTACGGCAACAAGACCGTGCTCACGCTCGACGATGGCACGGAGATCTGGTTCTGCCACCAGACCGAGATCTTCGTCGAGCCCGGCGAGACCGTCACCGCCGGCGACGTGATCGGCACCGTCGGCACCACGGGCAATGTCACGGGTTCCCACCTCCACGTCGAGGTCCGACCCGGCGGCGGCGACCCGGTCGATCCTTATGCGGCGTTCGTCGTGCACGGCGTGACGCCCTGACGGGACCGATCGGGGCACGAGGTCGGTGTCCGTTGACGGTGGTCGAGCGAGCGCGCGACTGAGCGACGAAGTCGCCATCAGCGCGTAGACCTCGTGAAGCTCGACGGACGGACCCACGTCGGTTGCGTCCGCGTGATCCTGGCGGGGTCTCGACACGGGCTCGCTAGCGGTAGCTCCCCATGAGGTGGCCCGGCTCGACCAGCGGTCGACCTCTCATAGCTTTTCCACTGGCGCGTACCGGAGCAGCAGCCGCTTGACGCCCTCGGACCCGAAGTCGATCGAGGCAACGGTCTTGTCGGCCGCGCCCTCCATGGCCACCACCGTGCCC
>JALZCZ010000483.1 GCA_030862825.1 Actinomycetota bacterium | reverse complement strand
GCCCAACACCGGCTCTTCGGACAAGCCACTTCCCGGACCCGCCACAGGCAAGCCTAGAACCCCACTCCCGGCAGCGTCTTGACACAGAAGGGCGCCATGAGAGGAAACTCTTACCGCGAGATCAACTCCGTGGCTCAATTGGCAGGCACGGGTGTCTACGAGCCGGGAGTAGATGTCGGCCATCGCGGCGAAGGCTACTTCTGCGGTCAGCCACGTGAACGCATGACGAGAGCGGCACCGGGGGCGTATCCCGCCTGGGCGCGTCGGTCGGTCCCACCGTCATCACGATGGGTCATGTGCCGGCCGTCGCTCCGTGCTTGAGTGGGGCCAGGGTTTCCGCAAGAAGGTGAGCAGCATGACCGAGACGGTGGGGAGCATCTCGCGCCTGTGGCGGTTCCCCGTCAAGTCCATGGCGGGTGAGCAGCTGTCCCAGGCAGCGCTCACCACCCGCGGGCTGGTCGGCGACCGGGCCTACGCTCTCATCGACGTCGAGAGCGGCAAGGTCGTCAGTGCCAAGAGCGCGAAGCGCTTCCCGGCCATCCTGGCGTGTCGGGCTGCGTTTCTCGAAGAGCCCGAGGTCGGCGCGGAGTCGCCACCAGTGCGGATCACATTGCCCGATGCGGTCTCGGTGACTAGTAACGATGCGGACTGTGACGGTGTGCTGTCGCGGTTCTTCGGACAGAAGGTGAAGCTCAGCTCGGTGGCGCCGGAGGACTTCACCATCGACCAGTACCACCCCGATGTTCCCGACGCGGATCCCGCCGGCCAGCGCGACACCGTCGTCGAGACGAAGCTTGGCTCCGCCCTGTTCGCCGACATGGGCGCGCCGTCACCGGTGCCTGTGGGTGCGTTCTTCGACCTGTTCCCAGTGTCGGTGATGTCCACCTCCACTCTCGAGACGCTGCACCGCTTCCAGCCCGAGAGCCGCTTCGAGGCCCGGCGGTTCCGCATGAACATCATCGTTGGAAGCGAGGTAGCTGGGTTCGTCGAGAACGACTGGGTTGGCCGAACGCTTGCCCTTGGCCACGGACCTCGCGTCCAAGTGACCATGCCGGACCCCCGCTGCGTGATGCCGACGCTGGCACAAGACGACCTGCCCAGGGACAACAACGTGCTTAAGACGCTGGTACGACACAACCGGCTGGAACTCGAGGGCGCAGGCCGCTATCCCTGTGCCGGTGTCTACGCGGTGGTCGTAGCCACGGGTACGGTCCGAACCGGTGAAACCGTGGTGCTCGTTTGAGGACGGCGGCGAACACTGGCTTCCTCGCACGGCGGCCGCAGCCACGGTGCCTGAACTGGCAGCGAGATGTGTCAATCTGAGACGCCTAGGTACGGGAGTGCGCACGGATCGCGGCAGTAGCGGGCGCTTGCTCCTACCCTCTGGGCATGAGCCGCGACATCTTCGTGCAGGACATCCCTGACGACGTCTCCAAGGTCGAGGAGATCCCGGACGATTGGATGCCCGAGCCGCTCCCGTTTGGTTCCGTCGAGGTCATAGAGGCAGTCCGCGAACTCGTGCCGGATGCAGACACAAGCGATCCTGAGTGGCTGCACATCTCGCTTCCAGGCGTGGATGTAGAGGTGAATCTGCGCAACGAGTCACCCCTCAGCTCTTTCGCCCTCCATGTGCGGGCCGCTGATCAGGCCGCCGCAGACGCACTCATCCGCCGACTTCTCGCTCGCCTCGGGGTGCGGGCGTTCGATCCCGACTCGGAGAGCGGCATCTTCCAGTCATAACCCTGTCGCCCGCAGGCATGACCGAGCGAATCGCGGCAGAAGAGTGCGATGGAGACGCTGGCCGCTGCAACCGTGGCATCATCGTTGAGATGGCGTGGGACGGTGGATCTGGGCTGTTCTCGGACGACCTCGCGTTCGGCATGTTCTGCGCCGAGACCACCGACGAGGTCGAGGCCAGCAAGCTGCTGGTTTGGCCCTGCAACGTGGAAACCACGGCATGACGGAGTTCGGCGGCCTGGTTGCAGTGGTGACTGGCGGAGGGAGCGGCATCGGCGCAGCCGCGGTGACCGAACTGCGCAATCGCGGCGCGAAAGTCGCCAGCCTTTACCTCTCCCATGAGCCAGATGGGCCGACCGAGCTCGCTGTGCGGTGCGACGTAGGCGAGTCCGAATCCGTGGACTCGGCGATCGCTGCCGTCATCGACCGCTTCGGCGGGATAGACATCGTGGTGAACAACGCGGGTGTCGGTTCCATCGGGGCCGTCGCCGACACCGCCGACGATGAATGGCATCGGGTGCTCAACGTCAATGTTGTGGGCATCGCCCGCGTCTCTCGCGCGGCGCTGCCTTACCTGACCGCCTCCCAGCACGCCGCCATCGTCAACGTCTGCTCAGTCCTGGGCGTCGTCGGAGTGCCCCAACGCGCGGCGTACGCGGCCAGTAAGGGCGCGGTCGCAGCACTGACTCTCGCGATGGCGGCCGACCACCTGTCACACGGCATTCGGGTCAACGCCGTGGTTCCGGGCACCACGGACACGCCATGGGTCACGCGGCTCCTGCAGGCGACCCAAGACCCGGTCGCAGCAGAGGCCTCGCTACGGGCCCGTCAGCCCACTGGGCGCCTCATCACGCCTGAGGAGGTCGCACATGCCATCGCCTACCTCGCGAGCCCTCTGGCCGCGTCCACCACTGGAGCACTGCTTGCGGTGGATGGCGGCATGACCGGTCTGCGGCCACCGAGCAGGCCAGCTCAGTGACCCGCGGCCCAGGTGACAGCTGATGATCGGGCACATCCGCTCGTCGGCTAACCGCTCGCAACCCGGCATGGTCGTGCGGTCCGCCCCGACAGCGGCATGGTCGGGCGCTTCGCCCCGACAGCGGCTGAGCGGGCGTTCTGGATGCCATCATCACCGGATGGCGAAGCACTCGATTGAAGTGGCGGACTACGACGCATCCCGCGGAGTTGTTGTCCTGACCGAGGAGGGCGGGGACGTCGTCGTCCGCCTCGGTTCGGACGGCGTGGAGATCGAGGCGAACCCCGCTGGCCTGCGTGACCTGGCTCGGTGGTGTCTCGCACTTGCCGATCCCGATGCACCCACTGGCTCGCACATTCACATGGACCCGGGCCTGTACTTACTGACTCGGGACAGTGAGCCGCTGATGCTTGGACGCTCAGACACGCTTGGCGAGCAGTAGACCCGCGGCCCCCTTGGCACGACCGCACATCGGCACGAGCGCGCGATATGCGGCAGTAGCGTGCCGCTTCTTCAGCTGTGCTCGTCGGGCTCGGACCAATCCGCGAACCGACTCGCGATCCGCCCCCTTCGGTCGTACGCCACCCGGTGCCCGCCGGGCTCGGGGGTGAGGTCCGGCGGCTCGCGCAGGGCTGGCTCGGTGGACGGCTCCAACCGGTACTGCGAGTAGACGACGAAACGCTCGTGCGACTGCAGGTTTAGCAGCGCTCGCTTGACGTCCTTCACCGCGTCCTCGAAGTCGCCCCACATGACGCCCGCCATGTCATCCCATTCATCCGGGGTCATCACGATAACCACGTCGCGGCTGGCCCCGCCTTGCTGGACGGAAACCTCGATCTGCCCCGGTGCTTTCTCGGCTGCCGAGGTTCACGCGTCGAGAGTCTCGATGAGGCGCTTCCAATCGTCGTGTTCCTCCACCAGACAAGCATGACCGATCCGCACGCACATCGGCAGATCCGCGCGCTGCTGTGGGCAAACCCCTCGCCCGCTACGCAAATGGAGCTGGAGGAGGGGCGAGGGCGGCCGCGAACTTCTCAATCCCTGGCCGAAGCATCTGGCACGTATCTGGCACAGCGAACATGCGAACGGCTCCTGACCGCGCGTTCTGCAGGTCAGGAGCCGTTTGCGCTGGCGGTGGCGGAGGGATTTGAACCCTCGGTGGACTTGCGCCCACAAACGCTTTCGAGGCGTTCTCCTTAGGCCGCTCGGACACGCCACCGCCGGGAAGGCTACCGGAGCGAGGTGTGGCCGGTGAAATCCGTCGACCAACCGCGGGCCGCTCACCAGCGAGGGTGCACGGACTCCCGCAGTCGCTCGTCGTAGATCGCGCGTACGCCGTCGAGAAGGGCACCCGGCAGTGGGCCGACGGCGCCTGCCGCGGCATTGGCGCGGGCCTGGGCGGTGGTACGAGCGCCGGGGATCACCGTGGTGACGCCGGGGAGCTGCCAGAGCCAGGCGATCGCGGCCTGGGCGGGCGTCACGTCGTCGAGGGACGAGCCCACCAGCTCGGCGAACTCCGCCGCGGCCTGCAGCCCGGTGTCGTAGTCGACGCCCGAGAAGGTCTCCCCGATATCGAACGCGCTGCCGTCGCGGTTGTAGCTGCGGTGGTCGTCGGGCGCGAACGTCGTGGACCGGGTGTAGCGGCCGGAGAGCAGCCCCGAGGCCAGCGGCACCCTGGCGATGATGCCCACGCCCGCCTGGGCCGCGGCCGGCAGCACGAGCTCGACCGGCTTGAGCCGGAAGGCGTTGACGATGATCTGCACGGACGCGACGTGCGGCCGGGTGATCGCGCTCAGCGCCTGGTCGACGGTCTCGACGCTGACGCCGTACGCCGCGATCGACCCGTCCTGGACGAGCGCGTCGAGGGCCTCGTAGGTCGCGTCGTCGTCGATCACGGCCGACGGCGGGCAGTGCAGCTGCACCAGGTCGAGCCGGTCGGTGCCCAGGTTGCGACGCGACCGGTCCACCCAGGTGCGGAAATTGTCCGCGACGTAGTTGTCCGGCACCTGCTCCATCCGGCGACCCATCTTGGTGGCCACCGTGAACCCGGCATCGGGATGGGCGGCGACGAAGCGGCCCACGATCTGCTCGCTGCGGCCGTCGCCGTAGACGTCGGCGGTGTCGTAGAACGTCACGCCCGACTCCGCAGAGGCCTCGAGCACGTCGCGTGCCTGCTCCTCCGTCACCTCGCCCCAGTCGGCACCGAGCTGCCAGGTGCCGAGGCCGACGACGGAGACGGGGCGGTCGGTCCGGCCGAGAGTCCTTTGCTGCATGAGGTTCAGATGCCTTCCGCGAGACGGTGGTAGGCAGCGTTCCACCGCAGCTCGCGCTGGAAGGCGCGGGGGGTGGTGTCGGCGTCGATGACGACGATCTCGGTGCGGGTCATCTCTGCGAAGTCCTCGAGCACCTCGCGACCGATCGCCTTCGACAGCACGGTGTGGTGCGGCGCCCCGGCCATCAGCCACGCCTCGGCTGAGGTGGAGAGCGACGGCCGGGGCTCCCAGACCGCGCAGGCCACGGGCAGGTTGGGCAGGTCCGCGTCGGGTTCGACCACGTCGATCTCGTTGACGGTGAGCCGGAACCGGTCGCCCATGTCGGAGAGCCCGGCGACCACGGCGGGTCCGGGGTCGGCCGTGAACCGCAGCCGCACCGGGTCCTCCCGGCCGCCGATCCCCAGCGGGTGTACCTCGAGGGCCGCCTGCTCGGTGGTGATGCTCGGGCAGACCTCGAGCATGTGCGCGCCCAGGATCTTCTCCTCGCTCGGCACCAGGTGGTAGGTGTAGTCCTCCATGAACGACGTGCCGCCCGGCAGGCCGGCACCCATCACCTTGGTGGCGCGCAGCAGCACCGACGTCTTCCAGTCGCCCTCGCCGCCGAAGCCGTAGCCGTCGGCCATCAGCCGCTGGACGGCCAGGCCCGGGAGCTGCCGGAGACCGCCGAGGTCCTCGAAGTTCGTGGTGAACGCGCCGAAGCCGCCCGCCTCGAGGAAGCCGCGCAGCCCGAGCTCGATCCGGGCGCCGTAGCGCAGCGACTCGTGCCGGTCGCCCGACGGCAGCAGCTCCGGTGCGACCCGGTAGGTGTCGGCGTACTCGGTGACCAGCTTGTCGATCTCGTCGTCGCCGATCTGGTCGACGACGGCGACCAGGTCGTTGACGCCGTAGGTGTTGACCGAGACGCCGAACCGCAGCTGCGCCTCGATCTTGTCGCCCTCGGTCACCGCGACGTCGCGCATGTTGTCGCCGAAGCGGGCCAGCTTGAGGGTGCGCACCTCGTGCCGGCCGACGGCGGCCCGCGCCCACTGCGCCACCCGCTCCTGTACGTCGGGAGACTCGACGTGGCCGGCCACGGTCTTGCGGGGCACGCCGAGCCGCGACTGGATGTAGCCGAACTCCCGGTCACCGTGGGCGGCCTGGTTGAGGTTCATGAAGTCCATGTCGATGGTCGACCAGGGCAGCGCCGCGGCCGCCTGCGTGTGCAGGTGGAGCAACGGCTTCTGGAGCGCGTCGAGGCCGGCGATCCACATCTTGGCCGGCGAGAACGTGTGCATCCAGGCGATCACGCCGACACACTCGGACGCCGCGTTGACCTCGAGCATCTGCCGGTGGATGGCGGCGGAGTCGAGGAGCACCGGCTTCCACACGACCCGGACCGGCAGTCCGCCGACGGTTGCCAGCCGCTCCGCGATCCCCCGTGACTGGTCGGCGACCTGGTCGAGAGTCTCCGGCCCGTAGAGGCTCTGGCTCCCGGTCAGGAACCAGACCTCGGGCAGGGGCGTGGGGGTGGCGGTGGTGGTCATCTGCTTCCTCCGGATCACGGCCGCTGGGTGCGCGACAGCGTTTGTTGGGTGATGGGTGCGGCGCGGTCAGCGCTGGCCGTACACGTTCTGGTAGCGGGCGTGGAGCGAGTCGATCTGGGTCTGGTCGATGGGCAGGGGCGTGCCGAGCTGGCGGGCGATGTGCACGGTGCGGGCGACGTCCTCGCACATCACCGCCGCCTTCACCGCGGCCTTCGCCGTCGGGCCGACCGTGAAGACACCGTGGTTCTGCATGAGCACGGCGGGCGACCGGCTGCCCCGGAGGGTCTCAACGATGCCGCGGCCGATCGAGTCGTCGCCGATGATCGCGAACGGTCCGACCGGGATCTCGCCGCCGAACTCGTCGGCACCCATGGTCAGCACGCACGGCACCGGCTCGCCGCGCGCCGCCCAGGCGGTGGCGTACGTCGAGTGGGTGTGCACGACCCCGCCCACGTGGGGCAGCTCGCGGTAGACGTAGGCCTGGGCCTCGGTGTCGGACGACGGAGCGTGCTCGCCCTCGACGACCCGGCCGTCGAGGTCGCAGACGACCATGTTGTCCGGCGTCAGCTCGTCGTAGGAGACCCCGCTCGGCTTGATCACCAGCAGGTCGTGGCCCGGCACCCGCGCCGACACGTTGCCCGCCGTCCACACCACCAGCTGGTAGCGGGTCAGCTGCTCGTGCAGCGCGCACACCTCGCGCCGCAGCTCGAGCACCCTCGCGCGGACGTCGGAGACGACGGTCATCGGCCCGCTTCCTTGGTGATCCGGCGCTCGACCGCGGCCCGACGGATCGCCTTGAGCCGCCGCATCGTCGCGGTCCGCCGACCGAAGTGGTCATGCAGGGCCAGGTACTCCTCGAACAGCCCGTCGTAGGCGGCGGCCCGGCCCTCGTCGGGGACGTAGACGCCCTTGCGGACCTTGCCCATCGACTTGGCGGCGGTCGGCACATCGGCGTAGGCACCCGCGGCGACGGCCGCGTGGATGGCCGAGCCGAGCGCCGGCCCCTGCTCGGAGTCGATGATCGAGAGCGGCAGCCGGGTCACGTCGGCGTAGATCTGCATCAGCAGCGCGTTCTTGGCGAGCCCGCCGGCGACGATGAACTCCTCGACCGGCACGCCGCTGTCGCGGAACGTCTCGACGATGACGCGGGTGCCGAACGCGGTGGCCTCGAGGAGCGCGCGGTAGAGGTGCTCCGGCCGGGTGGCCAGGGTCTGGCCGACCACGAGACCGGAGAGCTCGTGGTCGACGAGCACCGAGCGGTTGCCGCTGTGCCAGTCGAGGGCGACCAGGCCGTGCTCGCCGATCTCCTGCTCGGCCGCCAGGCGGGTCAGATGCTCGTGCATCGACTCGTCGGCACCGGCCGCGGCCACGGCGTACGACACGGGCACCGAGCTCTCGGTGAACCAGCCGAAGATGTCGCCGACGCCGCTCTGTCCTGCTTCGTAGCCCCAGCTGCCGGCGACGATGCCGCCGTCGACGACGCCGCACATGCCCGGCACCTCGCGCAGCACGTCGGCGTTCATGACGTGGCAGGTGGAGGTGCCCATGATCGCGACCATCTGGCCGGCGCCGACGGCCTGTGCGGCGGGTGCCGTGACGTGGGCGTCGACGTTGCCGACAGCGACCGCGATGCCTTCCCGCAGCCCCGTCCATGCGGCAGCCTCGGCGGTCAGCCCGCCGGCCCGCTCGCCGAGCTGGCCGATGGGCTGGTCGAGCTTGTCGGCGACGAACCCCTCGAAGCCGGACGACAGCGCGCCGAGGTAGTCCGGCGACGGGTAGGCGCCGTCCTGCAGGATGCCCTTGTAGCCGGCCGTGCAGGCGTTGCGGACGTAGCTCCCGCAGAGCTGCCAGACGATCCAGTCGGCCGCCTCGACCCAGCGCTCCATCCGGTCGTAGACCTCGCGGTCCTCCTCGAAGATCTGCAGGCCTTTGGCGAACTCCCACTCCGAGGAGATCAGCCCGCCGTAGCGCGGCAGCCAGGCCTCGCCCCGGTCCGCGGCGAGCCGGTTGATCCGGTCGGCCTGGGCCTGGGCGGCGTGGTGCTTCCACAGCTTCACGTAGGCGTGCGACCGGTCGGCGAGCCCCTCGACCTCGCACAGCGGGGTGCCGTCGCCGAGCGTCGGCACCATCGTGCAGGCGGTGAAGTCGGTGGCGATGCCGACCACGTCGGCGGCGTCGATCCCCGCCGCGGCGACGGCGGCGGGCACGGCGTTGCGCAGCACGTCGCGGTAGTCGTCGGGCACCTGCAGCGCCCACTCGGGCGGCAGCGGGAGGTCCGCGCCCGGCAGCCGCTCCTCGACGACGCCATGGGCGTAGGCGTGGGTGGCAGTGCCGAGCTCGGCGCCGTCCGAGACCCGCACCACGACCGCGCGTCCCGAGAGGGTGCCGAAGTCGACCCCCACCACGTAGTGCTCCATCAGCTAGTTCCTTCCGGTGGGTGCGGTCGAGCTGGCGCGGACCACGAGCTCGGGGCCGATCAGGCGTGCGGGTCCGGACTCACCGGCGATGGCGGCCTGGAGGATCTCGATCGCTCGCCTGCCGACGGCGGTGAAGTCCTGACGGACGGTGGTCAGCGGCGGGATCAGGTACGCCGCCTCCGGGATGTCGTCGAAGCCGACCACGCTCACGTCGTGGGGCACCGAGCGACCGCCCTCGGCCAGCGCCCGCAGCAGCCCCAGCGCCATCTGGTCGTTGGCGCAGAACACGGCGGTGGCGTGCGAGGTCGCGGCCAGCTCGATCCCGGCCTCGTAGCCGCTCTTCGCCGACCAGTCGCCCACGAGGTGCCGCGAGGGCCGCAGCCCCGAGGCGTACATCGCCGTCTGCCAGCCCAGGAGCCGGGCCCTCGCCTCGGTCCACGACTGCGGGCCGGCCAGGTGCACGATGTCGGTGTGCCCGAGGTCGATCAGGTGGCGGGTGCCGAGCTCGGCGCCGGCGACCTGGTCGACGCCCACGCTCCACCGGGTCTTGTCCTCGTCGCCCTCGACCACGACCACCGGCACGCCGAGGTTCTCCTGGGCGCGCGCCACCGCGACCGCTTCGTCGGTCGCCGAGATCAGCACGATGCCCTCGACGCTCTGGTCGCGCAGGTGGCTGATCGCGTCGACCAGCTCGTCGCGGGTGAGGCTCTGCAGGTTGGCGGAGCTGACGAAGTAGCCCGCCTCGCGGCCGGCCGCCTGGATGGTGCGGTGCACGGTGCTCGGGCCCCAGTAGCCGCCCTTGGTGCCGATCACGCCGATCGTGGCCGAGCGTCGGGTCACCAGAGCCCGTGCGGCGCTGTTGGGGCGGTAGCCGAGCTGGCGGATCGCCTGCTCCACCCGCTCCCTGGTCGCGGGACGCAGGTTGGTCTGCCCGTTGATCACCCGCGAGACCGTCTGGTGCGAGACGCCCGCGAGCCGGGCGACATCGGCCATGACCGGCGTCCTCTCCGGCACTGGGCGAGGCGTCGTGTCGGTCACGTCTGCCGCCGCGTCGCGAGCCGCTGGACGACCACGAACACCAGGACCAGGACACCGGTGAAGATCCGGATCCAGTACGAGCTCAGGGTGCCGTCGAAGGAGATCAGTGTCTTGATGATGCCGAGCACCAGCACCCCGAGCAGCGAGCCGAGGACGTATCCCCGGCCACCGGTCAGCAGGGTGCCGCCGATGACGACCGCCGCGATCGCGTCGAGCTCCATGCCGATCGCGTGCAGGCTGTTGCCGGAGAGGATGTAGAGGGAGAACAGCAGTCCGCCGAGCGAAGCGCAGAAGCCGCTGATGACATAGACGCCGACCTTGGTGAACGCCACCCGCAGGCCCATCAGCATCGCGGAGCTCTCGCTGCCGCCGATCGCGTAGACGGTGCGGCCGAAGCGGGTACGGGCCAGCACGTACGTCGCGATCGCGACCGCGACCAGCGCGACGATCGCCGTCCACCGGATGTAGTAGTCGCCGATGGAGACCGTCTTGAACGCCAGCTGTGTGAAGGTGTCGTCGTTGATCGAGATGGACTCGACGCTGATCAGGTAGGTCAGGCCGCGGGCCAGGAACAGCCCCGCCAGGGTCGCGACGAACGGCTGGATGTCGAAGTAGTGGATGAGCAGACCCATCAGCAGGCCGAGCAGCGTGCCGGTGGCGAGCACCGCCACCATGGAGGCGTACGGCGGCCAGCCCATCTGCAACGTCTTGGCGGCGATCATCGTGGACAGCGCGACGACCGACCCCACCGAGAGGTCGATGCCGCCGGTGAGGATCACGAAGGTCATGCCGACTGCGAGCACGATCAGGAACGCGTTGTCGATGAGCAGGCTCAGCAGCACCTGCGGGTCCCCGAAGCCCTCGTAGCGGATGCTGCCGGCGCCGGCCATCCCGACGAAGAGCGCGAGGGTCGCGATCACGGGCAGGAAACGGGTGGGCGGGCTGTAGCCCTTGACGCGGTCCCAGACGCTGTCGGACGCGGCGACGGTGGCGACGCTCATGCGGGGGAACCTGCCTTCGCGAGGACGGGGGTGGTGGGACCGGACCGGCGTACGCGGACCATCGCGCGAGCCTTGGGCGACTGAAGGAGGCAGACGACGATCACGACGACGGCCTTGAACAGGTAGTTGATCTCCGACGGGATGCCGATGTTGGGGATGGTGCGGGCCAGGGTCGCGATGAACAGCGCACCGATCAGGGTGCCCGTGAGCGAGAACCGGCCACCGGCCAGCGAGGTGCCGCCGATGACGACGGCGAGGATCGCGTCGAGCTCGATCCACAGCCCGAGACTGTTGGCGTTCACCGAGTTGGTGTTGGCAGCGATCACCAGGCCCGCGACGCCGGAGCAGAAGCCGGAGAACGCGTAGACGATCCAGATGATCGTGCGGGATCTGACGCCCGCGAGCCGGCTGGCCTCCGGGTTGATGCCGACCGACTCGATCAGCATGCCGAGCGCCGTACGACGGGTCAGCAGCGCGGTCAGGCCGAAGACGGCCAGCGCGACCAGGAAAGCCAACGGGAGGGTCAGCACGAAGCCGGACGCGAGATCGCTGAAGTAGCCGTTGTTGACGGTGGTGATCTGACCGTCGGTGATCGCCATCGATATGCCGCGGCCGGCGACCATCAGGACCAGGGAGGCGATGATCGGCTGGATGCCGAGGACCGAGACGAGGAAGCCGTTCCAGGCGCCGAGCACGACGCAGACGACGACGGCGTAGGTGCAGGCCATCACCGCGGTGGACAGCGCCCCTTCGTCGCCGGCGCCGACGATCCGGGTGCAGGCGACGGCCGCGGCGATCGCGGCGATCGCACCGACCGAGAGGTCGATGCCGCGGGTGGCGATGACCAGCGTCATGCCGAGGGCGACCAGCATGACCGGGGCGCTGTTGCGAACGATGTCGACGAGGCTGCCGTAGAGGTGGCCGTCCTCCATCCGGATGTCGAAGAAGCTCGGCGTCGCGACGACGTTGACGAGCAGCAGCACGACCAGCGCGGCCGCGGGCCAGAAGAGTGGGTGGGCAAGGACCTTACGCACGGGGCGCCTCCTCGGTGCGGGCCGCGCCGGCGATGATCTCGAGGACGTCGCTGACGCTGACGTCGTGGTTGGGTCGTTCGTCGATCTTGCGGCGGTCGCGCATCACGACCAGCCGGTCGCTGAGACGCAGCACCTCCTCCAGCTCCGCGGAGATGAAGACCACCGACATCCCCTTGCGGGCCAGGTCGGCGACCAGCTGCTGGATCTGCGCCTTGGCGCCGATGTCGATGCCGCGGGTCGGCTCGTCGAGGATGAGTACGTCGGGCTGCGTGATCAGCCATCGGGCCAGCAGCACCTTCTGCTGGTTGCCGCCGCTGAGGGTGCGCATCACGGCCTGCGGGTTGGCTGGCCGGATGTCGAGGGCCTCGATGTAGTCCTTGACCAGCTTCGCCCTGGTGCCCGGCGGGATCGGCCGCAGCCATCCGCGGGAGGCCTGGAGCGCCAGCAGCATGTTGTCGGCGACGGTGAGGTCCTCGATCACGCCCTCGGCGCGACGGTTCTCGCTCGAGAAGGCGATCTTGCGGTCGATGGCGTGCCGGGGGCTGCGCAGCTTGCGGCGGTCCGACCGCACCTGCAGCTCACCGCCGTCGGCGGCGTCGGCGCCGAACAGCAGCCGGGCGAGCTCGGTGCGCCCCGAGCCGAGGAGGCCGGCGATGCCGATCACCTCGCCGGCGTAGAGGTCGAGGTCGGTGGCCTCCAGGGAGCCCTTCCGGCTCAGCCCGAGTGCCCGCAGCACCGGGGTGCCACTCTCGTCGGTCTCCGTCGCGGCGACCTCGCGGTCGATGCGCTCGAGCACCTCGAGCTCACGGCCGATCATCAGCTTGACCAGCTCGAGCTGGGTGGTGTCGGTGACCATCCGCTCCTCGACCAGCCGGCCGTTGCGCAGGATCGTCATCCGGTCGGCGATCTCGTAGATCTGGTCGAGGAAGTGGGAGACGAAGACGATGGCGACGCCCTGCTCGCGCAGGGTGCGCATCACCTCGAACAGCTTCTCCACCTCGTCGGCGTCGAGGCTGGAGGTGGGCTCGTCGAGGATCAGGACCCGGGCCTCGACGTCCACGGCGCGGGCGATGGCGACCAGCTGCTGGATCGCGATCGGATGCTCACCGAGGACGGAGGCGGGGTCGATGTCGAGACCGAGTCCCTCGAGGGTCTCGCGGGCCTGGCGGTTCATGGCCCGCACGTTGATCGACCCGAAGCGGCGGGGCTCGCGGCCGAGGAGCATGTTCTCGGCAACGCTGAGGTTGGGGACCAGGTTGACCTCCTGGTAGACCGTGCTGATGCCGGCGGCCTGAGAGGCGGCGGGTGAGGTGAAGACGTGCTCCTCGCCGCCGACCAGGACGGTGCCCGCGTCGATGCTGTAGACGCCGGTCAGCGCCTTGATGAGTGTGGACTTGCCGGCGCCGTTCTCGCCCATGAGGGCGTGCACCTCGCCAGGGAACAGCCGCAGGCCGACCCCGTCGAGCGCGGGAACGCCCCCGAAGGCGATGGAGATGTCGCGCATCTCGATGATCGGCGTCGGACCCGCCGGTCCGGGCGCCACCGCGGGTGGCTGGACGTCCATCTGCGTCATCTCGTTCCTCTCCTGGCTCTTCCGTGCCGACTGCGATGTCGGGCCCGGCCGGTGGTGGCC
>JALZCZ010000457.1 GCA_030862825.1 Actinomycetota bacterium | reverse complement strand
ACATCGCCCGTGGCTCGGTCGTCGACGAGGACGCGCTGGTCGACCTGCTCGCCGAGGGAGGCCTGGCCGGGGCGGGACTCGACGTCTTCGCCGACGAGCCGCACGTGCCGGAAGCCCTGCTGGCCCTCGACAACGTCGTACTCCTGCCCCATCTCGCCAGCGGCACCGTCGAGACCCGCGCGGCGATGGCCCAGCTCGCGCTCGACAACCTGGCCAGCTACCTCGCGGACGGCACCGTCCTCACGCCGGTGCCGGAGGTGCTCTGATGACGGTCGGTGTCGGCTACCTGCCCACCCCCGAGGGCCGGGCCGCGCTCGGCCACGCCATCCGGGAGTGCACGGTGCGCGACGACGACTTGGTGGTCGTGGTGTCGGCCGAGACGGCCGAGCGCCCGGACTGGGCCGCCGACCTCGAGCTCGCCCGGGCCTCGATGGGCTCCAACACGGTCATCGCCCGCACGGTCTCGGCCGAGCGCGACGCGGCGGCGGAGCTCGTGGATCTGTCCTACGAAGACGACCTCGACCTCCTCGTGATCGGCCTGCGCCGCCGTTCGCCGGTGGGCAAGCTGGTCATGGGCAGCACGTCGCAGCGGGTGCTGCTCGACGCGCGGTGCCCGGTGACCGCCGTCAAACCTCCGGTCGTGCCCGCCTCCGAGGAGTGAGCACCTCCGACGTACTGCTGCTGGTGCTGGCCGGGGTCGGCGCCGGGCTGACCGGCTCGATCGCCGGGCTCGCGTCACTGGTCAGCTATCCCGCCCTGCTCGCCACCGGCCTGCCGCCGCTGGCGGCCAACGTCACCAACACCACCTCGATGCTGGCCAACGCGGTCGGTGCGGCCCTCGGCTCACGTCCCGAGCTGGCTGGTCAGTGGCCGCGGTTGCGGGTGCTGATGCTCCAGTCGGCGCTCGGCGGCCTGGTCGGGGCCGCCCTGCTTCTCGTGGCGGATGAGTCGACGTTCGAGGCAGTCGTCCCATGGCTGGTCGCGCTGGGAGCGATCCTGCTGTTGATGCGCGACCGGCTCCGGCGGTGGTCCGATCGGCGGCGCGCCAGGTTGGCCTCCGGAGAGCCGCCACCGCCGGTCGTCAGCTCGTGGCGCGGCCATCTGCTGATCGTGGTGGTGGGGGTCTACGGCGGCTACTTCGGCGCCGGCGTCGGCATCATCCTGCTGGCCGTGCTCTCCGTCAGGACCGCGGAGCCGCTGGCCGTGACCAACGCGGTCAAGAACGTCGCGAGCGGCACGTCCAACGTGGTCGCCTCGCTCACCTACGTGTTCCTGGCGCCGGTGCACTGGCCCTCGGTGCTCGCCCTGGGAGCCGGCGCGCTGGTCGGCAGCTGGGTCGGCCCTCAGGTCGTGCGGGTCCTGCCCGAACACCCGCTCCGCTATGCCGTCGGCCTCGCCGGCCTCGGGCTGGCGGCCTATCTCGCTGTGGGCTGAGGCCGCTGGTTTCCCCGGTGGACCGGGGAAGCTGTCACTTCTCAGGCGAAGTTCTCCCCGAGAAGCGACAGGTTCCCCGGTGAACCGGGGAAACCGTCCGGCGCCGGCCTCTGCGCTGTCGTCGTCGTCATGCCGAGCAGCCTGTCGCGGACAGGGCCCTGATCACATCGGGAAGCGGCCCCGGACCGTCCGGGATTCAGCCCTGAGTCACCTCGGGTGCAGCAACGCCCCGGCGAACGACGTCATGGGTCCCAGTCCGGGCAGGATCGCCGCCTGGTAGGCGTGGTAGACGTCCGGCTTGCCCTCCCACACGGTGTGGGCGGGACGGTTGTGGGCGTCGAGCTCGTGGTGCCACGACCCGCCCTCGAGGTCGACCAGGTGCGCGCGAGCGTAGCCGCACCACCGGACGAACCAGTCGGCGTACTGGTCCTCGCCGGTCGCCTGGTGCAGGGCGTACGCCGTGGCGATGGCCTCGGCGGCGACCCAGTGCATCCGTATGGTGACGACCGGCCGCCCCTCGAAGTCGGTGGTGTAGACGAAGCCGTCCGCGCCGTCGACCGCCCAGCCGTCCCGGACCGCGGTGTCGAACAGGCACCGGGCATCCTCCAGCAGCCACGCCGGTGCCTGCGCGCCGAGGCCGTGCCACACGTGCAGCGCCAGCCGCGCCCACTCCAGAAGGTGGCCGATGGTCACGCCGTAGGGGCGGAACGGGTGCGCGGGGTCCGACCGGTTGTAGTCGACCCGGACCTGCCAGCCCGCGTCGAAGTGTTCGGGCAGGTGCCAGTCGTGGTCGCGAGCGATGTCGTGCACGACGTGCTCGACGATCCGGGCCGCCCGCTGGGCCCAGACGTCGTCGCCCAGGACATCGCCGGCCGCGAGCATCGCCTCCACCGCATGCATGTTGGCGTTGACGCCGCGGTAGTCCTCCAGGTGGCTCCAGGTGCGGTCCCACACGTCGACGACCCGGCCCTCGCTCTCCCGCCAGAAGTGCCGCTCGAACGTCGTGAGCGCCTCGTCCAGGAGCTCCGATGCACCGGGGGCCCGGGCGACGCACGCACTGGCCGCGGCGAGCACCACGAACGCGTGGTCGTAGGCCCGCTTGTCGGTCGACCGTGGTCCGGTGTCGTCGACCGCGGCGTACCAGCCCCCGTGCTCGGCATCCCGGAGGCGCTCGCGCAGAGCGCTGACGCCGTGTTCGACGAGCGGGCGGAAGGACTCGCGTCCCCCGGCACAGGCCAGCGCGAAGACGTGGGTCATCCGGCAGGTCACCCAGGTCTCGACCGGTCGGTCCAGGAGGGGCGAGCCGGTCGCGTCGAGCCAGGCGAAGCCACCGCGAGGGTGGACCGCGTGACGCGCGAACTCGAGCAGGCGGGCGGGCTCGGCCTCCAGCCAGGCCGGCAGTGGCACGCCTTGATCGCCGCCGGGCAGATGGTGTGCAGTCATTCCGCTCCTTCACCAGGTCGTTGACAAGTTATCAGATATCTAACTACTCTCCCAGCATTGTCTAGGAGAGGCCCGAAAACATGAACTTCACACGACACAGCTGGCAGCGCTGCTTGGCGCTCGGGACCGTCGGTGCGCTGATGGGAACGCTCGCGGCCTGTGGTGGCGATGACGGTGGCAACGAGGCTGGTGCCGACGCGATCACCCTGTGGCAGTACTACGGCGACCCGGAGATGCCGACGGGTGCGCCGCTGTACGACCTGGTCGAGCGGTTCGAGACGGAGAGCGGCACCGATGTCGAGGTCCGGTTCATCCCCTTCGACGACTTCAACCGGACCCTGCTCCAGTCGGCCGCCAGTGGAGACCTTCCCGACGTGGCGCTGATCAACGCGTTCGACACCGCCGCGATGGCGGAGGCCGGCGTGATCCAGGACCTCAGCGACCGCGTCGAGGAGTGGGGCGAGGAGGACGCGTACTTCGAGACGAGCTGGGCCACCGGTCAGTTCGACGGCGCCACCTACGGGATCCCTCACCTGGCCGACGCCTACGCGCTCTACTACAACAAGACGATGCTCGACGAGGCCGGCGTCGAGCCGCCGAAGACCTGGGACGAGATGGAGACGACCGCCGAGGCCCTGAGCACCGGCGACCGCACCGGCCTCGCCGTGAGCGGGGTCGAGGGGGCCGAGGGTGCGACCGGGCTGGTCATCCGGCTGCTGGCTGCCGGCGGGTCGGTCGAGGGGATCGACAGCCCGGAGGGCGTCGAGGCTCTGGAGACCTTCGCGTCGATGACCGACTCCGGTGCGATCTCCGAGGGCTTCCTCACCTGGATCGAGGACGACGTCAAGAACCAGTTCGCGCAGGAGCGCGCGGCGATGATGATCAACTCGGCCACCTACGTGAGCCTCCTGCGCGAGGAGACGCCCGATCTCGAGTGGGACGTCTCGCTCCTGCCGGCCGACGAGAGCGCCATGACGTTCCTGTCGGCGGAGAACCTCGGCATCGGCGCCAGCACTGACAACCCCGACGCCGCCTGGGACCTGATCGAGTTCATGCAGGACCCGGAGGAGCTCGAGATCTACCTGCCCGAGCGCAACAAGCTCCCCGCCCGCGACGACGTACCGGGTACCGCAGAGGACCCGATCCGCGCCGTCTTCGCCGAGCAGCTCCAGGAGGCCTGGGCCCCCGAAGGTGACGTGGCGGCCACGTCCGGCGAGATCTTCACCCACCTGCAGCGCGCCCTGCAGTCCACGGTGAGCGGCGACACCACCGCCGAGGAGGCGGCCGCCGAGGCACAGGAGGCGATCGACGAGGCGCTCGCAGCAGAATGAGCACCGCTGTCCTCCCGCCCACCCCCGGCCGGGAGTCCCACCGACAGCGCGTCCGCCCGGCGGTGAGCCGACGCCGCCGGGTGCGGGGCGACTATCTCTTCCTGGTGCCCGGCGCGGTGTTCGTCGTGGCCACGGTCGTGTATCCCCTTGGCTACAACGTCCTGCAGAGCTTCCAGAACGTCGGGCTGGCGCAGGTCGTCAACGGCGGCGCGGAATGGGTGGGGCTGGACAACTACCGGGACCAGTTCGGCCGTTCGCAGTTCTGGGAGGCCCTGCGGGTCTCGATGATCTACACCTGCGCGTCGGTCGCGCTGAGCTTCGGCATCGGGATGGGCCTCGCCCTGCTGTTCAACAGGAGCTTTCCGGGCCGCAACACCATGCGGTCGCTGACCCTGATGGCCTGGATCCTGCCCACCGTGGTGAGCGCCAACGTCTGGCGGTGGCTGCTCGATGGCAGCTACGGCCTCGTGAACGCCGGCCTGCAGGGGCTGGGGCTCATCGAGGGCGACGTGTTCTGGCTGGGCAAGCCCGACACGGCCCTGATCGCGGTGACGTTCGCGACCGCGTGGACCTTCGCGCCGTTCGCCATGATCATGCTGCTCGCGGGGCTCCAGTCGGTCCCGGGGAACCTCTACGAGTCCGCGCGGCTCGACGGGGCGGGGGCCTGGCAGCAGTTCGCCAGGATCACCATGCCCCTGATCCGGCCGGTCAGCCTGACCACGCTGCTGCTCCTGTTCATCTACACCTTCAAGACCTTCGACACCGTCTTCCTGATGACCGGAGGCGGTCCCGGTGGATCGACGACGACGCTGCCGATCTACGCCTACGAACAGGCCTTCGAGTTCTTCAAGTTCGACACGGCCGCGGTGGGCACCACGGTGCTGCTGAGCATCCCGATGCTGCTGTCGATCCTCTACTTCCGCTCGATGCGACACGAGGAGCGCGCATGACCCGGCTCATGACCAGAGGGTCCGACCTGAAGTGGTCGGCCATCGGCGGGCTCGTGACCCTGGTCTACCTGCTGCCGGTCTATTGGATGCTCAGCACGTCGTTCAAGCCGATAGGCGAGATCTTCGCGACCCCGCCGACGCTGGTGCCGATCCCGCCGGCCATCCAGTCCTACACCGAGGTCGCGTTCGGCGACGGCGACGTCACGCGCGGCCTCGTGAACACGGCCATCATCGCGACCGGCACCACCGTGCTCACCCTCGGCATGGCCGTGCCCGCGGCGTTCGCCCTCGCCCGCCTCCGCCTGCGGTTCGTGGGCATCGTGCTGATGCTCTTCCTGGTGGTCCAGATGGTGCCGTCGGTGAACATCGCGCTGCCCATGTTCGCGATCTTCAGCAAGCTCGGACTCGTCAACACCTACGGCGGACTGATCATCGCGAACACGTCGCTGGCGGTGCCACTGGCGATCGTCATCCTGCGGCCGTACTTCCTGTCCGTGCCCGGCGAGATCCTCGAAGCCGCGAGCATCGACGGCTGCAACACCTTCAGCGCCTTCCTGCGTATCGCCGTCCCGGTCAGCGTGCCCGGGATCATCACGGTCGCGATGATCACGTTCCTCCAGGCCTGGGGCGAGTTCGTGTTCGGTCTCGCACTGGCCACGGACGAGCGGATGCAGCCCATCACCGTGGTGCTGGCGGGCCTCAACAACGCCTTCGGCACCAGGTGGAACGACGTCATGGCGGTGTCGGCGGTCGTCGCGCTGCCCGTGATCGTCGCGTTCGTGTTCCTTCAGAAGTACATCGTCACCGGCCTCACCGAAGGGGCGAGCAAAGGGTGAGCGCAACCAACATGCAACGTGAAATGGAGCGACCTATGGAGTCCGTAGAGATCTGGGCGGCCACCCCCACGCCGTTCGACAGCAGCGGCGAGCTGGACCTCGGCGTCGTGCCGGACCAGCTCCGCCACCTGCAGGACAGCGGCGTCTACGGCGCCTTCGTGGCCGGTACGACGGGCGAGTTCCCCTCGCTGACCGTCGAGGAGCGTCAGGCACTGGTCGCCGAATGGGCCGCCCGGCGTTCGCAGGACCAGCGCCGGAGGAGCCTGGAGCTGGGGGCGCACATCGGGGCCACCCAGCTGGCGCAGGCACAACAGCTCGCCGCGCACGCCGAGTCGGTGGGCGTGGACATGATCGCCGCGGTGGCCCCGTTCTACGGCAAGGCCTCCTTGGACCGCACGGTTTCGTGGCTCGCCGACCTGGCGGAGGCGGCGCCGCACACGCCGTTCTGCTTCTACCACATCCCCTCGATGACGGGATCGTCGTTGCGGCCCAGTGAGGTGGTGGGCCTGGCGGAGTCTCGGATCCCCACGCTCCGGGCGGTGAAGTTCACGGACCAGGACCTGCTCGAGTTCGCCCTCACCCGGGCGGTGGCGCCCGACGTACGCGTGTACTTCGGCCGCGACGAGCTGCTTCCCGCGGCGCTGGCCTTCGGGGCGGACGGCGTCATCGGAAGCCTCTACAACGGGCTGGCACCCGTCGCGCGGGCGGTGATCCGTGCGTTCGCCGCAGGCCGCACTGCGGAGGCCTTCGACCTGCACCACCCCTTCCGGGCCACGTCCGAGGCGGCCGACGCCCATGGCGGCGTGGGATTCATCAAGGAGCTGATGAACGAGCTCGGGCCCAATACCGGTGTCTGCCGACCACCGTGGGGTCCGATCGACGCCGCAGGGCGGGCCGTTGTTGAGACACTGGCACCGACGCTGCAGGCAGCCGTTGCCGCTGCGGGACCCGTGGAGGAACCAGTGTGAGCAGGATTCCGATCTACCGGGAGGCCCAGGCCCGGCTCCGGGACTTCATCCAGGAGCAGGGGCTGCGTCCCGGCGACCGCCTGCCCTCGGAGGCCGTCCTCGCCACCCGTCTGGGGGTGAACCGGCTGTCGCTGCGCGAGGCGACCAGGAGCCTGCAGACCCTCGGCGTCATCGAGGCCCAGCAGGGCAACGGCCTCTTCGTGTCCCGGTTCTCGTTCGGGCCGCTGATCGAGCAGCTGCCCTACGGGCTGGCCGACCCCGGCATGGCGCTGGAGGAGATCCTCACCGCGCGCGAGGCCATGGAGGTCGGGTTGATGCCGGCCGTCGTCCGGATCGCAGACCACGTCAACGTCGCCCGCTGCGCGGACCTGGCCCGGGTGATGATCGACCTCGAGGCCGCCGGCAAGTCGATCGTCGAGGTGGACAAGAAGTTCCACCTGCAGCTCTACAAGGGTCTCGACAACCCACTGGTCGACAACCTGATCGAGGTGTTCTGGGAGCTGTTCGTGCGGCTCGGCGACGCCATCCCCGGACCGCAGGACGCCGGCCGGGGTGCCCGGCACCTGGCCATCGTGACCGCGCTCCAGGAGGGGGACCTCTCCGAGAGCCTCCAGCGCATGCAGGACCACTTCGCCGACGTGCGCGGACGCGCGGCGCGGATCAAGCAGGACGCGCTGCCGTGACGCTGCGCGGCGTCTGGGCCACCGCGCTCGTGCCCTGGACGCCGGAGGATGCCGTCGATCTCGCGCGCCTACGCGACCAGCTGGACGTGCTCGCCGCCTCGGGCGTCGACGGCATCTATGCCCACGGGACCGCCGGCGAGTTCCACTCGCTTTCCGCGGTCGAGCACCGAGTGGTGAGCGAGCTCGTCGCCGAGGTCTGCCAGAAGGCGGGGCTGCCGTTCCAGATCGGTGCCAACCACATGAGTGCGCAGACGGTGCTCGAGCGGGCCCTGGTCGCCGCCGAGCTGCACCCCGTCGCCATCCAGGTCACCCTCCCGGACTGGCTTCCGCTCAGCATGGACGAGGTGCTCCGCTTCCTGGAAGCAGTGTCCGACGCGACGGCACCGGTGCCGCTCGTCCTCTACAACCCGCCGCACGCCAAGACCGTGCTCACCCCGGAGCAGCTCGGCGCCGTCGCCGCGCGGATCCCGGCGTTGGAGGGGGTCAAGGTGGCCGGCGGCGACGACGAGTGGTACGCCCGGATGCGGACCCACTGCGACTCGACCGCGTTGTTCGTGCCCGGCCACCACCTGGCCTCGGGCTACCACCGCGGCGCCGCGGGGTCGTACTCGAACGTCGCCGCGCTGAGCCCGGCGGGGGCGGCGCGCTGGTGGCGGCTCATCCAGGAGGACCTGGCCGCTGCCGAGGAGGTGGAGACGGCGATCAGGTCGTTCTTCGACGACCACATCGTTCCCCTCCAGGTGGCGGGCTACGGCCCGCCCGCCCTCGACAAGGCGCTGGCGCACATCGGCGGCTGGTGCGGCACCGGCACCACCGTCCGTTGGCCCGCCTCATCGGTGCCGCCGGAGCACGCCGAGCAGCTGCGCGCCGAGGCCAGGCAGCGGATGCCCCTGCTCTTCGACTGATCGCCGTGCCGGTGGGCATGGCTCGGGTGGGCCATTCCCAACGAAGAGGCACCCGAGCATTCTGAACCCATGACCGACACGGACACGGCACCGAAGAGCGTGGCCGTGCCGCTGGGCGCGTTCGCGGCCGGCGCGGTCGTGGCGGTTCTCATCGGGGTGTTCGGGAAGGCGCACGACCCGACCCTCGACGGCACCACCACCCTCGGCTTCGACACCGTCATCGCCATGAAGGTCGTGGTCTCGACGATCATCGGCGTGCTGGCCGTCGGTCAGGTCTTCGGCGCGCTCTGGCTCTACGGCAAGCTCGGGATCAAGGCGCCGTCATGGCTGGGCACCGCACATCGCATCTCCGGTGCCACCGCGCTCGTGCTGAGCCTTTTCGTCGCTTACCACTGCCTGTGGGCCCTGGGTCTGGAGAGCGGGACGCTGGCGAACGGCGAGGAGGTCGCGACGCGGACGGTCGTGCACGGCGTCCTCGGCTGCGCGGTCTTCGGTGCCATCGTGGTGAAGGTGGTCGCGGTCCGATCCAAGCGTTCACCCGGGTGGTTCCTGCCCGTGGCCGGTGGCCTGCTCTTCGCGCTCCTCATCGTCGTCGTGCTGACCTCAGCGGCCTGGTACATCAACGACCGAGGGTGGCCGACCTGAGGCGAGTGCTTGTCCGCAGCGGATTAGCGGAGGAGACTGGAGGTCTCGGACCCAGCAGGGAGATGACCGCCGTGGACACTCTCGTACCCGGCATGAACGCGACCCACGACGTGCTCCGGCACCGCTTGGCCACCGCGGCCACCGCGACCTCGGACCGATGGCACCCACGCGACCACTACCGCGCCATCGACACCTTCCTGGCGAGCGCCAGCCGACATCACGCGGCGGTGCTCGAGGTGGTGGTGCCGGCGGTCCGCAAACGACTCCCGGACGGGGAGCAACGTGCCACCGAGTTCGTGCACCAGGACAAGCAGCTGGAGATCGCGCTCGCGCAGGTGAAGGCCAAGCTCTACGGCTCGACGTACGCGATCCGGCGCACCTGGCGCTCGATCTGGGACGAAGTACGCCGGGAGTTCGAGGCCACCTGGCGCCTCGAGCACGAGCTGGTCGAGGCACTGGCCCCGCACCGCCGGGAGGGCGACCCGGACTGGGGCGAGCAGATCTACCGCGCCGAGCTGCACGCGCCGACCCGTCCGCACCCGTTCGTGCCGCACAGCGGGCTGCGGGGCAAGATCGCGCGCAGGGTGGCGCTCCGGATCGACCGGTTCTGGGACGCCACCGAGGGCCGGATGATCCCCGAGCCGGTGCACCCGCACGACCGCAAGGACGACGGTCGGCTGACCCAGTACCTGCTGGCCGACCCGCACCTCCCGGAGAAGTAGGGAGACCCGCCCTCGTCACACGGCCGCCAGTCGCGGCAGCACCAGGCTCTCCCAGAGCGGCTGCATCGGGGCGCGGAAGAAGCCGTGGTGGCCGATCCGCTCCAGGCCGACGTCGGCGGGCGAGATCCTGAGCGGCTCCACCGTCGCGGCGGCGTACATCTTCTCGAGCTCCTGGTGGCTGCGCAGTCCGAGCAGCTCGTCGTCGGTGAACGAGATGGTGTCGATCGGCACCGTCACCTCGGCCACCCGGGCGGCGACGTCCGGCGCGTCGACGCCGAAGTATGTCGGGCTCAGGCACCAGCGCGCCCACTGACGCATCACGTTCGGCGGCACGTCGCCGAGGATCCGCAGCCGCTTGCCGGGGTAGTAGCCGGCGATCCGGATCGAGGCCGGCGCGATCACCCGGAACAGCAGCGGCGACCGCCAGCGGACCGTGGGCTGGTTCCAGCGCCAGTAGCCCAGGGCCGACGAGATCAGCAGGGCGCGGTCGATCAGGTCGTGCCGGGCCCAGGGCAGGATCTGCCCGCCGAGGCTGTGGCCGAGCCAGGTCACCGGCACGCCGTCCGGGACGTCGTCGAGCAGCGTCTCGAGCGCACTGGCCGCGTCGCCCGCCCAGCGGAACAGGTCGCCGCGCTCCGCGCGCATCTCGGCCGGACCGCCGGTGCCGCGGTAGTCGAAGGTCAGGGTCGCGAAGCCCGACGCCGCCAGCCACGAGGCGAAGAAGCCGTAGAACACGGCCGGGGTGGCCATCGCCGGCGCCAGCACCACCGCGCCGCGCACGTCTCCCGTCGGTCGGAACCAGGTGCCGCTGAGCTCGCGTCCGTCGTCGGCGCGGATCACCGTGGCCCGGCGGGTGTGGCCGGGCTGCTCGACGGTCTCGCTATAACGAATGTCATAAGTGGTCACGCAAGGAGGCTATGACGGTCGTCATAGAACGTGCAATAGACTTCTGGCATGACCAGGAACACACGCGCTCGGATGGTGGTGGGCGCGGCGAAGGCGATCGGCACCGGCGGCATCGACGCGATGAGCCTGCGCGACCTCGCCGAGCGCGAGGGGGTGCCGCTCGGCTCGACGTACCACTACTTCCCGGGCGGCAAGGCGGCGCTGGCCGAGGAGGCGGTCCGCTTCATCGGCGCCCAGGTCACCCGGATGATCGAGGAGTCGCGGGCCGAGGGCGCCGCCCAGGTGCTGCACAAGTTCGCCGACCGCTGGCGCCGGGTGCTCGAGTCCAGCGACTACCGGACCGGGTGTGCCGTCGCCGCGGCCGCGACCGCGACCGACCCGCGGCAGCACGCGGTCGCGCGCGAGGTGTTCGACGACTGGCAGGCCGCCCTGGTCGACGTACTCCTCGAGGCCGGAGTGCCGAAGCGCCGGGCGCCCCGCCTGGCCCGCACCATCGTCGCCGCCACCGAGGGCGCCCTCGCCCTGGCCCGCGCCTCGGGCACGTCCCGACCACTCGACGAGGTGGTCGAGGAGCTCAGCGACCTGGTCGAGGCAGCCTCGGTGGCTTCCCCGCTGGGGTAGTCCCGGGCGAAGTCGTCCCCGATCCGGCTTGGCCACGACGATTTCGTCAGGGACTACCGCGAAGGCGCAGGTCGGCTAGTGGTGGTGGCGCTCGGCGTCGGCCTCTTCGATCTCGTGCTCGAGCTCCTCGACGGCCTCGGGATGGCCGCGGAATCGGCGGTAGGAGTACACGATCAGGGCGAGGGCGATCAGGCCGGAGCCGATCTGGGTGACCGCCGTGGCGATCCCGCCCGGCAGCCACCAGGGGTCGGAGAGCGGCCACCAGTCGGGGGCCGGCGGGCTCCAGATCCAGAGGATCCCGCAGGCGACCAGCACCAACGCGCCGAGCACCGACAGCACGATCCGCGGCCAGGTCTCGACGCCCTCGGCGGCGCCCTTCAGGGCGCGGTACTTGATCGGGTCGAGCCGTCGTTCGGCCCACTCGTACTGCTGGGAGAGGATCGCGAGGCCGCCGAACAGCATCAGCAGACCGGGGCCGGGGAGCACGAGGGCGGCGACGCCGCCGAGCACCAGCGCCCAGCCGGCGACCTCCAGCGCCACCCGCTTGGCCGCACTCCTCATGACGCGACCCTCTCAGACGGGGTCAAACGCCGTACGGCGATCGGCTCAGAGTCCGGCGTACTGCTCCACGTAGGCCCGGCCCTCGTCGCTCAGGTTGCCGTGCGCCTGCGCCACCTTCGCCCACGCCACCGACATCGAGAGGAACCGCAGCGGGTTGTAGACGTCCTCCTCGCGGCTGAACAGACCGTCGCCCGCGTAGGTCATGATCGTCAGGTTCGACGCCTCGTGCACCGAGCCGTCGCCGGGATCGGGCATCAGGTTGCGCACCTCGCAGATCAGCCGCGAGGTCGGCACGTCGACGACCTGCCAGGCCAGCGGGAAGCCGGTCATCACGCCGCCCGGGAACGATGTCATGGTCCGCACCGACCACTCCCGGATCTGGTCGCGGCCGCGGAACGTGCCGAAGGCGTGCTCGACGTACTCGGCGTCCTCAGTGAAGCTCAGGGCGAAGTCGTCCCAGTCGCCGGTGCGGACGTACTCCTGCACGCGGGCGTGCATGGCGGCGTAGGCCTCGGTGATTTCCTCGGCCCTGAAGGTGCCGGTGCGGTCGGTCGTCACGCCCCCATCCAACCAGCGACCTGCAACGTGTTCTAGTCAGGTGCGGGGCTCCGACGTCAGCCGGTGAGCCGCGACGCCAGCAGACGCGACAGGCGCTCGGCGTCGCCGATCCGCTCGACACCGTCGTCGGCCCTCTTCCACAGCAGCAACCACAGCTGCTCGGCGGTGCCCTGGAGCCGGTCGTTGGCGAGTACGCCGCTCGCGAGCGTCAGCGCCGGAGGCAGGCCCTCGCAGGGGGTCAGGGTCCACCGGTGTCGCGTGTCGGTGGCGACGAAGGAGACCGGCTCGGCGAGGTCGGCCGGGTAGCCCCGCGCGTGCAGCCGCGGCAGGAAGATCTCGCACGTCTCGGTGACCCCGTCGGCGCAGTCGTCCGCCTCCAGGTCGGTCGGCCGGCCGTGGGCCTGGTCGAGGTCGACGAGATGCATCTGGGTCTCCAGCATCTGCCGCCGGCGCCAGAACCCCTTGGTCTCCTGCACGCCCGCGAAGTTCCAGCAGGGAGCCTCGGGGTCGGAGGCCTCGAGCGCCGTCAGCAGGACGCCGGCCCGCTCGGCGTACCACGTCTGCAGGCGTCCCGGATCCGGCCGGTCCTCGGACGCGGGGCCGCGGCGGCCGGTGTCGACGACCCCGGCGGCCCAGGCGTGGATGTTGCCCAGGTGGGCGACGAGATCGAGCACGGTCCACCCCGGGCACGACGGCACCTCGGCGGCTGGGTCCGCGTCGGCGAGGCCGGAAGCGAAGCGGCTGGTGGCGCGGCGTACGTCCTCGGTCGTCCGGGTCACCCTCCGATGATGGCATCTCGGCGACCCAACAGGTTTCCCAGAGCTCGACACGGAGAGCCCCGAACGGGGTTACATTCTGTCCCGTCGGGCGTGCTCACGCCGGATGGGGAGGGAGACCCGCCGTGTTTCGTCATGCCACGAAGGACGCGCTGGCGAGCTGCACGACCGTTGCGAGCGTCGCCGGCTGCGCGCGGGCCGAGGCGCGCAGGGGACTGCGCGAGGGCAGGGCCGAGAGGCGCACGGCTATCGCCCGGAACAGGCGCTCGATCGCGGTGCTGGGAGCCGGCGTCGCGCAACTCACGGAGTGCCAGGACAGTGGTGGACGTGGCGGTGCCACCGGCCCGCCCCAGCCGGTCTGCGACATCGGTCTCCCCCAAGGGATCTGCGACGTCGCCTCCGGCGGGATGGTCGTGGGGTCGCTGCCGATCCCGGCCGGCCCGCCCGGCATACCGGAGCTCGGGTTCCCGGGCATCCCCGACGTGCCGGGCCTCGACACCCTGATCGCCCTGCTGGCGCCCGTGCCGGGCTCGCTCCGGCTGGGCACGGTCCGCGACGCCATCGACGTTCCGATCGTCTCCGACTTCGTCGCTCCCTGAGGGAGAGGCGGCGACACGCCGCGCCGTCACCCTGTCCCTGGGTGACGGCGCGGTGGTGTGTCCCGGACCACGCTGCACGAATTTGATAATCTCTAGTTATTCACTACATTAGTGATTGTCCATCGACAATGTGGGGCCGCGGTACGCGTCCCGAACTGCCGGAAGGTGTATCGCCATGCGCAAGCTGCTCGTGCTCGGGTTCGTCGGGCTGCTGGCCCAGCTCATCGATGGCTCGTTGGGGATGGCGTACGGCGTCACCTCTTCGACCCTCCTCCTGGCCGCCGGTGTCGCGCCAGCCGCCGCCTCGGCCGCCGTGCACTTCTCGGAGATCGGCACGTCGCTGGTCTCCGGGTTCTCCCACCACAAGCTCGGCAACGTCGACTGGCGGACCGTGTCGGTGCTGGCGGTTCCCGGCTTCGTCGGCGCCTTCGCCGGCGCCACCTTCCTCTCCAGCCTCCCGGCCGACACCGCGAAGCCGTGGGTGGCCGGGCTGCTGCTCGGCCTCGGGCTCTACGTCGTCTACCGCTTCCTGGTGCTCGGTGGTCGCCGGCCGACGTTCAAGGCGCGCCCCTCGAAGAAGTTCCTGATGCCGATGCGCCTGGTCGGCGGCACCCTCGACTCGATCGGCGGCGGGGGCTGGGGCCCCGTGGGCACCACGACGCTGCTCTCCTCCGGCCGCCTCGAGCCACGGAAGGTGGTCGGCTCGATCGACACCTCGGAGTTCGTGGTCGCCGTGGGCGGCTCGTTGGGCTTCCTCCTGGCCCTCGGCTCGCAGGGCATCGAATGGTCCTACGCCATCGCGCTGCTCGCCGGCGGCGTGGTGGCGGCGCCGATCGCTGCCTGGCTGGTCAGGAAGCTGGCCGCCCGCGTGCTCGGCGTGGCCGCCGGTGGCCTGATCGTGCTCACCAACTCCAAGACCATCGCCGAGACCCTGGGCGCTTCCGGCGCCGCCGTCGGCGCGGTCGCCGCGGTGGTCGGCGCGCTCTGGATCTCCGGGATCGTCTGGGCGGTCGCGCAGGAGCACAAGGTCGCGAAGCTGGACGACGTCGAGGAGCTCGCTCCGGTCACGGTCTGACAGAGAATGGGCGGGTGACAACGACGCCTGACTTCGAAACTCTGGTCGCGGAGCACCGGGGCGAGCTGTTCGCCCACTGCTACCGGATGCTCGGCTCGCCCCAGGACGCCGAGGACGCCCTCCAGGAGGCGTTGCTCGGCGCCTGGAAGGGCTACGCAGGCTTCGAGGGCCGCAGCTCGGTGCGCACCTGGCTCTACACGATCGCCACCAACGCGTGCCTCAGGCACGTGCGGAAGCGGGTAACCACGCCGGACGTCGGCCCGGCCTTCACGCAGGTCGACGACCTGGGCCAGCCGGACCTCGAGCGTCACTTCCTGGAGCCGTGGGCCACCGACCCGGAGGCGTCCTACCTCGAGCGCGAGAGCGTCGAGCTCGCGTACGTCGCGGCGCTGCAGCACCTGCCCGCCACCCAACGAGCGGTGTTGATCCTGCGTGAGGTGCTGCAGCTCTCGGCGGCGGAGGTCGCCGAGCTGCTGGACACCACGACCGCGTCGGTCAACAGCGCGCTGCAGCGGGCGCGGGCGACGATCGACGCCCGGGTGGCGGGTCCCTCCCAGCAGTCCGAGCTCGCGGCGCTCGGCGACGACGGCGTACGCCGCCTGGTCGAGGAGTTCATGCAGGCCTGGGAGACCGCGGATGTGGACCGGATCGGCGCCGTCCTCACCGACGACGTGCGCTTCACCATGCCTCCGCTGCCGGCTTGGTTCGACGGCCGCGAGATGGTGCTCCGTTTCTGGGCCGAGCGGGTCTTCGCGACACCGTGGCGGCTGCACCCTGCCACTGTCAACGCCCAGCCGGGGTTCGCCTGCGAGCAGCAGTTCGAAGGGGTCTGGAGGCCAGGCTCGGTGACCGTGCTCGGGCTGCGCGGCGGGCTGGTCTCCTCGGTCTCGGGCTTTGTCGACCCACCGGTGGTCGAGAAGTTTCTGCAGGAGCGATGAGTTCGCGCCCGGCCCGTCCTCTCAAGGGGTGACAGCACTCATCCGCGGAAAGGAAGTCCCATGCGCAAGCTGATCGTCACCAACATCGTCTCCCTCGACGGCTTCATCACCGGCCCCGGTGGCGATGTCATGGCCATGCCGATGGACCACGCCTTCGACGAGTCCAACGTCGAGCACATGCGGACCGCCACGACGATCCTGCTCGGCGCCACCTCGTACCGCGGTTTCGTGGGCTTCTGGCCCAGCGCCCTGGAGATGCCCGGCATCACCGAGGCGAGCGCCGAGATCGCCCGGCTGTGGCCCGCGATGGAGAAGGTCACGGTCTCGGACTCGCTGACCGAGGACGAGACCGGCCCGTGGCGCGAGACCACCACGATCGTGCCGCGCTCCGCGGCTCACGCAACGGTGGCCGCGCTGAAGGAGGGCGACGGCGGCGACATCCTGATGTTCGGCAGCAGCGTGCTGTGGAACGACCTGCTCGCGGCGGGCCTGGTCGACGAGCTGCATCTGATGGTGGGTCCGGTGGTGGTCGGCGACGGCACCCCGGCCTTCCGCGGAGGGGTCACCGCGACCGCGCTCCGCCTGACCGACGTACGCCGCTGGGACGGCTCGGACAACGTGCTGCTGAGCTACGCGGTGTGACTCACCTGCAGAACAGGGGGACCGAGCACGGCGGCTCGTCGGGATCCGGGGCCACGCCGCCGCTCCCGGGCGGCGTGGCGACCATCCCCGGCACCACGTCGGCCACCGCTGGCGCGTAGTAGCGCCAGAGCTGGCGGGCCATCGACGCGGTGATGTGGGAGTTGTCGTGGTAGGTCCAGTCGCCGTCGATCTTGGCGAAGCAGGTGCCGGAGCTGCAGAGGTGGTCGTTGACGTCGACCATCCGGTTCGGGTGGGCCGGGGCGGTCATCCGGACCAGCCACCGCTTGGTCACCGACTCCTGGCGGAAGGCCTGGTGGCGGGGGAAGTCGCAGGCGTAGGGATCCAGCCGCTTGCACGGCTGGGGCTTCGCGGGCGCCCGGGCGACCTGGTGGATCACGTCGACATCGACACCCAGCAGGTCGAGTCTCGTGAACAGGCGCGGGCCGCCGTGCTTGAAGATCTTGGCCTGGGCGTAGGGGTACTCCTTGCCGGGGCCGGGCTTCTTTCCCTTGTCCACGAGCACGAGGAGACGCTCGTACATCTCCCAGTTGCCGGCCAGCACCAGCTTGAAGTCCTGCGGACCGTTGGCCAGCTGCTGCATCGTGCGCGTGGCGAGGGTGTTCGAGGCCGCGCAGAGACCCATGCTGTAGCGGTTCTTCCACGACAGGCCCGGGTCCATCGGGGGGCAGCTGCCCATCAGCGACGTGATGACGTTGACGTTGCGACCCTTGGCGGCCCTCAGGAAGCCGGGGATCTGCATCCAGACGTGCGAGTCGCCCCACAGCATCAGGGTCGGCCGGTTCTTGCGGAACGGCGTGAGCTTGCAGATCAGCGCGTCGCGCGGCACCTCCTCCGCCGGGGTCGCGCACGAGCGCGGCAGCCGGGTGTGGTCTCTGCGGGGATCCGTGGCCGAGGCCGCCGGCGCGGACAGCAGCGTGGCTCCCAGCAGAGCGGCGAGCAGAAGACCGAGGAGACGTGTGGCGCGCATGAGCGCACATGTTGTCACGCGGTTTCGCGGCGCGTGGCGGGTCCGGGAAAACTGGCTGGGCGGCTGGGCTGAGCTGTCACGGGTCAGCCACGATCGCACCCATCAGCGTGTCGAGCGCTCGGCGTACGCCGTCGCCGCGGCGTGCACGGCGGCAACGTAGTCGTCGGAGTGGTTGTAGCTGAAGATGCCACCCGACCATCCTGACGACGAGGCGAGATCGCGGCCGCCGGCGCAGAGAAGGCGGACGGCGGCGTACGCCGCGTCGTCGATGTCGTTGGGGTCGGCGGTTCCGTCGCCGTCACCGTCGGCGCCCCACTGATCCCAGGTGGACGGGATGAACTGCATCTGGCCGATGGCGTGGTCCCAGTCCGGGTCGCCGTGCCAGGCCGTGCTCCGCGCCGTGGCGGGGATGGCTGCGAAGCGGCCGCCGTCGAGCGCCGGGCCCAGGATCGGGGCCGACGACCGGCCGTCGGCCCCGAGGGTGCGGCCACCGATGGTCCCGTGCTGGGACTCGACCCATCCGATCCCGGCCAGCGTGGTCCACCCGACCCGGCAGCCGTCGGGCGCCATCAGCATGGCGCGTGCGTACGCCAGCACGGCCGGCTCCGGCATCCCGGCGCGCCGGGACGTGCGGGTGACCCAGGCCGGGTCGACCTGCGGCCGGTCATGAGCCCTACGGTCCGGGTGCGCGGGCCGTGGGGCCGCCTCGGACGGGGGTGCGAGACCCGTCGGCGTGAGGTCGGCCGGTGGCTGTGGCCGATAGGCCTGCATCACGAGATGGGCACCAGCGGAGAGCGCGACGAGCGCAACCAGCCACACGGCGAGCCGACGGATCACTGGGTCGTCAGGGCTTCGGCGCCGTCGGCTGCGTCCTGCAGCGTGGGCGCGAAGTAGTCACCGAGCGTGCTGGCGAAGCTCGCGCTCAGGTGGTTGTTGTCGAAATAGGTGAGCAGGTCACCCACGCGCGCCCGACAGATGCCGTCGTCGCAGAAGGTCTCGTTGACGTCGATCAGCCGGGGCTCGCCGGCCAGCTTCTCCATCTGGACCTCCAGCCACTTGCGGGCCTCCTCATCGGCCGCCTCCGACACCGCGACCGCGATGTCGCAGGAGTAGAGGTTAGCGACCTGGGCCTCGCACAGCGGTGCGTTGCGCGGCACCTCGGCGACGGGGGCGATCACGTCGACACCGACCTGGAGCTCACCGAGCCAGTCGAAGAGCTCGCTGTTGCCCTGCTGGAACAGCCGCGAGATCGCCTGCACGTACTGCTCGTGCTGGGGGTTGCCCCCGCGGGCCACCATCAGGTTGATCACCCGCTCGCCCCCGAAGTAGATCTCCCAGCTCGCTCCCAGCAGCACCCGCACGGGGCGCTTCCGCTCGGCGAGGTCGTCGATGAAGTCGACGGCCAGCTGGTTGCCGCGCACGCAGTTGTTGAGGCTCATGCCCTCGGCGTAGAACGGCGGACAGCTGCCCTGGCTGAAGAGCACCAGGTTGACGTCGATGTCCTTGGCCGCCTTCTCGAGCGCCGGAACGTACATCCAGGCGTGGGAGTCGCCCCAGAGCACCACTGTGCCGCGGTCGTTCTCGTGGCCGTTGATCCGGCACAGCACCGGGCGCTGGGGGATCTTCTCGTCCTCCGTGGCGCAGTGCTCGGGCAGCCGCGGGAAGTCGTTGAGCTGCTGGTTGACCGCCTCCCAGCGCGCGGAGTCCGCCTGGTCGTCTGCCACCACGAGCGTCCCGGCGGCCAGCACGGCCACCGTCGTCATCGAGCTGACGCCTGCGAGCACCACCCGCCGCGGTCCCCAGGTGTAGCCGCTGGGCCGGCCACCGGAGCGGTTGTAGAAGATGCCCTCGATGTAGCGCCAGCTCAGGTAGGCGATGAGGAGCGCGACCATCACCAGGGTGACCCTCATCCACAGCGGCGGTGGCGCCAGGTTGACCGACTCGCCCATGACCAGCAGCGGCCAGTGCCAGAGATACCAGCCGTAGGAGAGCAGGCCGAGCCCGACGAAGAGCCGGAAGGAGAGAAACCTGGTCACCAGGGTCGGGCGTCCGCAGCCCGCCCAGGTCATCAGGAACGCGCCCGCGCACGGGATCAGCGCCCAGTACTTGGGATAACCGTCCGTCGGCAGCGGCTCCACCAGCGCGTAGACCACGAGGCCCCCGCCGAGCAGGCCCATCAGCTGGCGCCCCACGAACGGCACGTCGACCTTCGACACGATCAGCGAGAGGGCGACGCCGAGCAGGAACTCGAACGCCCGGGGGAACGGCAGGTAGTACGCCGACTCCGGGTCCGAGTCGGCCCAGTTGATCGCCAGCCACAGGCTGCCGAGGAACAGGGCCAGGCAGACGAAGAGCAGCGTGGCCCGCACGTCGGTACGCAGCAGCCTGGCCAGCAGCCATGCGGCCAGGATGAGCAACGGCATCGCGAGGTAGAACTGCTCCTCCACCGACAGCGACCAGGTGTGGAGCAGGACGCCGGTGCCGGGCGCGTGGCTGAAGTAGCTGACCTCGTCGTTCTGCCAGAAGAAGATGTTGGAGACGAAGCCCGCAGCGGCCGACGCCGACCTGGCGGTCTCCTGCTGGGACCCGGTCGGGGTCAGGACGAAGAGGCTCAGCAGCAGGACGCCGATCAGCATCGTCGCCTTGGCGGGGATCAGCCGCCGCGCGCGCCGGGCGTAGAAGGCCGACCACTTGATCCGGCCGGTCTTGTTGAACTCACCGAGCAGCAGGTTCGCGATCACGAAGCCCGAGACCACGAAGAAGAGGTCGAGGCCGATATAGGAGCCCTCGAAACCAGGGACGCCGGCGTGGAAGCCCATCACCATGATCGCCGCGGTGCCACGGATGCCGTCGATGTCGGGGCGGTAGTTGAGCCGGGTGGGTTTGGCAGGAGACTCGTCGGGGCGCGCCAAGAGGGGGTCGGGAGCCGTTGTCAAACTCACTCATCCCTCACATGTCGGCGCGTGATCGTCAGGTAGGCCCCGAAACCCAACGATGAGTATGGCGCTTACGCCGCTCCGAAGGTGCGAATTGACTGCATTCCGGACTGCGTCAGTGTGTGGCTACTCGAACTTCTTCGAGTAGCGCTCGGCCCTGCGGCGGAGCCGGTTCCACGAGCCGGCCAGCCCCATCGCCTTGCGCACCTCGCGCAGCGTCAGGTCCGCCTCGTGACGGGTCCGTTCGGTGCCCTCGACGATCAGCTGCTCGACGTAGCCGGTGCGCGACTCGAACTCCGCCCGCCGCTTGCGGATCGGGGAGAGGAACCGCTCGAGGGCCTCGAAGAGGGCGTCCTTCACCTCGACGTCGCCGACCGTGCCCGCCTGGTAACGGGCGGTCAGCTCGGCGACCTCGTCCGGGCGGTCGTTGAACGTGCGGTGGTAGACGAAGACCGGGTTCTTCTCGGTCTCGCCCGGGATGTCGGCGCTGATCCGGTTGGGGTCGGTGAACATGCCCTTGACCTTGCGGCGTACGGCGGCCGTGTCGTCGCTGAGCATGATCGCGTTGCCGATGCTCTTGCTCATCTTCCCCTGGCCGTCGGTGCCGACCAGGGTGGGCACGTCCCCGACCAGGGCCTCGGGCACCGGGAGCGTCTCGCCGTACTCGTGGTTGAACCGCCGCGCGATCTCGCGGGTGATCTCGACGTGGGCGAGGTTGTCCTTGCCCACGGGCACCATCTGGGCCCGCACGCAGAGGATGTCGGCGGCCTGCAGAATCGGGTAGCCGAGCAGCGCGAACGGCATCTCCTGCTTGCCGGAGTCGCGGACCATGTCCTTCAGGCTGGGCAGCCGCTGCAGGTGCGGCACGGTGATCAGGCTCTGGAAGAGCGTGTAGAGCTCGTGGATGCTGCCGCCGAGGCCCGACTGGAGGTAGAACGTCGCGGTCTCAGGCTCGATGCCGGCGCTGAGCATGTCGAGCACCGCGTCGCGGGCGTTGTCGCCGATCGCGTCGATGGCCTCGCGCGAGGACCGCGTGGTCAGCATGTGGAGGTCCGCGATGATGAAGAAGCACTCGTAGTCGTGCTGGAGCCGGACCCGGTTCGCGAGGGAGCCGACGTAGTGGCCGAGATGCAGCTTGCCGGTGGGGCGGTCGCCCGTGAGCATCCGCTTCCCGGTCACCGAACACCCTTCAGCAGCTTGTCGACGGTCGGCCCGAAGTACGGCGCCAGTCGCTTCGACATCCTGGCGCCGATGTGGCCGTGGTCGTAGTAGGTGTTGACCCCGTCCACCGTGCCGTGGCAGACCTTCGCCGTGCACATGTGGTTGCTCTGCGTGGTGATCTTCGGGTTGCCGGGCACGCGGCGCATCCAGTACTTGACCTGGGCCCGGTGAAACGACTCGTCGACGACGGCGACGGAGCGCCGGAGCCCGCAGCGGTAAGGCTCCATCCCGGCCGCACAGCGCTTGGGGCGCGCCGGCACGAACGGCGACTGGCCCACGGCGTCGGCCGGGATGCCGAGCCTGGTCAGCGTGCGGAACAGCCGGGGGATGCCGGTGCGGGCCAGTTCGGAGACGCGCTCGTAGCCGTTGATGTTGTGGCCGGAGAACGGCACGTCGTCGCCGTAGGTCTGCACGTGATGGTAGATCGCCCAGGCCGCACCGACCACGACTCGGACCCGTCGGTGCTGTTGGCTGGCGTGGGTCAGGTAGCGGATGGCCTTGTGGCTGGTCTTCTCGCAGTTGTTGGCGTTGCGCACCTCTTCGGCAGTGCGCAGCGCCGGGTCCATCGGCGGGCACGCGCCGAAGATGAAGCCGACGAAGTTGACACGGCGGTCGCCGATCGCCCTGCGGATCGCCGGGATCATCTGCCACGCATGCGAGTCGCCCATGAGCACGATCGTCGGCGCGCCCCTGATCTTGGGATTGAGGTAGCACTTCATCGGTCGCTGCGGGATCAGCTCCTCCACGGTCGCGCACTCCCGCGGCAGCACCGGGGTGTCCGGGTGCTTGGCCGACGTGGTTCGGGGCGCGAGGGGATCTGGGTCCGCGGACGCGGTAGTAGCTGGCGCGACCGTGAGGGTCAGCGCGAGGGCAAGGACGGCGAGGAGCGGGCGTGCTCCGGACAGGGAACGAGCCATGATGGCGTCATGGTCTCATCAGAGTCGACGCTCTGTGAAAAACCCGCGCCCGCATCATGAGGTGAGCCGCCGCACGGACGGCGCGAAGTAGCGGCCCAGCAGCGCCGACAGCGACAGGCTGATGTGGGTGTCGTCGTACCACGCGCTCTCTCCGTGCACCCGACCCGCACAGCCGCGGCTGTCGCAGAACAAGGAGCTCGGCTGGATCAGCCGCGCCGGCGGTCCGAGCCGGTCGACCAGCGCGTGCAGGGTGCGGCGGTTGACGGCTGCCTTGGGGAGCGCTGCGGCACGCGGCAGCCGGCACTCGTAGGGGTCCTCCGAGCGCGCGCAGGCGGGAGCGTTCACCGGCACGGTCGGCATCTGGCCGACCACGTCGGCGGGGACCCGCGCCCTGCCGAGCGCCCGGAACAACCGGGGCGTCCCGACGGCAGCCAGCTCGGCGGCACCGGCGATGCTCGGGCTGGTGTGCTCGTGCCAGCCCGGCTCGTCGGGTCCGAGCGGATCCAGGGCGTAGCGGTAGAGCTCCCAACCGCCGGCCAGCACCACCCGGATGTCCTGGTGCCTCCTGGTGGCGTTGGTGACGTAGGTCAGGGCCTTGTGGTTGGTCTGCCGGCACGGCCCCGCCGCGCGCACCTCGGCCCGGGTGGACAGGTCGGGGTCGAACGGCGGACAGCCGCCGAACAGGAACGCCACCAGGTTGACCTTGCGGTGGCCGATGGCGGCCTTCAGGGCGGGGATCAGCTGCCAGGCATGCGAGTCACCCCAGAGCACGAGCGTCGGCTTGCCGGCGTAGGTGGGACCCAGCGGGCACTTCATGGGGCGCGCCAGGCACGCGTCCGGCACGCCGGGCAACTCGTTGACCCGGGCGACCGGCTCGTTCCGGCCGCCGAGGCCCTGCGCGGACACGGGTGCGGTGGTGACGAGCAGCGTCGCCAGGACGGCGCAGGCGAGGGTCGGCAGGAGGGCGTGTCGGAGGAAGTGACGGGCAGACATGATGGGGAGATGCTCTCATCCGTCGTGGCCCGGTGCGGGTGAATAGGGTCAGGATGTGACGTCGCGGAGGTCCGGCCGGTTGGCGCCCTTCGGCGCCCGCATCCTCGGACCGACCGGCCAGACCGCCCGCGCGCTGCGGGTCAGGGTCCAGCTGCTGCTGACCGCGATGCTGGTCTCCACCAACCTGGTCGGCGCCGTGCTGGTGTTCGTCATCTCCTACGTCGTGGTGCCGGTGCCCTCACCCACCACCGCGACCGTGGTCTCGCTGGCGATCGCGGTGCCGTCGTACGTCGGGTTCGCGGTGGTGGTGGGCACCCTGGTGGGCACCAGGCAGACCCTGCGCGCCCTGCGCTGGGCCACGAGCGGGCGCGAGCCGGACGAGCCGGAGCGGCGACAGGCCCTCCGGGTGCCGCTCCGGCTGACCCAGCTCCAGGCCGTGCTGTGGCTCACGGGAGCCGTGCTGTTCACCGTGCTGGCGGCGCTCATCCAACCCGAGCGTGCGCTGTCGACCGGACTCACGGTGGGGATCGCGGGCGTGGTGGGTTGCGGTATTGCGTTCCTGCTCACGGAGTTCGTGCTGCGTCCGATCTCGGCGCGGGCGCTGGCCGCCGCGCCGGTGTCGGCTCGGCCGCGCGGTGCCGGCGTCGGCGACCGGATGGTGATCTTCTGGTGCCTCGGCACCGGCGCGCCGGTCGTGGGGCTCGTGGTGGCCGCGATCATCGCCCTGACCACCGACGAGATGACCCGCCTCCGGCTGGCGGTGACCTGCCTGGTGATCGGCGGGGTCGTGCTCAGCTTCGGGCTGCTGATCACGATCCTCAACGCGCGCTCGGTGGTCGCGCCGGTGCTGTCGGTGCGCGACGCCCTCCTCGACGTCGAGCACGGCGAGCTCGACCGCGAGGTGGTGGTCTACGACGGCACCGAGCTCGGGCTGCTGCAGTCCGGCTTCAACCAGATGGTGCACGGCCTGCGCGAGCGCGAGCACCTGCGTGACCTGTTCGGGCGCCACGTCGGCAGGGAGGTGGCCGAGGCGGCGTCGACCCGCGGGATCGAGCTCGGGGGTGAGTCGCGGTTCGTGAGCGTGCTGTTCGTCGACCTGATGGGGTCGACCACGTTCGCCGCGGAGCGGTCGCCGTCCGAGGTCGTGGAGGTGCTGAACCGGTTCTTCGACGTGGTGGTCGCGGAGGTCGACCGCCGCCACGGCCTGGTCAACAAGTTCGTCGGTGACGCCGTGCTCGCGATCTTCGGAGCGCCGGTCGCGCTGCCCGACCACGCGGGCGCGGCCCTGGCCGCGGCGCGGGCGATGGCTCGGCGACTGGTCGAGGAGGTGCCCGACATCGGCGCGGGCATCGGGATCGCCACCGGCGAGGTGGTCGCCGGCAACGTCGGGCACCACAGCCGCTTCGAGTACACCGTGATCGGCGACGCCGTGAACTCCGCCGCCCGCCTCACCGAGCTGGCCAAGGACGTGCCCGGACACGTGCTCGCCGCGTGGACCTCGGTCGAGACCGCGAACCCCGACGAGGCTGCGCACTGGACCTGGCACCGGAGCATCTCGTTGCGCGGACGCACCGAGGAGACAGCGACCGCCGTACCGCGCTGAGCACCCGGGGCGCATGTCGCCCCGCCGGTCGGGCACCGGCTCGATGTCCGGACTCTGTGTCTCATCTCATCGCTCAGGAGGGCCGCTCTGTCGCATCGCGCGTCGTTCGACCGAGTACGCCGTGCGGTCCGCCACGACCCGCGGCTGGGTCTGGCCCCGAAGGCGGCGCTCGCCGCGGTGATCGCCTGGGTGGTGGTGCAGCCGCTCGGAGGCTTCGCCGACGACTACCCCTTCTACGCACCCCTGGGAGCCGTGGTCGCCACGTCGATGACGGTGGCGAGCTCGTTGCGCGCCACCGGCCGGACCTGTCTGGCGCTGGCTCTGGGGGCGCTCCTCGCGCTGGCGGCGCTCTCGGTGTCGCTTCCCCAGGTCGTCGCGCTGGCGCTCGTGGTCGCGGTCGGCACCTGGGTGAGCGGCTGGAGCAAGGTCGCGCCGGTGGCGACCTGGGTGCCGATCTCCGGCCTGTTCGTGCTGATCCTGGGCCAGGACGACCCGGAGCACTACGTGGCGGCGTACCTGGGCCTGACCACCCTCGGCGCCGTCATCGGCACCGGCGTCAATCTGCTCCTCCCCTCCCTTCCGCTGCTGTCGGCCAAGGCGGTCCAGGACTCGCTCCGGAGCACCCTGGCCGAACAGCTCGACGAGCTCGCCGACGGCCTGACCCAGGAGCCGCCCCCCACGAAGGACGAGTGGCGGGCCCGGCGCCGGGAGATCGACCCGCGGGCGAACCAGATGAGCCAGGCGGTGGGGCTGGCCCTCGACGCGCAGCGGGTGAACTGGCGGGCGAAGTTCTGGCGGGACGCCGCCGACCGCCAGTACCGGCAGGCCCGCGCGCTCGAGCAGCTCGCCTTCTTCGTCGCGGAGATCACCGGCCTGATCATCGAGGGGGAGAACGCCCATCTCGACGACCTCGCCCTGGGCCGCGCACTCCGGCCCGCCGCCGCCGAGGTGCTCGAGACGGCCGCGGAGATGCTGCGGTCGGTGGACAGGCTCGCCGTCGCCGGGCAGCGCGAGTGGCGCCGCGCCCAGGAGGCCAACGAGCGGCTGGCTCAGGCGGTCAGATGTCGGCGCGACGAGACCGACGCGGAGTTCTTCATGGCGGGGTCGCTGGTGACGGCCGTACGCCGGACGCTGGCCGAGCTGGAGCCCGCGGCCCGCACCTAGGGGACCACCCCGAGCCGCCCCCGACCGGCGACGCCCCCGGCGTACGCGCGACTGCGTATGCCCGATGACGCCTGCCGGGCGATGTGCGAACGGCGCGTCGGCGCGACGCTGAAGGTGTCTCATCCTCATCACAAGGAGCGCACCATGACCACCATGCTGTCCACCCTCGCCATCACCGCCGGCGACCGCTGGGACGGGGACGGTCCGCCGGACTTCTGGCCGATCTTCCCGATCGTCTGGGTCCTGATCGTGATCGGCGCGATCGTCGCCGCCGTCTACGTCTCCCGGCGCCGGGCCACCACTGCCGGACCGCGCGCGGGCGAGGCCCGGTTGGCCGAGCGGTTCGCCGCGGGCGAGATCGACGAGGAGGAGTACGTCGCGCGGCTCGCAGTGCTGCGTCGTCGTTGACCATTCACTTGCCTGCGTCAGTCAAGTATTACAGACTGGAAGCATGTCCCACCTCGAGAACCTACTGGGCGCGTGGTCGCTGACGGTGGCCGACCGGATGACTGCCGTCGGCCGGGCGTCCGGCCTCTCCACCACCGACCAGGCGGCGCTGGTGACCCTGCTCGCGCACCCCGACCGGCCGGTGTCCTGGCTGGGTGACGTGCTCGACCTGACCAGCTCGGGCGCCACCCGGCTGGTGGACCGGCTGGTGTCGTCGGGATGGGTCGCACGCTCGGCCGGCCAGGACTCCCGGCAAAGACGGGTCCGGCTCACCCGGGCCGGAGCGGGGCTGGCCCGCAAGCTCGTGAGTGGGCGCGGCGCCGTCCTCGCTGAATGCCTCGAGGGACTCGACGACCGCGACCGGACCGAGCTGGGGCGGCTGTTGGAACGGCTGGTCGGCGGCTCCACGCCGGACCCGATGCCCGCGATGCGCACCTGCCGGCTCTGCGATCGCACCGCCTGCCGGTCGGACGGCCACGAGTGCCCGCTCGACCACACCATCCCGGGGGACGCGGCCCATGTCTGAGCCGGCGATCCATCGTTCTCCCGTGGCGGCCGTGCTGGTGCCGGGCACCGCCATGATCGCCGTCACCTTCGGCCTCGCCCGCTACGGCTACGGCCTCCTGCTGCCCGAGATGAGGACCGACCTCGGCATGAGCGCGAGCGCCGCGGGCCTGGTCTCGTCGGCGACGTACGTCTCTTACATGATCGCCAACGTGCTCGTGGTGCAGGTGACCTCTCGGTGGGGTCCGCGGGCCGCGGTCGCGGCGGCCGCGGCCACCGCTGTGATCGGCATGGGCACGATCGCGGTCGCCGACAGCGTGGGCCTCCTGGCCGCGGGCGTGGTGGTGGCCGGCGCCGCCGCGGGCTTCGCCTTCCCGCCGTACGCCGACATCGTCGACCGGCAGATCGAGGCATCGCGACGCGACCTGGTGTGGTCGACGATCAGCTCCGGCACCGGCTGGGGCGTGGCCATCGCCGGGCCGATCGCGATCGTGGCCGGCGACCAGTGGCGGCTCGCCTGGGCCGGCTTCGTGGTCCTGGCGGTGGTCTCCGGGCTGGTGGCGACCCGGTTGGCCCCGGCCCACGACGACGACTCGCTGCGACGGCCGCAGCTGAGCTCCAGCTGGTTCGTCTGCCCGAGGTCGCGACCGCTGCTGCTGTCCGCCGTGCTCGTCGGCGCCGGCACCTCGGTGTGGTGGGCGTTCAGCGTCGACGCCATGCAGACGGAGGGGCTCGGCACGACCTCGGCGCGGGTGGTCTACGCGGTCTGCGGAGCGGCCATGCTGCTCGGGTCGGTGAGCGGCATCGTGTTCGCCCGTCTCGGGCTGCGGCCGGGCTATCTCGGCACCGTGGTGCTCCTGACGGCTTCGCTCGCGCTGCTGGCCGCGGCCACGGGGCAGCTGACCTGGGCACTGGTGGCGGCGGTGCTGTTCGGCGCCTTCTACGCCTCGGTGATCGCGGCGCACGGCATCTGGTCGGCCCAGGTCTTCGCCGACCACCCGGCGGCCGGGCTGGCGGCGTACAGCGCGGCACTCACCATCGGCACCTTGGTGGGGCCGGTCGTTGCCGGCTTCGCGATCCAGCAGGGCAGTCACACGCTGGCCCTGGTCGGTGCGGCCGGCGTCACGGCCGCCGCGCTGCCGTTCTCCCCGCCCTCGGAGCGCCGCCGTGAGGTGCTCGCCGAGCACGACGAGCACTGCCGGGCGGCGCCGGTGCTGCCCTGAGGTCCTGAGCTACGGGAGGGGTAGCCGGGAGTTGAGGTCGTCCAGCCACTCGCGGAGCGTCGGCACGAGTCCGTCCCCGAACGCGGTCTCGACGCCGAGGTAGCGCAACCCGACCACCGTCAGGGCGATGAACGCGAGGAAGAGCCCCACTGGAGTGAGCAGCCGACCGGCCACGTTGGGACGGCTGGTCGTGGCGATCCCCACGACACCGAAGACGGTGGCGAGGACGCCGGTGGCCAGCGACAGTCCGGCCGTCACCGAGAACGGCGCGGCAAGGGCGGCCACCAGTCCGACCAGGAAGGAGGTCTCGGCGGCCGCGGACGTGTGGACCTCCCGGGCGGGAGAGGCCTCGAACAGCTCGTGGATGCCGCCGTCCTCGGGTGCGGCGCCGTAGGTCGCCATACGTCAAATGTAGGTCGGGCATGGCTACCGGCCCGGCCGTCGGGATGGATCCCAGGTTTACCTGGGATCCCTGACGTTCTCGGGTGTTGCAACGGCCCATAAGGTCCGGCATCCCAGGTTTACCTGGGATCCCCACGCGACCGGCCAGGTGCGCTCATCACTACAAACCTCGGCCGTAAGGGAACGATCACCCGGCTGCCCTTGGCAACGGGCCAGGGTCGGAGGAACCTCGACCTGGAGACCCATCGAATGCGGCAGGCTCGGGCGGCTCGCAGACCAGAGGAGAACCCATGTCCGACAAGCAGAACATCGAGTCACCGCACGAGACCCGGCCGTTCAAGGACCACGGCCACATGGACGTCATCACGTTCGGCGACTTCACCATCGGCCGCGGCGTCTTCGAGCCCGGCTGGCGCTGGTCCGAGGACGTCAAGCCGATCGCCGGCACCGACTCCTGCCAGGTCCACCACACCGGGTTCTGCCTGTCCGGGCAGATGACCGTCAAGCCCGACAACGGCGACGAGATCACCATCGGGCCCGGCGACGTCATCGACCTCGACCCCGGTCACGACGCCTGGACAGTCGGCGACGAGCCCTGCGTGCTTCTCGACACCGGGGTGGCGGCGTACGCCAAGCCCAGCTGACAGGACGGTCAGCCGGCTCGGCGGCGCAGCTCCGCGTTGATGGCCGGCACGATCTCGTGCAGGTCACCGATCACGGCGTAGTGCGCCTTGGTCACCATCGGGGCGTCCGCGTCGGTGTTGATGGCCAGGATCGTCTTCGCGCTCGCGCAGCCGGCCCAGTGCTGGATCGCGCCGGAGATGCCGCACGGGATGTAGAGCTCCGGCGAGATCCGGCTGCCGGTCTGCCCGATCTGCTCGTGGTGCGGCCGCCAGCCGAGGCTGGTGACCACGCGGGAGACTCCGAGCGACCCGCCGAGCTGCTCGGTGAGCTCCAGCAGGTCGGAGAACCCCGCCGAGCTGCCGGCACCACGGCCGGCGCCGACGACGACCCGGGCCGACTTCAGGCCACCGGACAGGTCCTCGGCCGGGGGCTCGGCCGACACGACGCGGGCGACCAGGTCGGCCGCGGCCACCTCGGGCCGGGACTCGACCACCGTGGCCGGCCCGGGAGTCTCCGCTGCCGCGGCCTCGACGGCGTGCCCGGCGACGGTGAAGACGGCCGGGCGCTCGTCGAGCACCATCTCCTCCAGCACGGAGCCACCGACCACCTGGCGGGTGACCGTGAACGGCGCGAGGCCGTCGAACGACACCACGTTGGCAGCCATCGCGACGCCGGCCCGTGCGGCGAGGTGTGCCAGCACCTCCATGCCCCGCGGGGTGCCGGCCGCGGTCACGACGACCGACTTCGTGGTCGCCTGCACCGACTCGACGGCGCCGGCCCAGGCCCCCCCGCCGTAGGCGTCGAACGCCTCTCCGGTGGCATGGTGCACCTCGCGGACGCCGTACGCCGCGAGCTGCTGGGTCAGCGTCTCGACTCCACAGGCCACGTCGCCGACGACGACCGCGTCGATGGGCACGCCGCCCCCGGCGGCCGACAGGCTGCGCGCGAACGTGATCGTCTCGCGGGACACCTCGATCGCGCCGGACGCGTCGGTCTCCACCAGCACCAGGATCATCGGGCCAGCACCCCCAGCCGCTCGAAGAGGTCGACGACCGCGGGCGCGGCCTCGGGGCCCTTGCCCAGGATCTGTACGTTGCTCGGCTGCGGCGGCGGCAACGCCAGCTTGACTCGCTTCGGTCCGGCCGGCTCCGCGGCGGGGCTGCGCTGCTCGATCTCGACCTTCTTCGCCTTCATCCGTCCGGGCACGGAGGGGTAGCGCGGCTCCACGCCGCCCTCGAGCACGGTGACCACGGCCGGCAGCGGCACGCGGTAGGTCTCGTGGCCGTCGGGGCCGGCGACCTCGGCGACCACGGCCCCGTCCTCGACGCGGACCACGGCTGCGCCGTTGACGACCGGCCGGCCGAGCTCGTAGGCCAGCCGGATGCCGACCTGGAAGTCGCCGCTGTCGGCGGCGTCGTTGCCGAGCAGCACCAGGTCGTGCGGCCGACCCGCGGCCTCGTGGTCGCGGACCACGGCCGCGATCTCGCGGGCGACGTCGGCGGGGCCGAACAGCGACGAGTCGGCCTCGACGTGGGTGGCGGCGGTGCAGCCGACGGCCAGCGCCGAGCGCAGCTGCTCGACCGCGTCGGCATCGCCCAGCGTCATCACGCTCGCGCTGCCCTCGGTCGCGGCAGCGACCTGGACGGCCAGCTCGACCGCACACTCCTCGTGGGCGCTGACCGTGAAGCCGGCGAAGCGACCGTCGACGGCCTGGCCGTCCTCGGTCAGCACCACCTCGCCCGACGAGTCCACGACCCGCTTCACGCAGACAAGTACGCCGGCCATCATCGGATCCGCTCGTTGGCGGGGTCGAGCAGCGGAGTCGCGTCGACGGAGCCGACGGTGACGGGGTAGAGCTCCTCCATGTAGGAGACGGCGAGCTCGGTGCCGATCACCGCCTGCTCGGGCGGCAGGTAGGCCAGCAGCACGTGCTTGCCCAGCGACGGCGCAGAGCCGGCGCTGGTCACGTAGGGGTGGTGGCCGTGCCCGTCGGTGAGGGTGCCACCGTCGCGGGTCAGGATCGGCTCGCCCCCGAGCATGTAGCGCTTGATGCCGGACCCCGACGTGTGGTCGTCGACGGTCAGCGTGCAGAGTACGGCGGCCGGAGGCTGCTCGCGCTGGGCGAGGTAGGCGTCCTTGCCGACGAAGTCGGCGGCCTTCACCTTCGGCCGCTGCATGCCGGCCTCGACGATGGTCCGCTCGGCGTCGAGCTCGAAGCCGAAGGCTCGGTAGCCCTTCTCGAGCCGGCCGGTGGTGCCGTAGACGCCGATGCCGACCGGCACCGCGCCGTGCGGCGCGCCCGCGTCCAGCAGCGTGTCCCACACCTCGGCCGCATCGCCGAACGGCACGTAGAGCTCCCAGCCCAGCTCGCCGACGTACGAGATCCGAGAGGCGAGCACCGGGGTGCCCTTGACCGTGACCTCGCGGCAGGTGAGGAACCCGAAACCGGCGTCGGACACGTCGTCGGCGGTGAGCGAGGCCAGGATGTCGCGGGCCCGTGGACCCCACAGCCCGATCGTGGAGATGTCGTCGGTGACGTCGGTCAGGGTCGTGACGCCGTCGTCGGGGAGCTGGTCGGTGAACGTCTTCCGGTCGGCCATGCCGTGGGCACCGCCGGTGACCACCCGGAAGCGGTCGTCGCCGAGCCGCATCACGGTGAGATCGGAGATGAACCCGCCCGCCGCGTTGAGCACGGGCGTGTAGATGACCTTGCCGACGGCGACGTCGCACTGGGCGACGCAGGTGCGCTGCACCGTGTCGAGCGCGCCAGGGCCGACGATGTCGAAGATCGAGAACGCCGACAGGTCGATCACGCCGGCCGCCTCGCGCATCCGCAGGTGCTCGGCGTTGATGATCGGGCTCCACCAGCGGGAGTCCCACTCGTGCTCGCGCGGCATCACGGCGTCGCCGTACACCTCGAGGAGGTTGGCGTTGGACTCGTACCAGTGCGGCCGCTCCCAGCCGGCGGTCTCGAAGAAGAACGCGCCGAGCTTCTTCTGCGACTCGTGCATCGGGGCCAGCCGCTGGTCGCGGTCGGACTCGTACTGCTCGGACGGGTGGATGATCCCGTAGGTCTTGATGAACGACTCGGTGGTGCGCAGCCGGGTGTGCTCGCGGCGCTGCTGGTGTGGGTGGAACCGCGCGATGTCGCTGTGGTGGATGTCGATCTCGGAGTAGCCGTTCGTCATCCACTCGGCGACCGCGCGACCGACGCCCGGGCCTTCCTTGATCCACACCGCGGCGGCGGTCCAGAGGCCCTTGACGTGGCTCTCGCCCAGGATCGGGGCGCCGTCGGCGGTCAGCGACAGCAGGCCGTTGATGGCGTAGCGCATCTCCGCGCCCTCGGCGCCCAGCAGCTCCGGCATCAGCTCGTAGGCCTGCTCGAGCTGGGGGTCGAAGTCGTCGGACGTGAACGGCATCTCGGTCGGCGACAGCTTGGCCTGCTCGATCGAGGGGATCTCCTCGGGCTCGTGCAGGATCGCGCGGTGGGCGTAGCTGCCGACCTCCATGTCGGCGCCGTGCTGGCGCTCGTAGCAGAACGTGTCCATGTCGCGCACGATCGGGATCGAGATCTCGCCCTCGAGGTCGACCAGCTGCGGGCACGGGCCGACGCTGATCATCTGGTGTACGGCGGGGGTGAGCGGGATGCTGACGCCGGCCATGTCGCCGAGCTTCGGGCTCCACACGCCCGCCGCGATGACGGCCGCCTCGCACTCGATGTCGCCGCCGTCGGTGCGGACCCGCTTGATGCGGCCGTCCTCGACGTCCAGGCCGATCACCTCGACCGTCGGTACGACGGTGAGCGCACCGGTCTCCATCGCGCGCTCGCGCATGATCGTGCCGGCCCGCAGCGAGTCGACGACGCCGACGCCCGGCGTCCAGAAGGCGCCGATGAACAGGTCGGTCTCGATGAAGGGCACCTTCTCCTTCACGAACTCCGGGGAGACCAGCTCGGCCTCGATGCCCCACGCCTTGGCGCTGGACATCCGGCGACGCAGCTCCTCCATCCGCTCCTCGGTGCGGGCGATCTCGAACCCTCCGGACTGGGTGAAGACACCCATCTCCTTGTACTGCTCGACCGAGTCGAGGGTGAGGTCGGTGATCTCGCGGGAGTGGTCGACGGTGAAGATGAAGTTGGAGGCGTGACCGGTCGAGCCGCCCGGGTTGGGCAGGGCTCCCTTGTCGATCTGCACGATGTCGCGCCACCCCAGCCGGGCCAGGTGGTGCACGAGGCTGTTGCCGACGATGCCGGCGCCGATGACGACGACGCGGGCGGTCGCGGGGACGGTGGCCATGGTTCCTCTTTCGGTGGGTGAGCCGGTTCGACGATGTTGCGTCATACGCAACGAGTCGCGCGATGCGAGACAAGTCTAGAATTACCTGCGCCCGGCCGGGTGTCAATCCCCGACCGGGCGCGAGTGTGTGGATCTCGAGACGCCCCCTCGTCCTCGGCGGCTACTCGATCAACGAACGACGTTGGTCGAGTAGCGCGAGCGAGGAACGAGTGAGCGCGTATCGAGACTCAGCCGAGCCACTCCTCGACCTTGTCCGGGTTCTCCTCGACCCAGCGGGCCGCGGCGTCCTCGGGAGACATGCCCTCGTCGGAGATGTACTTGGCCACGAGGTTCTGGTCCTCGTTGGTCCACTGGAAGTTCTGGACCAGCTCGACGCCCGGGCCGCCCTCGTCGACCCACGAGGTCGAGAGGATCTTCTTCAGCTCGGTCTCCGGGTAGTCACAGTCCACCTTGGCCGGGTCGTCCTGGCAGCCCTCTTCGTAGGGCGGCAGGGCTACCTTCTGCAGCGGGATCTCCGCGAAGAGCCACTGCGGCTCGTAGAAGTAGCCGATCAGGAACTCCTTGTTCTCCTCCGCCTGCTGGAACGCCGTGATGCTGGCGGCCTCGCTGCCGGAGAAGACGACCTTGAAGTCCAGGCCGAGGTTGCTGATGATCGCCTCGTCGAACTGGACGTACGACGGGTCGGCGCCCAGGAACTGGCCCTGGCCGCCCGACTCGGAGGTGGCGAACTCGTCGGCGTACTTGTTGAGGTTCTCCCACTCCAGGATGTCCGGGTGCTCCTCGGCGAGCCACGGCGGGACGTACCAGCCGATGATGCCGACGTTGCCGGTGGGCCCGCCGTCCATCGCGCTGCCGTCGCCCTGCTCGGCGTAGAACTTCTTCTCCAGGTCGGGGTGGCCCCAGTCCTCGATCACGACGTCGACCTCGCCGGTGCCGAAGCCCTGCCAGGAGACGTCCTCCTTGAGATTCTTGTAGTTGACCTTGCAGCCGAGCTCCTCGGTCGCGACGTGTCCGACGACGTAGGCGTTCGCCTCGTAGCCGACCCACGGGTTGACCGCCATGTTGATGTCGCCGCAGTCACCCGTCTCTGCGGCCTGGCCCTCGTTCTCCGCGGTCTCCTCTTCGATCGAACCGCCGCCGCAGCCGGCGAGCACGAACGCCACGGTTGCCGCAACCGAGACGAGTCCGGCCACCCGCTTTCTTGAGTGTCGCAATTTCTTCTCCTTGGTTGGTTGGTGCCGTGTGTTGCGTGCTGCCGAGAGCTTGCGTGTGTTCATCCGACCCCCAGGCCCGGCTTCCACCAGGGTCGCTTGGACGGGTCGTGGCTCACCGGATCGTGG
>JALZCZ010000453.1 GCA_030862825.1 Actinomycetota bacterium | reverse complement strand
CACCAGCGCCGCGCCCCCGCCCGCCTCGGGCGGCAGCGGGTGGGCGACGGGCAGGGCCGGATGTGCCCACGTCACCTCCTCGTCGGTCAGCCGGAGCGCGGCGAAGGCCGGAGAGGCCAGCGCGAGGGGGAGGACGCTGGCCCCCACGTCGTGCACGAAGCCGGGAAGCGTGAGCTGCTCCGAGCGCAGCGCGCCCCCGATGCGGTCGGCGGCCTCGACGAGGAGCACGCGCCGGCCGGTGCCGGCGAGCGTGAGCGCCCCGAGCAGACCGTTGGGGCCCGAGCCGATGACGACGGCGTCGAAACCGTCGGCGCGGGTCACGAGCCGGACCCGGCGGACAGCGGCTCGGCGGGGATGCTCAGGGTCAGCCGCGTCCCGACGCCGGGTGCCGACTCCACGTCGAGCGTGCCGCCGATCGCGCCCAGCCGGTCGCGCATGTTCATGAAGCCGTGTCCCTCTTCGTGCTCCGCGGCGTCGAACCCGGCGCCGTCGTCGGCGACCTCGACCCGCAGCGTGCCGTCGTCGCCGCACACGGTGATGGTGATCGACGCGCCGTCGCCAGCGTACTTGCCCGCGTTCTGCAGTGCCTCGGTGCAGCAGAAGTACGCCGCCGTCTCCGCCTGTTCGGGGTATCGGCCCGGGATGTCGACCTCGACCGAGCACGGCAGTCCCGACCGGCGGGCAGCGGTGCGGAGCGCCTCGTCCAGCCCGCGGTCGCGCAGAAGCGGGGGATAGATCCCGTGTGCGAGCTCGCGCAGCTCGCCGATCGTGGTCTGCACGTCCTTGCGCAGGTCGGTGAGCAGCTGGGACACCTGCTCCGCGTCGCCGTCCTCGGCCAGGCCGGCGGCCAGGCCGAGGCTCACCGCCAGCGCCACCAGGTGTTGCTGGGCGCCGTCGTGCAGGTTGCGCTCGATGGCTCGCCGGGCCGCATCGGACGCGGTGACGATCCGCAGGCGGGAGGCCTGGAGCTCCTCGTTGCGCTGCGCGAGCTCCTCCAGCGACTGCTGCAGGGCCGAGTCGAGCTGCAGGTTGTGCAGCGCCAGGCCGAGCTGGTGTGCGAGCTCGACGAGCGCGTCGTCGTCGGCACTGGTGAACTCGGCCGTGTCCTCGGGCCGGACCACGACGACCAGTCCGAACAGGTCGCCGAGGTGGGCGACGGGCACCACCCGGAAGTCGCCGTGCGGTTCCGGTGGCACCAGGTCGGGAAGCCAGACCCGCACCCAGGCGGGGCCCCCGATCCGGGCCCGGGCCACGGTCGTCGCCTCGGTGCCGGCCACGCGCAGCTCGGCGGGAGGCTGGGTCGGCACGCTCGTCGTACGCCGCAGGGCCTCAGCGGTCCCGGTCCAGATCTCCGCTCGAGTGCCCGGCACGGTCTCGCGCAACGACTCCGCCAGCTGCAGCATCAGCTCGTCCATCGGAACCGCGCGGCTCATCCGCGCGCCGAACGCCGTGACCACGTCTCCGGTCGACGGCTTCTGCTCCTGCAGCAACGACCGCACTTCCTGGGCCGTCCGGCTGCGGACCGGCAGCACGAGCACGGCGGCCACTAGTGCCGCGAAGAGGCTGGAGAGCATCACGCCCCGCTCGGTGCCGGTCGGCCTCCCGTTGATCCCGACCACGAGGACCAGGTAGACCGCGACGACCGTCAACGCCGCCGCCGACAGGGCGGTCGCGTGCACCACCGCCGCCGCCGCGACCCGGTCGTTGGTGAGCCACCGGGCCGCCACCAGCACGACCGGTGCGAGCGCGAGCACGCCGAGGGACCACCATCCAGGGTGGTGGGGCACCTCGGTCATCAGGTTGAGCGCCCACAGGGAGGCGCTGACACCGCAGGCTGCCGCGACCGCCGCCAGGAACCAGAGCAGCTGGATCCGCGACAGCCGCCACGGTGAGGTTCGATCGGTCACGACGTCACTCCGTCCTCAGGATGTCGGCGACCCGGGTCCGCAGTCATGCTCACTCGGCCCGGAGCACGTGGGCGATGCGCAGGCCCGAGGACCGCATGGCCGGCCAGGCTGCGACGGCGTACGCCACGAGGAGGGCGACCGGACCCACCAGGCTCAGCACCAGGACCGCGGTGGGCGGCACGTACTCCAGCGGCGTGTAGTCGGCCACCAGACGCCAGACCGAACGACCGACGGCGAGCCCCAGCGGGAGTCCGAAGACCAGACCGATCACCACCAGGACCGTGGCCTGGGTGGCGATGACACCCCGGCTCTGCCACGGAGTCATCCCGCCAGCGCGCAGGACGGCCAGATCACGGGCACGCCGACGGGTGGCGGTCGCGATCGCGTGGCCGACCGCGCCGATGGCGAGGAGTGCCAGGAAGATGCCGAGGGCGACCGGCAGCACCCGCACCTGCTCCAGCTGCCCGGTCGCGCTGGACACGTCCAGCCCTTCAGCCGTTGGATCACCGAACAGCGGGCCACCCTCGGCCGGCTGCGGGACCTGTGCTGCGACGTCTGCGCTGAGGCGGTCGGGCAACCCCTCGCCGCGCGCGGACTCCTCGACGGAGACGAAGAGGAGGCTGAACTTGAACGTGTTCTTGAAGAGGGCGTCGTAGCCGTGGGCCGTGACGAACCCGCCCTGGTTGTAGCTGTTGTGCGGTCCCGTCGGAACGAACCCCGAGCCCACCACCAGCAGCTCTCGCGTGCCCTGGCCGGCGGTGAGATCGATGGTCCCACCGACCTCCATCCCGAAGTCCTCCAGCGAACCCGGACTGAGCAGGATCTCATCCTGTGACTCGGGCATCCGGCCCTCGATGACGACCGTGGGGAGTGCCTTCTCCCCGGGCTCGTAGGACCACAGGTCGACCGAGGCCTGACCGTCGGGACCCGTGGCTGTGTTGAAGCGGCCGTGGTCGACCCCGGTCACGTAGTCGAGCGTCCGCACCGTCTCGCCCAGCTCGGCAAGAGGCAGGAGCTCGACGTCGTTGTAGCCGCCGAACGCGACCGCCTGGTAGGTCATTCCGAAGCGCTCGGGGTGATCGATCGCGTCGTCCACCCCGTGCGAGAAGGAGAACGCCGCCACGACGCCGAGCACGCCCGCCACGGCGCCGACCAGAGCGGGGAGCACCGGCACGCTGGCCCGACCGAGACCCCGCTCGAGCGCGAACCGGGTGCCGATCACGACGGAGACGGGGAATCCGGCGGTCGAGACGACAGTGGCCACCGGTGAGCGTCGTGCCGGGCCGCCCGCCGCTGCTCGGAAGCTCAGCACGGCGCTCACTGCAGCCCCGGCAGTGGCGAGGGCGACCACGACGAGGGCACCGAGGACCAGGATCACGGGGTCGACGTCGAGGCCGGGGGCCGGCTCGATGCCGGTCGCGCTACCGATGGGGAACCACCGCGACGCCCCGATGCTGAGCGCGATGGCCACGCCGGCGCCGACCACCGCTGACACGAACGGACCCGTCACCGACGACAGGACGGTCTGCCGCGGAGTCATCCCGAGCGCGCGGGCTGTGCGTAGCTCGTTGGCCTCCGCCGCCGCGTAGCGGGCGATCGCCTGGCCGACCAGGACCACGCCGGCGAGCAGCGCGGCGAGCCCGAACGCCATCAGGCAGCGCGCCTCGAAGTCGAGGTTGCGCTCGATCTCCCTGAAGCCGGCACCGAAGTCCTCGACATCGACCTCCCGGCCTGCGATCCGCTTCAGGTCACCACGCAGCCGAGGGATGTCGGCGGAGCCGTTCTCCAGCCGGAACAGGGCATTGGCCCAGGAGCTGTTGCCCCCGATGCCCATGATGTTGTCGCGGTACGTGGCGAACATCCCGTGCGAGATCGTCAAAGCGCCGGACGAGCCCGGCCGGTCGATGAACCACGGCGAACGGATGACGCCCACCACGGTGACGTCGATGCTCGGCCCGGCGAACTCCTCCTCGGGGACGGAGTCCTGACCGAGGTCGGCCTGCTCCGGGGTGGCCAGGTGGGCGGTAAGCACGTCGCCCACCTCCACGTCGTAGTGCTTAGCGAAGGCCGGCGTCATCACTGCCTCGTCGACCGCCTCCGGGTCGTAGTGGCGGCCCTCTAGCACCACCGGCCGCTCGATCGTGCGCCCCCACTCGTCGTCGACGTGGAGGAAGTCGAGGCTCTCGCCGCCGATGCCCTCCACCGCGGGCCCGGTGCCCAGGGCGAACCCGGTCATCGCCACGACGTAGTCGAGCTCACGGAAAGGCGCCCAGTCGAAGTGCGGCTCGTTCGGGAGCGCCATCGCGTCCAGCGGCAGCGTGTTCTCGGAGAGCCGGTCGAGCGACGAGGCGCCGCGGTGAGCGCCAGCGAAGGCGGTCATCACGGTGCCGCCTGCCACCGCGATCAGCAGCGCGAGCACCACCAGCGACCGCCAGCGGCGGCGCAGGTCGAGCCGGGTCCAGGCAGCGATCGCGCTCATCATTCGGTCCTGAGGATCGTGGCGATGGACGTGCTGGTCGCCCGACGGGCGGGGAGTGCGGCGAGGAGGTTGCCGAGGAGCAGGGCCAGCGGCGCCGCCAGGACTAGTGCCCACAACGCGGTGGGCGGGACGTAGGCGAGCGGCACGAAGTCGGCGACGATCCGCCACACCGTCCGGCCGGCAGCCAGGCCGAGGGGTATGCCGAAGAGCAGTCCGATGAGCACCAGCACGCCCGCCTGGCTGACGAGCACGAAGCGGGACTGCCACGGGGTCATCCCGACGGCACGTAGCACGGCGAGGTCGTGAACCCGACGTCGTACGGCGGTCGCGACGGCGTGCCCGACCGCGCCCGCTGCCAGCAGGGCGAGGAAACCACCCAGGGCGAGGGGGAGACGGCGTACCTGGCGCAGCTGGTCGACGGTGGTCGCGACCTGGGGCGGTGCGAAGGCCAAGCCGCTCTCCGCGAGCACCGGCACGTCGTCGTTGAGCCGTGCGGACGCCTGCTCCGGATTTGCTCCGTCGACGGCCACCAGGATGTCGCGGAACTTGTAGCCCGTGAAGAGAGCGTCGTAGCCGTCGTTGGTGACCCAACCACCGTCGCTGTAGCTGTTGTGGGCGCCGATGGGGACGAAGCCGACGCCGGCCACGGTGGCCTGGCGCGCGTCCCGACTGCCGCGCAGCTCGACGGTGTCGCCCACCCCGACGTCGAGGCGCTCGGCGGTGCGGCTGGCGAGCATGATCTCGCCTGCGGACTCGGGAAGGCGACCGTCCGCGACCACACCTCGGAGCGGCTTCCCCCCGCCTGAGTACGACCACAGCGTGACGGACTCGTCGTCCCCGGCCACGGTCGCGACCCCTTGTCGGCCGTCGTTGACGCCGGTGACGTAGTCGAGCTCGGCCAGGATGTCGAGGACCTCTTCCACGGGGGCGTATGCCTGGCCGTTGGCCCCGACCCAGGCGTCGGACTGGAAGGTCTGGCCGAACCGCTCGGGATGGTCGATCGCGTCGTCCACGCCGTGCGAGAAGACAAGTGCGCCGATCACTCCGAGGACCCCCACCACGGCGCCCAGCAGCGCGTGTCGAACCGGCAGTGCACCGTGTCCCCGCCCGCGCTCGAGCGCGAAGCGGGCGCCGACCAGCACCGGAACGGGTGCGGGCGTCCGCGCGACAAGAGCGGGCACGCTCGAAGGCCGGAGGACCGGAGCGTCGTCCTTGCTCCGCGCCTCGCGGGCCGCGCCCGAGAACGCGAACGCGCCGACCGCCAGCACGGTGGCGACGAAACCTGACGGCAGCACGAGCCAGTCGATGTCGACGCCCGGGTCCGGCTCAATCACGTTCACCGAGCCGATGGGGAACCAGCGAGATGCCACGATCGCCGCGGCCACGCCCAACGCCGCGCCCACCAGGGCGGCCAGCACGTTGGCGACCATTGAAGAGGCGACCCGCTGCCGGGGCGTCATCCCCATCGCCCCAGCGGTCTGCAGCTCGGAGGTGATGAGCGCGGCCGACCGCGCCGATGCCTGACCGACGAGGAACAACGCGGCGAGGAGAGCAGCGAGACCGAACGCCATCAGCGAACGCGCCTCGAAGGTCGCCGAGGTCATCGCCGGCCGGTAGAACCGGTCCTCCATGTCCCAGACGTCGATGTCGGCCCTGCCGGTGATCCGCCGGATGTCCTTGCGCAGCTGGGGTATGTCGGCCGCCCCGTTCTCCAGCCGGAACAGCGAGTTGACCGTGTCGAGGGTGACCACGGGCGGGAGGTTCTCGAGGTGGGTGGACAGGAACGCTGGAGTCGTCGCGATCGCGCCGCGCGGCAGCTCGTCACTGTCGCTGAACCACGGACTGCGCAGCACCCCGACGATTCGCAGCTCTTCGGTCGGTCCGTCGAGCGTGGACATGTCGACGGTCTCGTCGATGTGCTGGGCCTGCGCCGCGCTCGGCAGGGTCACCTCGACGGTGTCGCCCACCCCCTTCCCGTGCTCATCGACGAAGCGCTGGGTCACCACCGCTTCGTCGGGGGCCGCGGGGTCGTAGGGACGGCCGGCCAGCACGATGGGGCGTTCGATGGTGGTGAAGAACGACTCGTCGAGGGTCCAGATACCCCAGTCCTCGAAGGCGATCTCGTCACTGCGGATGGGCACGCCCAGGAAACCCGCGCGCGCCTCGACGTACGGCAGATCATCGAACCGTGCCCAGTCCAGGCCGGGCAGGTTTGCAGGAACCGCCGCGTCCACCGGCAATGTGTCCTCGAGCAGCCGCTCGACGGCCGAGCCTCCGCGTCGGGCCCCCGCCATCGCCGTCATCACCAGGCCCGACGTGACGGCGACCAGCAGAGCCAGCACGACCAGCGAGCGCCATCGGCGGCGGAGGTCGAAACGGGCCCAGGCCCAGATCACGGTCATGACAGGAGTCGGTCAGATGGCGACGACGCCGGTGGCGTTCAGCGAGTCGGAGTCCAGCCGTCCGTCGCGCATCGCGACCTGACGGTCGGCTCCCGCGGCCACCTCGGGCGAGTGGGTCACCATGATCACGGTCTGGCCCTCGCCGTGCAGCCTGCGGAACAGCTCAAGGACCTCGGCTCCGCCCTCGGTGTCCAGCGCGCCCGTGGGCTCGTCGGCGAGCAGCAGAGTCGGCCGGTTGACCAGGGCGCGGGCGATCGCGAGGCGCTGCCGCTGGCCTCCGGACAGCATCGCCGGGACCTGCTCGCGCCGGTCGGAAAGACCCAGCAGGTCGAGCAGCTCATGGGCGCGGGCCACTGCGGCCTTGCGCTTCATCCCGCCGAGCACCGCCGGCAGCACGATGTTCTCGGTGGCGCTGACGCCGTCGAACAGGTTGAAGAACTGGAAGACGATGCCGACGTGGTGCCGCCGGAACTTCGCCAGCCAGGCCTCGCTCTTGTCGTCGACGCGCTCCCCGTCGACCTCGATCGTGCCCTCGTCGAGCTGGTCGAGACCGGCGATCACGTTCAGCAGGGTGGACTTGCCACACCCCGACGGCCCGGTGACTGCCACGAACTCTCCGGCGGCGATGTCGAGGTCGAGTCCGCGGAGCGCGCGGACCGGAGCCAGGTCGGCAGTGAAGGTGCGACGGGCGCCGCGCACCTTCACGGCGACGTCGGTGTGTGTCGATGGGGCGTCGATCGTCATGTCAGTCATCCCTCGGTCGCTGAGGTGGGAGTGTCGGGTGAGCCACTGGGATAGAGAGCGAAGGCCTGGACCGCGTTGACCCGGCCCTTGACCTCACGTGCGCCGAGGTCGACCCAGCCGTCCCCGACGACGTCGGGCCGTCCCTGGGCGGCGGTCAGGGTGGCGGCGGAGGCGACCGTGGTGCCGGCGGGGCGGGCCAGGTCCTGCAGGCGCTGGGCCAGGTTCACGACGTCTCCGACGACGGTGTACTCGACCCGCTCGGTGCTGCCGAGGTAGGCAGCGGCGACCTCCCCGGTGGAGAGGCCGATCCCGAGCCCGAACGGCTGCAGACCATCGGCCGCCCACTGGTCGTCGAGGGCGGCTTGCCGGGCATGCATGTCGGCGGCGGCGCGGATCGACTCGGCGGCGTGGTCGGGGCGAGGATTCGGCGCGCCGAAGACGGCCATGACGGCGTCTCCGACGTACTGCATGACGGTCCCTCCTCCACCGATGATCGCAGCGTTCATCTCGCGCCGATGCGCGTTCAGCTGATTTGCCAGCAGCGTCGGGTCAGCGGACTCGGCGATCGTCGAATAGCCGCGTACGTCGGACATCAGCACGGTGACCACGAGCCGCTCGGTGCGGTCGACCGACCCCTTGTCGGCTCGCAGCTTGTCTGCCAGGCCTCCGGGGAGGAGGCGGGAGAGTGTCTGGCCCTGCTCCTCGCGATTCAGGATCGCCGTGTGCAGCATCCGCAGCCGCCGCAACGCGTCGGTGCGGCCGGTCGAGGCGTCCGTGGCGAGGACCAGGAAGAGGTGCTCGATGGCGTCGTTGACGGCTTCGGGAGTCGAGCCCGTCTGCGCGGCGATCGCCTTGACCGGGCGGCCCTCCGCGACGTGGCGGAGCAGCTCATCCTGCGCGGCGGTCAGGCTGCCCTCCGAGCGGGCCGGGGACACCATGGCGGTGACGATCTCCGGGTCCAGCATCGAGCCACCGGTCGCGACCTCGCGGATCGCGCGGGCCAGCCGGTCGCCGTCGGCCACGCGGTCCTTGAGCAGGTAGGCGTAACCGGCCGCGCCGTCCGACAGCAGCTCGATGACGTACTCGGGGCTGTCGAACTGGCTGAGCACGACGATGGCCGTGCCCGGGAGCCGCTTGCGGATCTCGCGCGCGGCCTCGATGCCCTCGCTCTGGAAGGTCGGCGGCATCCGGATGTCGGTCACCACGACCTGGGGGGTCAACCGGGTGGCGGTCTCGACGAGCTCGTCGTAGTCGCCGGCAACGCCCACGACGTCGACCGTCGACTCGCGTGCCAGCAGGGCGCGGACGCCCTCGCGGACGATCAGGTTGTCATCGGCGAGGACGACGGTGATCGCGTCGGGGTGGGCTGGGTCGTCGGACGGCACCCGACCATTCCGTCACACGGGACCGCCGAGCGACAGGCGGGCAGGACCACTTCCGAGGGGGTGGTAGCCACACCACGAAGAGACAGGAAGGCGCACTGCCACCGTCGGCCGGACGTCCCTACCGTCGATGTCATGTCCATCGCCAGCAGCACCACCCGAGTGACCGCGCACGCCACGTCGGTGTCCTGGATCCCCTCCGAGGCCGTCAAAGGAATGATGAAGGGCGCCTTCTCGACCGGCCTCAGCCACTACGACGCGCCGCCGCCGGCGCGGATCACCGACCTTGACGGGATGCGCGACGCCGACGCCTTCCGGTTCGCGAACCTGGTCTCTGGCTGGGCCGAGTTCGATGAGGGCCGGGTGGTGGACTGCGGCCAGGACGGTGGCGTGGTCATGGGATCCACCACGGTCAAGATCGGCGGCGCCGGGGTCACCTTCGCCGCCGTCACCATGCCCGACCGCCGCCCCGACCCCGAGACCGGCGACGGCTGGGTGCGCTTCACCCAGACGTCCGGAGGACGTACCGCCCTGCCGCTGCCGCGCAAGATCTCCAAGCCGCCGTACGTCAGGCTGCAGTCGCCGCTGGTGTGGACCACGTTGCGGCTGACCCTGCACGCCGACGGCCGGTCCGACGTCGAGCTCACCGGCGCCAGCCCGTTCCCCCGGCACTGGGTCTACGACGGCGACGACGCGATCGCGCTCAAGGCGGGCGTCGCGGACTGGTCGTCGTGGCTCGGCCAGCAGTCCTGGCAGGCCACGCCCTGGGGCGACCAGGACTCTCCGGTGATCGTGGCCCAGGCCGAGAGCGAGCTCGAACGACAGCTGTCGGGCCTGCTGATGCACGGCGCCCACAAGCCGAAGGTTCGCTCGCTCGCCGCTGGCAGCCCGCTGGTCGAGCAGAGGGAGTGGAGCAAGGAGCTCTACCTGGTCCTCGACGGGATCCTGTCGGTGATCGTCGACGGTCAGGCCCTCGGCGTCGTCGGACCCGGCGCCGTGCTCGGTGAACGAGCGATCCTGGAGAACACACGACGGACGGCGACGCTCAAGGCGCTGACCCCGGTCCGGGTCGCCGCCGCGCCGGCCGACGCCATCGACCGGGAGGCGCTGACGAGTCTGGCGACCATGCACCACCGCGAGGATGCGTGAGGCTCACCCTGCTCGGCGTGCGCGGATCCACCCCGGCTCCGGGCGCCGACTTCGTCCGCTACGGCGGACACACCAGCTGTGTTGCCGCGTCCGTCGGCGACGAGCCTCCCGCCCTGGTGCTCGACGCAGGCACCGGTCTCCGGTCGATGTCACGCCTGCTCGGAGGCGCTCCGTTCCGTGGTGACCTGGTGCTCACGCACCTGCACTGGGACCACGTGCAGGGGCTGCCGTTCTCGGCCGCGGTCGACCACCCGGATGCCGTGGTCCGGCTGCACGTTCCGGTGGGGTCCGAGCGCGACGACCCGGTCGAGAGGTTCGCCCGCACCATGTCTCCTCCCAACTTCCCGATCGGGCCGGAGGGCCTGCTCGGGCAGTGGGAGTTCGTGCCGCTGCTGCCCGGTCCCCTGCAGCTTGCCGACGGCCGGCTGAAGGTGACGGCGGACCGGATCCGGCACAAGGGCGGGCCGACGTACGGTCTCCGGCTGACCGGTCCCGACGGGGCCAGCGCCGCCTATCTCCCGGACCACCTGCTGACCGCACCTGGCGACCGGGACGGGATCGACCTGGTGTCCGGCGTGGACCTGCTCCTGCACGACGGTCAGTTCACGTCGTCGGAGACGGCGCGGGCCGACGACTACGGACACACGACCATCGAAGCGGCGGTCGACTACGCCGATCGCGCCCGGGTGCGCGAGCTGGTCCTCCTCCACCACCACCCCGACCGGACAGATGCCCAGGTCGACGCACTGGCCTCGCGCCGGGGTCGCACACCCGACGGCCGGCCGGTCCGGTTCGCCGCGGAGGGCGACGTCATCGCCGTGTGCTGAGGCTCGGTCCGGCGTCGCAACCTGCACAGGATCTTCACGAGTCGTCCCCGATCCCCGACCGGACGGGCTCCTACGCTCAGCACATGACCCGTCCCACCCGCCGGATCCTCGTGGTCGAGGACGAGCCCGTCATCAATGGCGCGGTCACCGACCGGCTGATCGCGGAGGGCTACGACGTCGTACGCGCGTGGGACGGGCCCGGAGCGGTGGCGGAGTTCACCGCCCACGACCCTGACCTGGTGCTGCTCGACGTGATGCTCCCCGGCTTCGACGGGCACGAGGTCTGCCGACGCATCCAGGCGGTCCGACCGGTGCCGGTGCTGATGCTCACGGCACGTGACGACGAGGCCGACATCCTGGTCGGTCTGGGAGTCGGCGCCGACGACTACCTGACCAAGCCGTTCCGGATGCGCGAGCTGGTCGCGCGGGTGGCCGCGCTGCTGCGCCGGGTCGACCGGGCCGCCGAGCTGGTCGGCCGGGATGCGACCGACCTGGGCGGCCTGCGCATCGACGCTGGCGCCCGCCGGGTGTGGGCGGCCGACGACGAGGTGCACCTGACGCCGACCGAGTTCGACCTCCTGCTGTGCCTGGCGGCCAACCCCGGCCAGGTGCTCACCCGGGAGAAGCTGCTCGCCGAGGTGTGGGGCTGGCCCGGCGCGTCGGGGACCCGTACGGTCGACAGCCACGTGAAGGCCTTGCGCGCCAAGATCGGGGCCGGCCGGGTGCGCACCGTGCACGGGGTCGGCTACGCGCTCGAGACGGGTACGCGCGGATGAGCGTCCGGGCGCTCGACCCGGTCCGCTCGGTGAAGGTCAAGCTGGGGCTCCTGGTGGCGGCCAGCGTCACCGTCGCCTCGGTGGTCGCCACGATCGGCTCCGCCGGCGGCGTGCCGATCTGGCTCAGCATCCCGGTCACCATCGCCCTCGCGCTCGCCGTCACCCAGCTGCTGGCGGTCGGCATGACCTCGCCGCTGCGCGAGATGACCGCGGCAGCGCGTCGGATGGCGACAGGGGACCACGCCGTGCGGGTCACGGCCACGTCGGGCGACGAGATCGGCGAGCTGGCCCGGGCCTTCAACCGGATGGCCGAGGAGCTGGCCGGAGTGGACCGGCACCGCCGCGAGCTGGTCGCCAACGTCAGTCACGAGCTGCGTACGCCGTTGACCGCGCTGTGCGCACTGCTGGAGAACCTGGTCGACGGCCTCGCCGATCCCGATCCCGCGACGCTCCGCGCCGCCCTGGACCAGGGTGAGCGGATGACCGGTCTGGTCACCGACCTCCTCGACCTCTCACGGGTCGACGCCGGCAAGGCGCCGCTCGCCCGCGAGGACGTCGAGGTCGCGCCGCTGCTGGAGGCCGCCGTCGCCGAGTCGCGGGTCGGTGGTCGCGACGTCTCGTACGTCGTCCAGGTCAGCCCGCCCGACCTCACCGTCCAGGGCGACCCCGCCCGCCTGCGCCAGCTGGTCGCCAACCTGCTGGACAACGCGTCGCGGCACAGCCCGCCGGGCGGAACGGTGACCGTGCGGGCCCGGTCGGTCGGCGACCGCTGGCTGCTCGAGCTCGCCGACGACGGTCCCGGCGTGGCGCCGGCCGACCGCGAGCGCGCCTTCGAACGGTTCGGGACCCTCAGCGACGTCGACGGTGGTGGCGGGACCGGCCTGGGACTCGCGATCGCGCGCTGGGTCACCGACCTCCACGACGGCACGATCGGCTTCACCCACCCCGAGCCGGGTGGGCGCGGCGCCCGCATCCGCGCCGACCTCCCGCTCGACCCCACCCGCCCCCGGCAGCAGGAGACCCCCGTGACCGCTCCCTCCGTGGCAACCGCCCCATCGCCGCCCCCGGACCCGCCGGCCGTTCCGTCGATCACCGACACGACGTTCGGCGACTTCTGGCCCGACCGTTCCGTTGGGGGCAACGTGCCCGTCCTGCTCGGCGCGCTGGGTGTGGGTGTGCTCGCGGGCGTGGTGCTGCCCTTCCGCGACCTGGGGCTGGGCATGTTCCTCGTGCTGGTCGCGGCCGGTGGTGTCCTGCTCATCGCGAGCCGCAACTGGCGCGACCCGTTCACCCTGACCTGCGGCGGCCTGTGCGTGGCGCTGGCGGCCGTCGGCGTCGTCCGGGACGCCGAGTGGATCGCCGTGCTCTGCCTGCTCGCCGGCGCCGTCCTGTGCGCCGTCGCGCTGGTCCGCGGCCGCACCGTGCCGTCGTTCGTCCTTGCCTGCCTCGCCTGGCCGCTCGCCGGCCTGCGCGGACTGCCGTGGCTCGGCCGCACGCTGCGGGCGATCACGGGCCTGGGCAGCGGAGCGGCGCTGCTGCGCACGGCGCTGTGGTCGGTGCTCGGCGTCACCGTGTTCGCGGTGCTGTTCGCCTCGGCCGACGCGCTGTTCGCGGAGTGGGTCGGCGCCCTGGTGCCCGACGTCGGGTCGGAGGACCTGCCCTTCCGAGCGTTCGTCGCCGTGTTCGTCGGCGGCGTCGTGCTGGCCGGCTCCTACGTCGCCCTGAATCCGCCCGCGGTCGACCGCGGCGATCGTGCGGCGCGGCCGGTTGCGCACCGGTTCGAGTGGCTGGCGCCGGTGCTGGTCGTCGACGCGGTGTTCGTCGTCTTCCTGGTGGCGCAGGCGACGGTGATCTTCGGCGGCCACGACTATCTGGAGCGTACGACCGGGCTGACCTACGCCGAGTACGTGCACCAGGGCTTCGGACAGCTGACGGTGGCCACCGCGCTCACCCTCCTGGTGGTGTGGGCGGCGATGCGCAAGGCGACACGGGACACGTCGGAGGACCGGGCCTGGATCCGGGCGTCGCTCGGACTGCTGTGTGCGTTGACGCTGGTCGTCGTCGCCTCCGCGCTCTACCGGATGCACGTCTACCAGGACGCCTACGGCTTCACCCGGCTCCGCCTCCTCGTCGACCTGTTCGAGGGCTGGCTGGGAGTGCTGGTGCTCGCCACGATGGCCGGCGGCGTGGCACTGCGCGCGTCCTGGCTGCCGCGCTTCGGGCTCTTCAGCGGAGTGGCGCTGCTGCTCGGCCTCGCCGCCATCAACCCGGATGCGTGGATCGCCCGCCAGAACCTCGATCGTTACGAGGCCACCGGCAAGGTGGACTGGCACTACCTCGAGGGTCTCTCCGACGACGCCCTTCCCGAGCTCGCGAAGCTGCCTCCCGATCTCGCCAGGTGCGCTCTCGGCGTCGACGACCGGGAGCACGACGACTGGCTGGAGTGGAACCTCGGCCGCTCCCGGGCGCGGGCGCTCATCGAGGAGCACGGGGACGACTGGCAGCAGCCTGAGGACTGCCCCGGCCAGGCCGCCCGTTGACACCGGGAGTCGTTGTCGGTCATCGACCAGGTCGACGGGTCCTCGGGCTGGTCGAGGATCGCATGGAGGTCGGCAGCAGCGACGGTGATCGGGTGGCCCCGGTCGATGGTCGATGTGCTGCTGCTCATGACACCCATCCCGGCACCTGCCACCGACATTCCGGCCTCGAAATGCTGTGCATGACCGGGGTTCGAACTCACAGTCGGGCAACAGTCGGAGTGGAGGTGTCCACAGGCGAGCCTCCGTGTCAACCACAGGGGTTTCGAGGTTCGTCGCTGACGCTCCTCACACCTCAACCACCGGCGGGTCGAGCAGGTCTCGATACGCTCGCTGGCGCTCGCTACTCGACCAACGAAGATCAAGCCGACCACACGTCGGCGTGCTCCCGAAAGGCGCCGACTCCGGCCGCACGGTCGCGCCGTCGGGAGGATGACGGGCCACGAGCAGCAGTCCGGGCCCGGGACCATGGAAGATTGACGCTTCAACTTGCGTTGGAGGTGGCATGAAGAACATCGGGTTCCTGTCCTTCGGACACTGGTCGTCGTCGCCGCACTCGCAGACACGGTCTGCGGCTGATGCGTTGACCCAGTCGATCGACCTCGCCGTCGCCGCGGAGGAGGTCGGGGCGGACGGTGCGTACTTCCGGGTGCACCACTTCGCCCAGCAGCTCGCCTCGCCGTTCCCGCTGCTCGCCGCGGTCGGTGCCAGGACCAGCCGGATCGAGATCGGCACCGGCGTGATCGACATGCGCTACGAGAACCCGCTCTACATGGCGGAGGACGCCGGTGCCGCCGACCTGATCTCGGGCGGCCGGCTGCAGCTCGGCATCAGCCGGGGCTCACCGGAGCAGGTGATCGACGGGTTCCGCTACTTCGGTCACGAGCCCGCTGAGGGCTCCGACCACGCCGACATGGCCCGCGAGCACACCAGGGTCCTGCTGGACGTGCTCAGGGGCGAAGGGTTCGCCCGGCCGAACCCGCGTCCCATGTTTCCCAACCCGCCCGGCCTCCTCCGGATCGAGCCGCACTCGCCCGGCCTGCGCGACCGGATCTGGTGGGGAGCCGGCACCCGGCGTACGGCGGAGTGGGTGGCCGAGCAGGGCATGAACCTGATGAGCTCGACGCTCCTCACCGAGGACACCGGCGTGCCGTTCCACCAGCTCCAGGCCGAGCAGATCCAGCGGTTCCGGGACGGCTGGACGGCGGCAGGGCACACCCGCACGCCGCGGGTCTCGGTGAGCCGCAGCATCTTCCCGATCGTCAGTGACCTGGACCGCGCCTACTTCGGCGGCGAGACCGCCAGCCAGGACCAGGTCGGTTTCCTGGACGGTGGTAACGCCCGGTTCGGCAAGACCTACGCGGGGGAGCCGGAGCAGCTGATCAAGGAGCTCGCCCAGGACGAGGCGATCGCGGCCGCCGACACACTGCTCCTGACCGTCCCCAACCAGCTGGGCGTCGACTACAACGTGCACGTCCTCGACACCCTGCTGCGCGACGTGGCGCCCGAGCTCGGCTGGCGCTGAGCCCCCGAGCTCGAGCCCGCCGGACTGTGGGCCTGCCTGCTGGAAACGGCAGGGTTGCCGTTGTTGAAGAACCGCACGCCGACGCGGTCACCGGTGCGGTGACGCCATCCATGGTTTCGCCGGCCTGGGCGCGTGGCAGGAAGGCCGATCCCGCTGCGCAGGTCTGAGCGCGGCCATCGTCGCGATGATCTGTTGGGTCGGTCTCACTGGATCACTCCTTCTCCGAGGCGTCGTCGTCGGCCCGTCTCTGCGCAAGGGAAGCCTCGCGGGGCCGCGGGGAATGAAGCCGGAGAGTCCGATCCTGAAATCTTGACTCATTCCAGAAAACCCGACAGACTCCAGCTGTGGTCGCCATCTCCGACGCCGAGCAGATGCTGCGCGACGCAGCGCTGCGCGTGACCCGTCCGCGGGTGGCGGTGCTGACCGCGGTGCACGCCTCTCCACACGCCGACACCGACTCGATCATCCGTGCCGTGCGCGGGGATCTCCCCGAGGTGTCGCACCAGGCCGTGTACGACGTGCTGCGGGCGCTGACCTCTGCAGGTCTGGTGCGGCGCATCCAGCCGGCCGGCTCCGTGTCCCGCTACGAGTCGCGGGTCGGCGACAACCACCACCACGTCGTATGTCGTTCGTGCGGGGCCATCGCCGACGTCGACTGCGCCGTGGGCGACGCACCGTGCCTGACGGCAGCCCACGACCAGGGCTTCACGATCGACGAAGCCGAGGTCGTCTACTGGGGTACGTGCCCCTCCTGCTCCACCCGTTCCTGACCAGTCCCCACCAACGAGACACCATCGAAAGGTTGCACATGAGCGAGAGCGAGAACCCGGCCATCAAGTCCCCGACGGCCGAGGTGCACCGGCCGCGGACCAACCAGGACTGGTGGCCGGACCAGCTGGACGTCTCGGTCCTGCACAAGCACGGCTCGCGGACCAACCCCATGGGGCCGGACTTCGACTACAAGTCGGAGGTCGAGTCGCTCGACTTCGAGGCGCTCAAGGCCGACATCGTCGAGGTGCTACGCACCTCACAGGACTGGTGGCCGGCAGACTTCAATCACTACGGCGGCCTGATGATCCGGCTGAGCTGGCACGCCGCCGGCACCTACCGGATCGAGGACGGGCGGGGCGGGGCCGGCGAGGGTCATCAGCGCTTTGCGCCGCTGAACAGCTGGCCCGACAACGCCAACCTCGACAAGGCCCGCCGCCTGCTCTGGCCGGTCAAGCAGAAGTACGGCCGGAAGATCTCGTGGGCCGATCTGCTGGTGCTCGCCGGCAACGTCGCGCTCGAGGACATGGGCTTCGAGACGTTCGGGTTCGGGTTCGGCCGCGAGGACGTCTACGAGCCCGAAGAGATCTTCTGGGGTCCCGAGGACACTTGGCTGGGCGACGAGCGCTACAGCGGCGACCGCGAGCTCGCCGGCCCGTTCGGCGCCGTGCAGATGGGTCTGATCTACGTGAACCCCGAGGGACCCAACGGCAACCCCGACCCGATAGCTGCCGCCCGCGACATCCGCGAGACGTTCCGCCGGATGGCGATGAACGACGAGGAGACGTTCGCGCTGATCGCCGGCGGCCACTCCTTCGGCAAGACGCACGGCGCCGGGGATGCCGACCTGGTCGGTCCCGAGCCCGAAGGCTGCCCGGTCACCTCGCAAGGCCTCGGCTGGCAGAGTGCTCACGGCAGCGGCAAGGGCGCCGACGCGATCACCAGCGGCCTCGAGGTCACCTGGACGACCACGCCCACGCAGTGGGGCAACGGCTTCCTGGAGATCCTGTTCGGCTACGAGTGGGAGCTCACGGAGAGCCCGGCGGGCGCGAAGCAGTGGGTGGCGAAGGATGCCGAGGCGATCATCCCCGACGCCCACGGCGGCCCCAACAAGCTGCCGACCATGCTGACCACGGATCTCTCGCTCCGCTTCGACCCGGACTACGAGAAGATCGGCCGCCGGTTCCTCGAGAACCCCGACGAGTTCCGGCTCGCCTTCGCCAAGGCGTGGTACAAGCTGCTGCACCGCGACATGGGGCCTATCGATCGCTACCTCGGCCCGTGGGTGGCCGAACCCCAGCTGTGGCAGGACCCGGTGCCGGCCGTCGACCACGACCTGATCGGCGAGGCGGACGTCGCCGCCCTCAAGGCCACGATCCTGGCGTCGGGACTGTCCGTCTCCCGGCTGGTGGCCACGGCGTGGGCCTCGGCGGCCACCTTCCGCGGCACCGACATGCGTGGCGGGGCGAACGGGGCGAGGGTCCGCCTGGCGCCGCAGAAGGACTGGGAGGTCAACAACCCGGCCGAGCTGGCCCAGGCACTGCAAACCCTCGAAGCGATCCAGCAGGACTTCAACGGCTCACAGTCCGGCGGCACGAGGGTGTCGCTCGCCGACGTGATCGTCCTGGGCGGCTGTGCGGCCGTCGAGCAGGCGGCGAAGGGCGCCGGGTTCGACGTGACGGTTCCCTTCTCGCCGGGGCGCACGGACGCGTCCCAGGAGCAGACCGACGTGCAGTCCTTCGCCGTGCTCGAGCCTACCGCCGACGGGTTCCGCAACTACACCCGCGCCGGGGACAAGCTGCCGGCGGAGCACGGGCTGGTGGAGCGGGCGAACCTGTTGACGTTGACCGCTCCCGAGATGACGGCTCTCGTCGGCGGCATGCGCGCGTTGAACGCGAACCATGGCCAGTCACCGCACGGCGTGTTCACCGACCGACCGGGCACGCTGACCAACGACTTCTTCGTCAACCTGCTTGACATGGGCACGGAGTGGAAGGCGTCGACCGGGTCCGAGC
>JALZCZ010000429.1 GCA_030862825.1 Actinomycetota bacterium | reverse complement strand
CGGTGACGTGGGTCAGCTGACCTTCAGGGCGGTGAGGGTCGGGCTGTTGACCCGGAAGCTGTCGCCGATCATCTCGCTGCAGCGGAGCGAGACGGTGCTGCCACCGGTCACGACGTGCTGCAGGGTGATCGACTCCGCCTCGCCCGGGTCGCCGTGGGCGGCCAGGGGGGTGCGCGACTCGGCGAGGGTCGCGCTGCCGCGCCGCAGCCCGCACAGGTTGGTGATCTCGGTGGCGGGGCCGGCGAAGTTGTCGATCGTCAGGGTCGCGGTGACCAGCCAGGTGCCGGCGGGGACGGCCACCGAGACGATGGGCGCGCACGCCCCGAGCTCGGTGCTGTCGCAGGTGGGCAGGTTGAAGTCGGAACCGTCATCGATCAGGACCACGTTCTTGGTGCTCGCCGACAGGTCGGCCGGGCCGAGCGAGCCGTCCTTGACGTCGGCGCCCTTGAGCGAGCTGTTGGTGATGTCCTTGGTGGTGACCGTGTTGTTCTTGATGTCCTTGCCGGTGATCAGCTTGGCCGCGGTGGCCGATCCGGCCAGGGCGACGACCAGGACGACAACCGCCAGGAGTGCCGCGGGGATGGTGTGGCCGGTGCGGCCGAGGGTGCGGGACATGAGAGGTTCCTCCGAGTGATGGTGGGCCGTTTCGTTGCGGCCCGGTGAGGAAGACTCTGGTCGCCCGGGGCACCCCAGGGCATGAGGGACGACCCCCCCAACTTCTGGTCTGGGGGTCAGCCAGAGAGGCGGGCCGCGAGCCGGTCGAGGTAGGCCAGCACCTCGTCAGGGGACCTGTCCGGCACACCCCAGATCAGCTCGCCGGCGCCGGCCTCGGCCCACTCGGCGAAGTTCTCCGGCGTGGGCTTGGCGGCGATCAGCACCCGGATGTCGGGCTCACCGTCGCGGCCGGCGTCGGCCCAGGCCTTCTTCAGGGCCATGGCCTTCTCGCCGATGCCCTCCTCGCGCGGCGTGGTCATCCAGCCGTCGGCCGTGCGGGCGATCCACTCGAAGGTCTTCGGCCCGCCGCCGGCGCCGATGATCAGCGGCACGTGTGCCTGGGTCGGCTTGGGGTAGGCCCACGACGGTCCGAACTTCACGAACTCCCCGTCGTACGCCGCCTCGTCCTGGGTCCACAGCGCCCGCATCGCCTCGACGTACTCGCGGAGCACGGTGCGTCGCTTGGCCGCGGGCACGTGGTGGTCCTCGAGCTCGTCGGTGTTCCAGCCGAAGCCGGCGCCGATGGTCACCCGTCCCCCGGAGAGGTGGTCGAGGGTGGCGATGGTCTTGGCGAGCGTGATCGGGTCGGACTCGACCGGCAGCGCGACCGCGGTCGCCAGCCGGATCTTCGTGGTGACCGCCGCGGCTGTGGCCAAAGAGACCCAGGGGTCGAGGGTGCGGGTGTAGCGGTCGTCGGGAAGCGACTCGTCGCCGGTGCCGGGGTGCGCGGCGTCCCGCCGGACCGGGATGTGGGTGTGCTCGGGCACATAGATGGTGTCGAAGCCCCGCTCCTCGGCGGCCCTGGCCAGCTCGGCGGGGGTGATCCCGCGGTCGGACGAGAAGAGGACGACTCCGTTGCGCATCGGGTTCCTTCGGTGATCGAGCAGCGAGCGAGAGCGAGCAGTCGAAATATAGAACGTGTTGCAGTTTTGGGGAAGGGTGGCGCCACGTCAGCCCCACTCGGGGGGCACTCCCTCCACTTGTCGGCCATCGCGACACCCGACAAGTGGAGGAATCCCCGGCCGACCGGGGATCCCTCGGGCTGGTTGACTAGCCGCCATGACCGATGTGCCCGTCCTGGACCTGTCCGCCGACGTCGTGAGCCTGACCCGCCAGCTCGTCGACATCGAGTCCGTGAGCCACAACGAGGCGAGGATCGCGGACGCGGTCGAGGCGGCGCTGAGGCCGCTCGCCCACCTCACGGTGATCCGCCACGGCAACACCGTGGTCGCCCGCACCGAGCTGGGCCGCGCCGAGCGGGTGGTGATCGCCGGCCACCTCGACACCGTGCCGATCAACAGCAACCTGCCATCGCGCCTGGAGGACGGGATCCTGCACGGTCTCGGCACCTGCGACATGAAGGCCGGCGACGCGGTGATCCTCAAGCTGGCGGCCGACCTGACGGAGCCCAACCGCGACCTCACCCTGATCCTCTACGACTGCGAGGAGATCGAGTCGCACCACAATGGTCTCTTCAAGCTCACCGTGAGCGACCCCGACCTGATGCGGGCGGACTTCGCGATCCTGATGGAGCCCTCCGCCGCGGTCGTGGAGGCGGGCTGCCAGGGCACGCTCCAGTTCGAGGTGCGGGCGACGGGCGAGCGCGCCCACTCCGCGCGCAGCTGGAAGGGCGTCAACGCGATCCACTCCGCCGGCGAGATCCTGGCCCGCCTCGGCTCCTACGAGTCGCGGCGGCCGGTGATCGACGGGCTGGAGTACCGCGAGGGGCTCAACGCGGTCGGGATCCGGGGCGGCATCGCCACCAACGTGCTCCCCGACGAGTGCGTGGTCTCGGTCAACCACCGGTTCGCCCCCGACCGCACCGAGGAGGAGGCCGAGCGGTTCGTGGTCGACTTCTTCGACGGGTTCGCGGTGACCGTGACCGACAGCTCTCCCGGTGCCCACCCCGGCCTGGATCGCCCGGCCGCGAAGGCGTTCATCGACGCCGTCGGGGGACCGGTGAACCCGAAGTTCGGCTGGACCGACGTCGCGCGGTTCACTGTGCTCGACGTGCCCGCGGTCAACTTCGGGCCCGGTGACCCGATGTTCGCCCACAAGCAGGACGAGCACGTGCCCGTCGAGCACATCGAGCGCTGCGAGCGCCAGCTACGCACCTGGCTGGAGGGCACGGCATGAAGTCCAAGACCAAGGGCCCGGTGATCATGCGCCGGGACCAGGTGGACGGTACGACGACCGACCAGCGCCTCCTCGACTCCCGCGGCCCCACCGACTGGGTGCACACCGACCCATGGCGCGTGCTCCGGATCCAAGCCGAGTTCGTGGAGGGGTTCGGCGCGCTGGCCGAGCTCGGCCCGGCGATCGCGGTCTTCGGGTCGGCGCGCACGGCCGTCGACCATCCGACGTACGCACAGGCCGACGAGGTGGGCCGCAAACTGGTCGACGCCGGCTTCGCGGTGATCACCGGCGGCGGGCCGGGCGCCATGGAGGCGGCCAACCGAGGCGCGAGCGAGGCCGGTGGCGTCAGCGTCGGGCTCGGGATCGAGCTGCCGTGGGAGGCCGGCCTCAACGAGTGGGTCGACGTCGGGGTCAACTTCCGCTACTTCTTCGCCCGCAAGACGATGTTCGTGAAGTACTCGCAGGGTTTCATCGTGCTGCCCGGCGGGCTCGGCACCCTCGACGAGCTGTTCGAGGCGATGACGCTGGTGCAGACCCAGAAGATCACCAGCTTCCCGATCGTGCTGGTCGGCACCGGCTACTGGTCGGGCCTGCTCGGTTGGCTGCGCGACACGGTGATGGCGGACGGCAAGATCTCCGAGGCCGACGTCGACCGGCTGATCCTCACCGACGACGTCGACGAGGCGGTGGAGGTCATGATCCAGGGGCGGGCCGAGCGATGATGTGGTTCTTCGCGATCCTGATCGTGCTGGCCATGGGTGGCGTGGCCGCGGTGGCCGCCGGGAAGGGCGCGCCGCTCACTCCGGCGTACGACGACCGGCCCGACGCCGACGTACCGGCGACCGGTCCGCTGTCCGCCGACGACCTGCGCCGGGTGCGCTTCTCGCTGGCGTTCCGGGGCTACCGGATGTCGGAGGTCGACGCCCTGCTCGACCGGCTGGCGCGCGAACGCGAGGAGGAGTCAGACCGGCGCGGCGAGCTGCCCGGGCCCGCTCGGAGCGCCGACGACCCGTTGATCTGACAGGATCGGGCTCGTGTCGACCGAGCTGATCGTCTACGTCCTGACCGCGCTGGCAGCGGTGGTGGTCGTGCTGACCCGGCTACGGCTGGGCAAGAACTCGGCCGCCCGACGCATCGACGTCGGTTATCGACTGCTCGCCGTGCACACCACCGCGGGCGTGCTGGCCGTCATCTGCTGGCTGCTCTACCTCTTCGGCGAGGAGCCCCTCGGCGAGAACGCCGCGAGCATCGTCGGGATCGTGGCGCTGGCCTTCTGGTGGGTCGTGGTCGGGACGGGGCTGCTGATCCTGGTCCGCTGGCTGCCCAGCCACGGCAAGCACGCGGCGGCGGCCACCCAGGACTCCTGGTCGGAGGGCCCGGGGCTGTCGGTGCTGGCGCACGTCGGCATGCTCGTCGGCGTCTCGGTCTTCACCTGGGCCTACCTCGTGGCGGCCGTCTGAGATGACCAGGCGTCTCGGCATCGGTCAAGGCTGTGTCTGGCACCTCGAGTCCCGCTGCGCGCCGCCCGTCACGCACGCTGGCGGCGTTGCCGACGCTCGGAAGACGCCCCGTCCGCCAGCGCGTCGCCGCCTTGCCAGCGCACGCGCTGGACGACGCTCGCGACGGACAGCACTGGCCAGACACGCCCTCGTCACACTCGTGCTGGCGGCGGCGGGTCTCGCGGTGCCGCGTACGGCCGACTCGGCCGAGCCCGGCGCGAGTGCCGTGATCGGCAAGCGTGTGCTCGGGCGCTCCGTGGCCGGACGTCCGATCCTCGCCTGGCACCTCGGGGTCGACCGGGCGGCACCGACCGTGGTGCTGTTCTCGACGATGCACGGCAACGAGCCGGCGACGCGGCGGATCCTGCAGGCGCTGCGCGACGGTCCGCCGATCCGGAACATCGACCTGTGGGTCGTGCCGGCGTACAACCCCGACGGACTGGCGCGCGGCACCCGTAAGAACGCGCGCGGCGTCGACCTCAACCGCAACTTCCCCTACGGCTGGGCGGATCTCGACGGCAACTACGAGTCCGGGCCGCGACCGGCGTCGGAGCCCGAGACACGGGCGGTGATGCGCTTCCTGCGTGAGGTGCGGCCCGACTACATCCTCAGCTTCCACCAGCCGCTCAACGGCGTCGACACCGACACGAAGTCGCCGCGGTTCGCGCGCCGGGTCGCCGACAAGCTCAACCTGCCGACCCGGAGACTCGACTGCGGCGGGGTCTGCCACGGCACGATGACGGGTTGGTACAACCACAACTTCCCGGGCGTCGCCCTCACCGTCGAGTACGGCGCTCACCCGAGCCGGCGCCGGATGACCCGCGTCGCGCCGCCCCAGGTGCTCTCGATCTTCAGGGCGCGCTACGGCATCCTCACCGCGACCTCCGAGCCGTACCGAGGCCGCATGTAACTCAGTGTTGGATCAGCTTTCCGGGTGTTCAAGCACCCTGATGGATGACTGAACACTGAGTTGCATGGTGGGTCGGGCGACTCAGCGCCCCTCGAAGACCGGCTTCTCCTTGGCGACGAAGGCGGCGACGGCGGCGGAGTGGTCGGCCGTGGCGCCTGTCTTCTGCATCATCGCGCCCTCGAACTCCAGCGCCTCGGCGAAGGAGTGGCCGGCGGCGTACGCGACCGACTGCCGCATCGCCCCCAGCGCCACCGTTGGTCCGTCCGCGAGACGGCGGGCCAGCGCGCCGACCTCACCGGCCAGCGAGTCGGCGGTGACCACCTTGGTGGCCAGGCCGAGGGTGGCGGCCTCGTCGGCCCTGATCGTGCGCGGGAAGTAGAGCAGCTCGAGCGCGCGGGCCCGACCGACCAGGAGCGGCAGGTGGTAGCTCGCCCCGGTGTCGCACGAGAGCGCCACGTTGGCGAACGCGAGGTTGAACCCCGCGGTGTCGGCGACGATCCGAAGGTCGCAGGCGAACGCCAGGCTGGCACCCGCACCGGCCGCGACGCCGTTGACCGCCGCGATCACGGGCTTGGCCATGCCCGCGAGGGTGGAGACGATCGGGTTGTAGTGCTCCTCGACGGTGGTGAAGAGCTGGTCGCTGCCACCGTTGTTGAGCAGCTGGATGTGCTCCTTGAGGTCCTGCCCGGTGCAGAAGGCGCGGCCGGTGCCGGTGAGCACCACGCAGCGGGCGGCGGGGTCGTCGGCGACCTGCTGGACGATCTCCCGCAGCAACACCTTGGTCGCCACGTCGAGGCTGTTCATCGCCTCGGGACGGTTGAGGGTGATCGTGGCGATGCCGTCGGTGACGTCGAGCAGAACAGGTGCGGTCATGGGAGGAGTCAATCAGGCGAGGCAGCGGTCGATGAAGCGGTCCGCGCCGGGGAGCAGCCGCTCGGCCTCGCTGGCGAACCTCCGCGCCGCCTCGTGCCCGGGCCAGTCGCCGGGGAGCAGCTGGGGCGGCAGGCCCGGGTCGGCGAACAGGAACTTCCGCCACTCGTGCACGAGGTGGAACCGTGCTGCGAACGCCGCCTCGTCGGGCTCCGAGTGCTGGGCCGAGTGCTCGGTCACCAGCTGCGCGGCGGTGGCCAGCCAGTCGTCGTACGCCGCACGGAGGGCCGCGAGGTCCCAGGCGTCGACCGGGTCCGGGTCGGGGTCGACCAGCCGGCCCGTGCGCGCCGCCGCCCCGCCGCGCTGGAGCACCGACGGCAGCTCGATGCGTGCGAACGGGCTGACCCAGACGTGGTCGGCGAGCTCGGCGTATCCCAGGTAGGTCAGGTCGGCGCGCAGCCGAGCGCGGGTGCTGCGGTCAACCGGCGGCGTGACGACGGCCAGGTGCCAGGTGCCGTCCCAGTCCGGCACGTGCCGGCGGTAGATCCGGTCGGCGGCCTCGTCGAGCCGCCGCTGGGCCAGGTCGCTCGCCCGGTAGCCGCGGCCTCCCTCGACCGTGACCGGCTCGAGCCATCCCTGCGCGACCATCCGGGAGACGGCGGTCCGCACGGCCGGCGCCGCGATACCGACCGGGGCCAGCAGTCTCACGATCGCGGCCACCGGAGCCTCGTTGCCGCGCCTGCGCAGGTGGTCGCCGTACAGGTCGAAGAGAGCCGACCGCGCGTGCATGCGGTGAGTGTGTCACCAGTCGCCGCTGTTCGGTCTCACGGGAGTAGGCCCTCTGGTGCGAGGGGTCGGTCCGATAGGGGATAATGAGGACGCAGTATGAGCAGGACTGGCTGCTCTCGGTTGAGTCACAGGGAAGAGGTGCCGCATGGCGGCAATGAAGCCGCGGACCGGCGACGGCCCGCTCGAGGTCACCAAGGAAGGGCGCGGCATCGTCATGCGGGTCCCGCTCGAAGGTGGTGGCCGGCTCGTCGTCGAGCTCAACGCCGAGGAGGCCGGCGCCCTCGGTGACGCGCTCAAGAACGTCGTAGGGTGACCCCCGCCCAAGACGTGTCGCTCAGCCTTCCCAGTCAGGTTTCCCCGCCGGAGTTCGCCGTCTG
>JALZCZ010000407.1 GCA_030862825.1 Actinomycetota bacterium | reverse complement strand
GCCGTGTGGCTGCGCACCCCCGACGGGCCGCCGCCCGACCCCGCCGAGGTCGACCTGGCCACCGCGCGGCGGATCGTCAACGAGGCGCTCAGCGCGCATCCCGAGGGCGCGACGCTCACGGCCGAGCAGCTCACCGAGCTGCTGGCGGCGTACGGGATCGAGCTGTGGGAGTCGCGGCCGGTCGCGTCGCTGCGGCAGGCGCAGGCGGCGGGCCGGGCGCTGGGCTGGGACGTGGTGCTCAAGGCAACCGCGGAGTCGCTGCGGGAGCGTCCCGACCTGGCGCATGTCTGGCGCAACATCGACACCGCCGCGGAGATGCGCGACGCCTGGCAGTCGCTGACCGCCCTGATCCGCGACCCCGACAACGCGCAGTTCGTGGTGCAGAAGCACGCTCCGCCCGGGGTGCCGGTGGCGATCCGGAGCGTGGAGGACCCGCTGTTCGGGCCGGTGGTCTCGTTCGGGATCTCGGGTCCGGTCATCGAGCTGCTGGCCGACAAGTCCTACCGGATCCCGCCGCTGGGCGACCGCGACGCGGCGGCGATGGTCCGGGAGGTGAAGAGCTCGCCCATGCTTTTCGGTTACCGCGGTGCCGACACCGTCGACGTCGACGAGATCGAGCGGCTGATCGCCCGCGTCGCGCAGCTGCAGAACGACATCCCCCAGCTGGCCACGCTCGAGCTGGGCCTGGTGCTGGCCGCGCCCGACGGTGCCGCGGTGCTCACCGCGGCCGGCCGGGTCGCGCACGTGGCCGAGCCGCGGTCCGACCTCTTCGTCCGGCGTCTGACCGACCCTGCCGGCGGCACCATCCCGGAGTGATCCTCGGCAGGGGGCAGGGATCCCAGGTAAACCTGGTACGCCGGACGTTATGGGCCATCGCAACACCCGAGAACGTCAGGGATCCCAGGTGAACCTGGGATCCATCCACGAGCGGCGGTCCGCGGAACGAATATTCAGGAGCGCCGGGGAGCCGGCGCCGCCATCATGAGGCATGCCCAGCTCGAACCAATGGGTCGCGTTCCTCGTCGCGTCGATCCTGTTCATCCAGGTGCCGGGACCCAGCCTGCTGTTCATGCTGGGCCGGGCGCTGACCGTCAGCCTGCGCGACGCGCTGATCTCCGTGGTCGGCAACGGGCTCGGGATCACCGTGCAGGTGCTGCTGGTCGCCATCGGCCTCGGCGCGGTGGTCGCGGCCAGCGCCACGGCGTACACCGCGCTCAAGGTGGTGGGCGCGGCGTACGTCGTCTACCTCGGACTCCAGGCCATCCGGCACCGCGGTGACGCGCGCCTGGCGCTGCTCAGCGGCGAGAAGGAGCCCGAGCGGAGTGGCCGGGCGCTGGTCACCGGCTTCGTCGTGGGCGTCACCAACCCCAAGACGATCGTGTTCTTCGTGGCGTTCCTGCCGCAGTTCACCTCCGACTCTGCGGCGGCCGGCCCGCAGCTGGCCGTGCTCGGCCTGGTCTTCGGGGTGATGTGCATCGCCTCCGACAGTGTCTGGGCGACGGTGGCGGGCAGGGCGCGGCGGTGGTTCGCGCGCAAGCCGTCGCGCCTCGACAAGCTCGGCGCCGCCGGTGGCGCGATGATGATCGGCCTCGGCACCACGATGGCGGTGGCCGAGTAGTACCCGGGTACGCCGCCGCCCGCCTCGGGACGGAGTGACAGACTGCGGTCATGCCCAGGCCCGTCCGCCAGACCGAACCACACCACGACGAGCGCGACCGGATGCGCGAGCTCCGGTCCGCGATCGACCGCACGGGCTACTACCCGGAGGTCGTGACAGACAGCGTCGAGGGTGCGGTCGCGGGGGAGCCGGTGGTCTCCTACTTCGTCCATCACGAGCCGACGTTCGAGCGTGACGAAGTACGCCGCCACCAGAGCGTCGTGGTGCTGACCCCGAGCCGGCTGATCCTGGCCCACACCGACGAGCACACCGGCGACGACCTGCTGCCCGAGCCCTACACGTCCACCTCGACCGAGGCGGTCCGCCTGTCGGCGGTCAAGTCGGTCGTGGTGACCCGGATGACGGCCAACCCCACCTCGGGACCGAAGGCGCCGGCGGAGGCCGTGATGACCATCGGCTGGGGCGGGGTGAGCCGGGTGGATCTCGAGCCGGCCGGCTGCAGCGACCCTGAGTGCGAGGCCGACCACGGCTACACCGGCGTGGTCGCCTCCGACGACTTCTCGCTGCGCGTCTCGGCCGCTGCCGACGGTGCCGACGCGGTCAGCCGGTTGCTGGCCTTCGCCGAGTCGCTCTCGGCACGGACCCAGTCCGACGCGTGACCGCCTTCCAGGAGCCCGCCTACGGCGAGCGGTCGCTCGGCGACGTGGTCCCAGCGGTGGGGGCCGCGCTCGGTGTGTCCGTCGGGACCGTGCCGACGGGTACGTCCGGGCTGGTGCTTCCCGACGCGCCGGCGTACGTCGTGTTCCTGGTCGACGGCCTCGGTGACCGGCTGCTGGAGCGCTACGCCCACGCCGCGCCGTACCTCTCCGCGCTCCGGGGCGGCCAGCAGGCGGGCACCTCGGGCGTCCCGTCGACGACCGCGACGAGCCTGACCTCGTTCGGCACCGGGCTCACGCCGGGGGCGCACGGCTTGGTCGGCTTCACCGCCCGGGTGCCGGGCACCGACCAGCTGCTCAACCACCTGTTCTGGGACCAGGACGTCGACCCGATCGAGTGGCAGCCGCATCCCACGACGTTCACCGGGCTCAAGGCGGCCGGGGTGACGGTCACCGTCGTCAACAAGCGCGCGTTCGACGGCACCGGGCTGACGGTGGCCGCCCACCGGGGCGCCGAGTTCGTCGGGGCCGACCGGGTGGGTGAGCGGATCGCGGCGGCCATCGCCGCCTCGGCGGAGCGCCCGTCGCTGACCTACCTCTACGACGGCGACCTCGACTGGACCGGCCACAAGTGGGGCGTCTCGTCGAGCCAATGGCTGATGCAGCTGTCCATGATCGATGCCGAGGCCGAGCAGCTGCGCGAGGCGCTGCCCCCCGAGGTGCGGCTGCTCGTGGTCGCCGACCACGGGATGATCGACTCGCCCGGCGAGGCACGCACCGACGTCGACGAGCTTCCCGAGCTCCGCGACGGGCTCGCCCTGCTCGGCGGCGAGGCCAGGTTCCGGCACCTCTACTGCCACAACGGTGCGGTCGAGGACCTGGCCGCCACCTGGGCAGAGGTGCTGGGCGACCGGGCCGAGGTGATGACCCGGGAGACCGCGATCCGGCGCGGCTGGTTCGGCCCGGTGGACGCGGCGGTGCTGCCCCGGCTCGGCGACGTGATCGTGGCCTGTCGCGACGACCACGCGGTCGTCTCGACCACCGACTTCCCCTACGAAAACCAGCTGGTCGGGCTGCACGGATCGCTCACCTCCGACGAGATGATGATTCCCCTCCTGGTCGACTGAACCGCCGACAGAGCCCCCTCAGCCGAACGGGAGCGGCTCCGGGGCCAGGCTGACCGCCTGCGCTCGGGCCGCCGTGAGGCGCCGGCGGTGGTGCTGGCGGCACAGCACCTCGTAGGAGACGTGCGCCGGCGCGTGGTCCTTGCCGTCGACGTCACCCACCACGATCACCTCGCCCTCCACGACCATCACGCCGTCCTCAGTGCGGGCGTTGTGGGTGGCCCGCTTGCCGCACCAGCACAGGGCCTCGACCTGGAGCACGTGGGTCCGGTCGGCCAGCTCGACCAGCCGGGCACTGCCCGGGAACAGCTCGCTGCGGAAGTCGGTGAGGATGCCGAACGCGAACACGTCGACCTGCAGCTCGTCGACGAGCTTGGCCAGCTGCTCGATCTGGTCGCGGGTGTAGAACTGGGCCTCGTCGCAGATCAGGTAGTCGATCCGGCCGCCCTGGGTCAGCGCGTCGACGACGTAGCGCCAGAAGCTGAAGTCCTCGGAGACCTCGAGGGCCTCGTGGGTCAGCCCCAGCCGGCTCGAGATGGTCGCCTCACCCGCCCGGTCGTGGGCGGTGAAGATCCGGCCCACCCGGCCGCGGGCGGCGTGGTTGTGGTTGGTCTGGAGCGCGAGAGTGCTCTTGCCGGAGTCCATGGTGCCGGTGAAGAAGTGCAGTTCAGCCACGGGGCGTCATCCTGTCACGCTCGCCCACGTCGAGGGGCCAGCGCCGCGCCTCGCGGATGGCCTGCGGTCGCAGTAGACGACGAGTTTGCCGATGACCGGGAAGCAGGCGCGCGCACCCCACATCAGGTCCCCCGGCAGCCGACCAGCGCGCTGCCCGGGGTCGCCGCGACGGCGTCCGTGAGGGAGTCGACGCCCGCCAACGCGGCACCCCGCGGCTGGACGCAGGCGCGGGCAGGGCGCGCACGGGGCGCCGACGTCCGGCGCATCGTGGTTCACCCCCGTGCGCCAGGATGAGACCATGGGCACCCCGTTGATCTCCGCTGCCGAGCTGACCGCGGCCCCGGACGACATCACCCTGCTCGATGTCCGCTACCGGATGGGCGGCCCTCCGGGCGAACAGGAGTACGCCGCCGGGCACATCCCCGGGGCGGTGTACGTCGACCTGGAGCGCGACCTGGCCGCGCCGGCGGGCGCGGGTGGCCGGCACCCGCTGCCGGACGTCGGCGTGTTCGAGGCCGCCATGCGCCGGGCCGGCGTGCGCAACGACCGGCCGGTGGTGGCCTACGACGACTGGGCCGGCCACGCGGCCGGCCGGGCCTGGTGGCTGCTCCGCTTCCACGGCCACCCCGACGTGCGGGTGCTCGACGGGGGGCTGTCGGTCTGGGCGAGCGAGGGCGGGGCGCTCGAGGCGGGCGTCGTCGACGCGGCACCGGGCGACTTCGAGGCCCGTCCGGGCGAGATGCCAGTGGTCGAGGCGGACGCGGTGCTCGGAGTGCCGCTGCTGGTGGACGCCCGGGCGGCCGAGCGCTACCGGGGCGAGGTCGAGCCGATCGACCCGGTGGCCGGTCACATCCCCGGCGCGGTCAACGTGCCGACGACCACCAACCTGCGCGCCGACGGCAGGTTCCGCAGCGCCGAGGAGCTGCGCGCGCTCTATGCCGCGGCGGGCGTGACGGGCGATACGGAGGTGGCGGCGTACTGCGGCTCGGGCGTGACCGCCGCCCACGACATCATCGCCCTGGAGATCGCCGGGATCCGGGCGGCGCTCTACCCCGGCAGCTGGAGCGGCTGGATCGCCGACCCTGAGCGGCCGGTGGAGACCCGGTCCAGACCTGTGACCTGACGTGGTCTCGAGACGGGTCGGTCAGCTCCTCGCTTCGTTCGGATCCGGGCCGAACCCTCCTCGACCGGATTCTGATGCCAGTCCGATCGACACGCGCTCGCGAGCCCGCGGGAGGCGATCGTGCTACCAGTGAATCCCCTTGAAGACCTTGGCGAGCATGATCTGCTCCGTCTCGCGGGTGCCGCTCTCGGTCACCTGGCCCTTGGCCGCGGCCGAGTCGGGGAAGACGTGGTAGGCCATGTTGAGCACCCGGAAGGCCATCTTCGGCGCCACCGTGTGCGCGAT
>JALZCZ010000399.1 GCA_030862825.1 Actinomycetota bacterium | reverse complement strand
TCGATCCTTCGATCGAGGTCGTCGCCCCAACGGGCGTTCATCAAGGGATTCCCGCCCGCGAACGTGTGGCCGGCCGTGCCGGGATGTGCCAGCTCCCAGGCATCGCGATAGGCGACGCTGCGGCCCTTCAACGACTGGCGGCCGGACCAGAACCTGACGCTGGCCGAGGTCGGCTCCGCGTCGAAGTCGCCGGCCAGCACGACGGGGAGGTCCCGGGCGGCAACCACCTCCTCGAGGAACTCGGCCATCGCCACGGCTTCGAGCTCGCGCTCGTGCTCGTAGCCCGGTCGCCACGACGGCTTGTGGTGCGCCAGCAGGAATGGTCCTTCGGGGCCCGCGATCTCGACGACGGTGCTCCGCGCGACGAACTCCCCGGATCGGCGCGCTCGGTCGAGGGCAGCTCGGTCCCCGAACGACCGTCACCGGCCCCCGGCTGGCGACCGAGCACCCGGTGCCGTCCGCTTCGCGGCGGTCCTGGTGTACGACGTGGAAGTCGTCGCCGAGCAGGTCGGTCACCTGGTCGTAGGACGAGGTCGCCACCGTCTCCTGGAGGGCCAGCACGTCGGGCCGCAGCCGCCCCAACCCGTCACTGAGCACCTCGCGCCGACGCGGCCAGTCAGCGTGCCGGGCGCAGACGTTGAGCGTGCCGACCCGCATCACCAGATCGAAACGGTGGCCGTCACAGAGGCCGGAGTACCGTGAAGGTGTGCGTGGTGACCGGGTGGAGATCGTCATCGATGCGGGCGGAGAGGTCCGCACCTACGACATCGTCGCGACCCGCAACGGACGCCGGGTCGAGATCGAGACCGGGCGCGGCATCGTCACCGTGTCCGAGGTGACCCGCAGCGGCACGCCGGTCCGGACGGCCCGCTTCATGGCGACCAGGATCCTTGCACTGGTCGAGCATCCGGCGGCCGACCAGAACCTGGCCCGGGAGGTCATGGAGCCGCGGCCGATCCGTGCGTCGAGCTGATCTCACCCGGAGGCGAGTGCCAGGCGACGATCTCGAACCAGAGCAGCACGGAGAAGAAGGCCAGGTAGCGGATGAGCTGGCCTAGCCCTGTGGCCCCAAGGCCAGCAGGCTCGGCCAGAGGACTCGTGTCCGCCGCACGGGCGACCATCCCTACTCCTCCAGGAAGTCGATCTGCCCCAAAGATCATGGCGGCCAGGATGAGCATGGCCAAGGCGGAACCGCGACCGAGAACACCCACCGAGCACGTGACGAGTGCACCTTCGCCGCGTCTCAGGGCACCGTTGCGCAGGCATCTGCCTCCATCCCGGCCATCTCAGCTGCTCGCTGGTTCTCCTGGCGGGGCTTCATTGCCGTCGACATCCGCAAGCGGACGTCCGTGCTCGGGACTGATCGCGCCGACTGTCATCGGGACGATGGTGATGAGCCGAGCACGCCGTCCGCCTACGGAGCCGTCACCAGGGAACGGTCCCGCGTACCGCTCGGACGACAGCGGCGAACGATCGGGGCCCATCCGGCAGGCCCGCCAGGTAGCCGGCCCGGACAAGCTGCTCGATCTCACCTCGCCGATCGGATGGCATCGTCGCCAGACACTGGGCGATCCTGGTGGGGCCGGTGGAGAAGCTCGACCAGTAGTCGTCGAAGCCGAGGTAGTCGAAGCTCAGCACGATCGGCACTTCCACGACCTCGACGAGTCCCGCCCGACGCCAGAGCTTGGCCTGCCCGTTCGCCCACACGATCGGCCGGGCTCTGATCTGCGCTCGTAGGGTCCGGATGTCCTCATCCAGCACCGCGCCCGTGTCCAGCACGAGATCGAGCGCGGACATGCCACCCCAGAAATCGAACGTTCCGCAGGCCACGACCCCACCCGGACGGGTGACCCGTAGCATCTCGGCGGCGACCAGGTCGACCTCTGGAATGACATCGATGGCAAGAGTCGATACGCAGGCATCGAACGAGGCACTGGCGTAAGGCAGGCGGCATGCGTCCCCGTGCTCGTAGCTGACATCAGGATGAGAGCGGAGACGACGCGCGCCGTCGAGGTAGGACTCGGACGCATCCACCCCCACCGTCGTGGCTCCGCGCTGTGCCAGTGCGAGAGAGATGGTGCCTGTGCCGCAGCCGACATCCAAGACTCTCGAGCCCGGTTCGACCTCGGCGAACTCGAGGAAGGGCTCCGCAAGCCGGGTGCTCCAGCGACCCATGAAGTGTTCATAGACATCAGGGTCGGCGGCCAGGAACGACGGCAACGAACTACTCATCATGAGCCTCGCACAGGTAACCGGAGACCGGCGATCAGATCGGCGCGTCCTCGCTGGGCGGAGCGTCTGCGTGCCGATGCACGACTCGCCACTGTCCGTCCTCGCGTCGGTAGACGTGCGTGACGCGCAACGTGTAGGTCCGCGACTGACCGTCGACCTTCACCTGGTTGTGCTCGAAGCCGATCGTGTAGGCGAGGTCGCCGCTCGCGCCTGCCGCGGCGACCTCGAACTCGTACTCCGCCGAGTCCGAGAACCACGACGCGACCGTGCGGAACATCGGCTCCACGTCGGTCCAGCCGGACGCGGACATCTTCGCGCCGAACACGGTGACCGGGTCCGTGCGCGACCACAGCGCGATGCGAGGCTCGGCGTCGCCATTGTGGATCGCCTGCTCGGCGGCACGCTGCCGGGGCAGCATCTCGGCGAGGAACCGCTCGGTTTCGGTGGACATCACAACCTCCGGTACAGTATGACTGTTATCAATACAGTAAGGATGCATCCAATGTCCAGATCCGTCAAGAGGCCCTACAACTCGACCCGGCGGCAGGAGCAGGCCGGCGAGACTCGGCTGCGCATCCTCGACGCGGCGCGCGAGCTGTTCGTCTCGAAGGGCTACGGGCGCACCACCATCGCCGAGATCGCCTCGACGGCCGGTGTCTCCGTCGAGACCGTCTACGCGGCGTTCCGGAACAAGCCCACCCTGCTGCGCCAGGTCTGGTACGTCAGCTTCCGCGGCGACGAGGACGACGTCCGTTTCCTGGACCGACCGGAGATCCATTCCGTCCTCGCCGAACCGGACCTCGCCACCCGCTTCGGACGCCACGCAGCCGTCGTCACCGCGGTGTTCCGTCGCATCGCTCCTCTTCTAACGGCCCTGCAGGGCGCCGCCGCCAGCGAACCCGCAGCCGCCGCGATGCTCGCCGAGTGGGACGAGCGCCGGCTCGATGCATGCACGACGTACGCCAAGGCCGCCGCCACCACAGGACAGCTCGCGGTCAGCGAAGCCGAGTGCCGCGAGGTGCTGGCCGCAACCATGGACGGCGCGCTGTGGCAGCGGCTCGTCGCCGAGAGCGGCTGGACCGACGAGCGCTTCGCCGCCTGGCTCGGCCGCCTCTGGACCTCACAGCTGGTCACCCACCAGGATGCCTAGCGAGAAGGCCGGTGCACGAGCTAGACGGGGTCGTGCTTGAAGTACACCTGTACGACGCCGTGGTCGCTGCTGCCCACTGCCTTGTGGTCGTCGTAGTTGAGGTGGTCGTTGTTGACGACCAGCCCGTCGAACAGCCATAGCCGCTTTCGGCTGTTGTCGTAGAACTGCTCGCTGAGCAGGATGTGGTCGAGCGACTCGCGCAGGTCCTGGTGGACGTGGGTGTAGTAGACGTCGCGGGTGTCGCGGTACTCCTGCAGCGTCTGGGCGGTGTAGAGGCCGTTGTCGACGCCGCCGACCGAGCCACCGACGAGGTAGCCGGGCTGCTCGGTGAGAATGTTGATGGTGGTGCTGTGCTGTCCGTCGTTGAGGTCGCCGAGCACGAGCACCGGTGTCGTCGTGCCCTTCATGACGCCAGTGAGCAGCATCCGCAGAGCGACGGCTTCCGCCGTGCGGCGGATGGTCGAGATGCCGGAGCCGAGCGCGGTGGCGTGGGGCTTGTAGGCATCGGGGTCGCCCCTGTACCACGGCTCGTTGTAGAGCGCGGCGGGCAGCTTGGACTTGAGGTGGGCGACGAAGACCTCGGCCGCGGGCTGGTCGTCGCGCAGCGACACCTGGAAGTTCAGGACGGGGCGGGAGAACGCGTTGAGGGTGACGCTGATGTGCGGAGCCTGTGGGTCCAGCGGGTCGTTGTCCGACTCGAGCCGCATGTCGTCCGGGAACGCGCTGATCCAGTTCGGCTGGCCCTGCAGGAGTCCCTTGCGGACGATCGCCCCGCAGGTGATCTTGCTGCCGACGGCAGGCGTGGCCAACAGGTCATAGGTCTGGTCGAGACCGCTGTCCACCAGCATCTTCTCGAGCGCTTCCGCGTGCCAGAGCTCTTGGAAGCCGACGATGTCGGCGTCCAGCCGTCGCAACAGGCGGGCGGTCCAGTCGAGCTTGCTTGCGAACTCGGCGTCGCTCCACGGCGTCTGGTTCGGGTTCATCTTCCTGCCGGGAAGCTGCAGGTTGTACAGGTTGAACGTCGCGACGCTGAATCGTCTGAGGTTCATGGATGTGCCTCTGTCCTGAGGGACCGCCGATCATCAAGGCTAGGACGATCGCACCCTGTTGGAGCCGAATCGGCGTAACCTGGGTGGTGTCTGTGACGAGGGCTGCACGTGGTGCGCGCGCGAAGCGGACGGATCTCCATATGGGGAGGTGGACCGTGGGCAGGTTGGTCGATCTGCTCGAGCTGTGTCTCTGGTACGCCGTGGTCGGCTTCGCCGCATGCGGTGCCGCGTGGTGCGGTGGCTACGGCAATCTCTCCGACGCCCTGAAGGACCTGCGTCCACGGGTCCGCCGGGAGCATGAGGTTCGCCGGGACTGCGCCCGTGGGTTGGCACAGATCGAGCGCTATCTGGACGAGCAGCGGGTCTGACAATCAGCTATCGGGTGTCGGTGGACTGACATACGCTCACGCCCGTGGACGACCGGCTGAGACTCTCCGACATCGCGAAGCTGGTACGCCGCAGCCGACGTCGGATCGTCCGTGCGGCTCGGGCCGAGGACCAGCTCACGTTCCGGAAGCTGATCGTCGAGCACCTCGGCACCGAACCCGCGTCACTCGACGTCGTGCAGGAGTCGTGGCCGGCGTACGACCACGTGAACGTCCAGGCCGGCATGGACGCATGGCTGGAGGAGCCGGGCCGCCGGCACGAGCTGATCGGGGTGGTCAACCACCGGCACCGTGAGTTCGACCTGTCCGAGCTGATGCAGTCCGGGCTGACCGAGCTCCATCAGCCGGGCCCTGGCAACGTCGCTCGCCTCAACCTTCCGGCCGGGCCGGACGGCGAGGTGCGCGCCTGCGTCACCTGCGGCGTGTATCTGGTCTCTGAGGGCCAGCATCGGGCCGCGCTGCTGTTGCGCCGCGGCGACCCGGAGATGGGACGGTCGCAGACCTCGCTCCAGATTGCCGCGGCCGACAAGGAGTTCGCGGCGAGGATCGCGGCGGAGCTGCGACAGCTGGCCCTGAAGCACAACGTCTACCGCGGCCAGGTCGTCTCGTTCACCCACGACATGTTCGGCCAACGCGAGACCGTGCTGTCCTTCCACCGCCGCACGGCGATGAGCGCCGATGAGCTGATCCTGCCCGAGCAGACGACCGCGGCCATCACGCGGCAGGTCGTCGGAGTGGCCCGGCACCGACACCGGCTGCTGGCGGCAGACCAGCACCTGAAGCGTGGTCTCCTTCTCTACGGCCCGCCCGGCGTCGGCAAGACCCACACCGTCCGCTACCTGGTGAGCCAGCTGAGCGAGACCACCGTGGTACAGCTCTCGGGCAACACCCTGCACATGATCGGCGCCGCGTGTTCGGTGGCGCGCACGCTGCAGCCGGCGATGATCGTGATCGAGGACGTCGACCTGATCGCGGAGGAGCGGGGCATGCACCCGGGCCAGCACCCCATGCTCTTCCAGCTGCTCAACGAGATGGACGGTCTCGCCGAGGACGCCGACGTGATCTTCCTGCTGACCACCAACCGGGCCGACGTCCTGGAACCTGCGTTGGCACAACGACCCGGCCGCGTCGACCAGGCGGTGGCGCTGGAGCATCCCGATCTCGAGGGCCGGCGCCGGCTGATCGCGCTCTACCGCGGCGACCTCGACATCGACGAGAGTCGCCTCGGCTCGGTGCTGGAGCGCACCGACGGCGTCACGGCGTCGTTCCTGAAGGAGCTTCTGCGGCGAGCCGCGGT
>JALZCZ010000364.1 GCA_030862825.1 Actinomycetota bacterium | reverse complement strand
GGCCACCGGTTGCAGCGCCAGCGCCCAGTCGAACGCCGAGTCGCCGCCGCCGACGACCACCACGTCCTGGCCGGTGTGCACGTTCAGCTTGGGCACGAAGTGCACCATGCCGCGGTCCAGCCAGCCGTCGCCCGCGGGCAGCGGTCGCGGGGTGAACTCCCCGATGCCGGCGGTGATCAGGATGGCCCCGGCCACGACCGGCTCCGCGCCCTCGATGCCCACCTCGAACCGGCCGTCCACATCGGACAGCGTGCTGGCCTTGCAGCCCAGCAGGTACTGCGGGCCGCCCGGCTCGGCCTGCTTGACCAGCGCCGACACCAGGTCCCGCCCGAGGATGGACGGGAAGCCCGCGACGTCGAAGATCTGCTTCTCCGGATACATCGCGGTGATCTGTCCACCGAGCTCGGGCAGCGAGTCGACGATGGCGACGCGATGGCCGCGGAAGCCGGCGTAGTAGGCGGCGAACAGGCCCGTGGGGCCGGCTCCGATGATGAGGAGGTCGCACTCGACGGTGTTCTCGGCAGGGGAGGTCACGTCGGGGATCCTTCCTCCTCTCGATGGTCGGCCTCAACACTGCCCACTGGGCGAGTCGGACACAAATACTGAAACGTGTTCTAGTTTGACAGAAACTGGAGGCCCGTGTCCAAAGTCGCGATGCGTTGGGCGTGTTCAGGGTGCGTGCCTGCGCACGGCGGCGGAGCGCCGGCATGCTGGGTGCACGTCGAGCGACGCCAACGCACCGAGGTGCCGTGCCATGGGCGCGCGAAGCGCACAAGGACCTCGGGCACCGGCCCCATGGTCCGCGGGCGCGATGTCCAGCACGGCCGGGCGGGTGCCGGCGTCACTTCGTGTCGAGGTCGGACACCAGCCAGCCCTGCTCGGCGTGGACCATGGTGACCAGGGCGCGGTACGGCGTGTACACCGCGTTCTTGCCGCTCCTCGTGACGTACTGGTTGAGGAACACCAGCGCCTGGACCTGCTCCTGGTCGGCGCGTACGACCCCCTGCGCGACGACCTTCACCTGCACCTCGGTCTTGCTGGACACGATCGCGTCCTCGACGTCCTCCGCGGTCTGCCGGTACTCCTCGGCGAAGGTCGGCGTCATCAGCTCGACAGCCTCGTCGACCTGCGCGTCGTAGTCCTGGTAGGACGTCGCCACGATCGTGTACGCCGCCTGGGCCGCGGCGGCGACGGCCACCTGCGCGTCCTCGCCGGTGATCCGGACGGGGTTGTCGGCATCCGCGGGGCCCGACGTCGTCCCGGACGGGCTGTCCGACGCGGTGCCGGTCTCGTCGTCGTCGACCCACAGGAAGATGCCGCCGGCCAGGGTGACCACGGCCAGCGCCACGATCGTGCCCAGCAACACCCTGGTCGTCCGCGGCGAGTCGACGAGACCGGGCGACGACCGGGTCGCCTCGTCCCGGTCCGGCTCGGGCTCGGGCTCGGGCTCCGGCTCGAGCGGGGACTCGACCTCCTCGGTCGGTGAGGTCTCATCGACCTCGGCCGTCTCGGGCAGCGTCGGGCCGGTGGAGCCCGCGATCCGTCGGGGCCGCGACGTGGGCGTGGCGCTCGAGGGCCGCCGGGGGTTCCGCTTCACCATGTCCGGATCCCCCTCAGGCCACGAACTGCAGGTCGCTGGTCAGCCACGCGTCGCCTTCCCTGACCAGCTCGAGCTGGAGCCGGAAGTTGCGCGCCACCGGCTTGTCCTCGGTCTGGTTGTTGGCCACGGTGCCGGTGGTCGCCACGATCACGGTCGCGGAGTCCTCGTCGGAGGAGACCACGCCCGCCCAGAGCACCTCGCCGGTCATCACGGACTTGTTGCGCCTGATCACCTCGATCACGCCACCCGTCGACTTCTCGTACTGCTCCCGGAAGGCACCGGTCGCCCCGGCCTTGACCTGCTCGATGGACTCCTCGGCGTTGTCGTAGCGGATGTTGACGAAGGCGGTCGCGACGGTGGTGGCCGAGGAGATCACGTCGGCGAACCGCTGCTGCTCGTCGTCGGGGGCCTCGTCGAGCTCCTCGACCTGCAGCGCGCCCTCCTTGGGGAGCACGGTGGTCTGGTCGTCCTGCACGGCGCGGACGACGTGGACCGTGACCACGACGCACGCCGCGGCGGTCAGCAGCGCGACGACGTAGAGGACGAGGTTCATCCCCAACCGCGACGCCCCGGAGTCCTTGGCTGGGGTCACCGGCCGGCCACCGGGCCCACCAGCAGCCACTTCCACGAGTCGTCTCCCAGGATCGAGATGTTCGGGTCGCCCAATCTAACCGGCCGGCCCTGAGCGTCGACGGCGGAGCCGGACAGCCCGGTGAGCGCGTCGTAGCTGCCGACAGCGGCGCGCCCGGGGTTGGGGTTGTTGCGGGTGCCCGGTGAGTAGTTGAAGCCGCGGTAGTTGGTGTTGGGCTCTGCGCATCTCGCCGGGTAGATCGGGCTGTCGGTGAGCTCGTTGCCCTGGCGCCACTGGCTGGGTGGCATGTAGCCCTCGGTGCATGGCGGCGTCTGGTCGTACTGGAGGTTCACGTGGCCGTAGCCGTCCGGCGTGGTGCCGGTGAAGCCGCCGGCGATGACCCGTGGGAACTCGACCAGCAGCTGCTCGAAGCCACGCAGGTGGGAGACCACGACCTGCTCGACACTGATCGCGTTGCCGAGCAGCACCGGGATCGTCGGCTCGAGCTCCTCGAGCAGCGTGGTCAGCTCGCGGGCGGCGGCCGGGGTGTCGTCGAGCACCCGCCGCAGGTCGCCGTCACTCTCGCGGAGCGCGTCGGTGATCAACCGGAGGTCGCGCGAGAACGACCGGATGTTCTCGCCGCTGGCCTGCTGTGTGCGCAGCACGGTGAGGCCGCGCTCGAGCAGGGCGATGGTCTCGTCGGTGTGCGCGGAGGCCTCGTCGACGAAGCGGCTGCCGTTGTCGAGCATCCTCTGCAGCGGGACGCCGGTGTCCTCGAAGAGGGTGCCGAGCTCCTTGACCACGACCTGCAGGTTCTTCTTGTCGACCGAGCTCACGAAGCTGTCGAGCTCGACGAGGAGGTCGGCCTCGTCGACCGGGAGGGACGCCGCGCTCCCCTCGAGCACGTCACCGTCCTCGGCGTACGGACCGTCGTCGTCCGCCGGCTCGAAGTCGAGGTACTGCTCCCCCACTGCGGACAGGTTGTGCACGAACATCGGCGCGTCGCGAGGGAGCTTGGTGCCCTCCTCCAGCTCGAGCTCGACCGTGACGCCCTTGTCGGTCGCGGTCATGTCGGCGACCTTGCCGATCTGCACGCCGCGATAGCTCACCTGGCTGCCCTCGTAGAGGCCACCGGAGGTCGGCAGGGTCGCCTGGACGGTGAGGCCCCGACCGAGGATCTGGTCGATGAACCCGAGGTAGGACGCCGTGATGTAGACGACCCCGAACGCGCTCAGGACGACGAACGCCATGAGCCGGACCTTGACGTTGCGGGTCATGACTGACCTCCGTAGAGGCTGGCGCCGGAGGGCGCCGGGGAGGGCGCGCCGCTGCTCAGCTCGGTGGTGAGGCGGTTCAGCCCGGGCAGGCCGCCACTGAGCCCATCGAGCAGCCCGCCGCCGCCGGACAGGGTGCCGAGCGCCCGGCAGACGACGTTGCGCCGGTACGCCGGCTCCCGGCAGGTGGCTACCAGCTGACGCAGCAGGCTGCCGCTGCCGAGCACCGCCCGGCACGCCTTGCTGGTCAGGCTGCCGCTGCGCAGGCACCTGGTGACGCTGTCGAGGGCCGGCGCCACGGGGTTGTTGCCCATCAGTCCGGAGAGGTCGGTCTCGGGGATGCCGAGTCCGGTGAACAGGTTGTCGAGGCTCACCTCCATCCGGATGGAGGTGTTGGCGTAGTCGCCCTGCACGACCTCCGAGGCCTCCTGCGGGAACGGGAAGCTCACGATCAGGTTGAGGCCGGGAGCCAGCTTCGGGCCCGCGTCGCTCAGCTTGTCGAGCACCGGCCGCAGGTCGCGCAGCGACCGGAGCAGGTTGTCCTTGCTGGCCCGGATCACCCGGGTGCCGACCACGCCGAGCCTGTCGAGGGCGCCCAGCATGTCGACCAGCTCGTCGTGCTGGTCGGCCAGCACCTCGATCGCGGGACCGGTGGCGTCGAGGGCGGAGGTGATGGTGTCGCGCTCGGCGTTGAGCGTCGCGGTCAGGTTGTTCATCGACTCCAGGGCCCGGACGATGTCGGCCTTCTGGTCGTCGAGGGTGCCGACGACGTTCTCGAGCGTGCCCAGCAGGCTGCGCAGCCGGTTGGTGCGCCCGCTCATCACGTTGTTGAGCTCCTGGGTGATCGTGCCCAGCTGAGCGACGCCGCCACCGCTGAGCAGGAACGACAGAGCGCCGAGCACCTCCTCGACCTCGGGGTTGCGGCCGGTCGCCTCGATCGGGATGTTGTCGCCGTCGCTGAGCACGCCTTCGGGTGCCACGTCCTCGGGCGGCTCGAGGGCGACGTACTTCTCGCCGAGCAGGCTCACCTGGCGGATGTCGGCGATGACGTTGGCCGGCAGCTCGACGTCCTCACGCACCCGCATGGTGATCCGGGCGTGCCAGCCGTCGCGGTCGACCTCGGTCACCTCGCCGACCGTGACGTCGTCGACCATGACCGGCGACCGGGGCACGACGTTGAGGATGTCGGCGAACTCCGCGGTGACCTCGTAGGAGTCGTCCTCGTCAACCGGAGAGCCGGGTAGTGGCAGGTCGTAGGCACCGTCGAACTCACACGCGGTGAGCAGCAGCAGTCCGGCCAGGGCGACCCCGACCGTGCGCCGCAGGCGATGGGTGCGGGTCATCAGCTGTCACCTCCGCCGAGCAGGCCCTCGAGGGTCGCGTCGTCGCCGGTGGCGTAGGACCCGAGGTCCCGTGGCGCGACACCGGCCGGTGCGTTCTGCTGCCGGGGCGCAGTGGTCCTGCCTGCCGCAGGGGCCTTCTGGTCAGATGCCAGCAGCGGCTCGAGAAGCCGCTCGAAGATCTCGCAGGCCAGCTTCTTGCTGGGTGCCGGCAGGTCGGACTGCTGGACCACCGCGCAGAGCAGGCCGTCGGCGTCGGCGATGTTGCCGTCGATCCCGATCCGCGAGCCGATCGACCCGGACCGCGTGTTGAACGCCAGCACCAGGTTGCCGATGGCGACCGGGGCCACGGTGAGCGCCTTGTCGAGCGAGTCACGCTCCGAGTTGATCGCCTTCATCACCCGGCCCAGCTTCTCGACGTCGGTGACCAGGGCTTGGCGGTTGTCCTGCACGAAGGTCTTGACCGTGCCGACCGCCCGGGCCACGGAGCCGAGGGCCTGCTGCAGCTCGCCCCGCTCGGTGACCAGGCTCGCGGACACGCCCGCCAGGTCGGCCATGAAGGCTCGGACCAGCTTGTCGTTGGTCGCGAGCGTGTCGGTGAACTCGGCCAGCTGGGTGACGGTCTCGAAGAGGTCGCCGCTGCCCTCGCCGAACGTGACCGCTGCCTCGGAGAGGTTGCGGATCATCTCGTTGCCGGCCGCTCCGTTGCCGCCGAGGGCGTCGGCACCTGCCTTCAGGGTGCGGTTGAGCGTGCCGTCGGCGTTGACCCCGTCGGGTCCGAGCGCGGCGGTGAGGTCCCGCAGAGCTGCGTAGATCCGGTCCAGCTCGACGGGCACGCCGGTGGCGTCCAGCTCGATGTCGGCGTCATCCTCGAGGACCGGTCCCCCGGTGTAGGCGGGACCGAGCTGGATGAAGCGGTCGGCCACCAGGGTGGGGGTGACGATCGCGGCGGTGGCGTCGGCCGGCACCTTGTGCTCGGCGTCGTACTCCATCTCGACCCGGATCGAGTTGCCCTCGGGGATGACCGCAGTGACCCGACCGACGTTGACCCCGAGGATGCGCACGTCAGTGCCCTCGTAGACGCTGACCGCTCGCGGGAAGTGCGCCGTCACGGTGCGTTTGTCGTCGTCGTCGCCCAGGGTGAGGAGGTACCCGGCCACCAGCACGAGCACGACGACGACCCCGAGCACCCGCCCGGTGAGGGTCCGCAACAGGCCCGTCATCGCGGCGGCGCCGGAACGAACTCACCGGTCGGGGTCGACGCGAGGTTGACGGCGTACGCGTCGAACCAGGGGCCGGTGCCGATGATGTTGGACAGGATGCTGGCGTAGGGACCGAGGGCGCTGAGCGTGGCCTTGAGCTCCTTCTCCTTGCTGATCAACAGGCTGGTCAGGTCGTCGATCTCCTTCAGAGCCGGGCCGATCTGCGCCTGGTTGTCGGTGGCGACGCCACGCAGCTCGACGGCGAGCGTCCGGGCGTTGACCAGCAGCCGGTGGATGGCCTGCTTGCGGCTCTCGACCTCCTGGAAGACGAGGTCGCTGCTGCGCATCAGGGCGACGAGGTCCTTGCTGCGGTCGGCGAGCAGGGTGCTCACGCTCTTCGAGCTCTCCAGCAGCCCCTTGATCTGGGCGTCACGCGAGGCGACCGTGCGCGACAGCCGCGCGATCCCGTCGAAGCTGGCCTGGATCTCCGGCGCGGACTGCTCGACCGTCGTCGAGACGACGCCGAGGGCGTCGACGAGCTGATCCTTGTCGATCTCCTCGGTGGTGGTGGTGAGGGCGCCGAAGACCCCGACGATGTCGTACGCCGACTCGGTCCGCTCGCGCGGGATCGGGGTGTCCTCGGCGAGCTGTCCGTCGCCCGCCGGGGTGAGCTCGAGGTACTTCTCGCCCAGCAGGTTGAGCACCTCCACCGAGGCCTCGCTCTCCTCGCCGAACTCGACGCCGTTGTCGACCTCGAACTCGACGACCACCTTGTCGCCCTCGAGGGTGACGTCCTGCACCCGGCCGACCCGGATACCGCCGACCTGCACCATGTTGCCGCGGTGGATCCCGCTCGCGTCGGCGAACTCCGCGGTGTAGGTCGTGCCGCCGAAGCCCGGAAACTTGGACAGGTTGAAGGTCGCCACCAGGAGCAGCAGCATCACGACCAGCGTGATGGCTCCCAGCCGGATGACTCGGGCCTCCGAGTAGCGCGTCATGTGTTGCACCTCGGCGCCGTGCTGCGGAAGTTGAGGCTGCTCAGCAGCTGAGTGAGGTTGTCGAGCAGGGCCGGCGGGACCCCCTTGATCCGGGGCAGGGTGATCTCGGCCGAGAAGCCGCACACGTAGTAGCTGTACCAGGAGCCGTAGGTGCCGGTGCGGGTCTGGTCGGTCATCGACTCGGGCAGCCGCTCCAGCAGCTCCACGACGAGCTTGCGCGACTGCTTCTCGGTCAGCAGCCCGGCCAGCCGGCGCAGCTGGGCGACGTCGGCCTTGATCAGCGGGCGGCCCTCGTGGAGCAGGTCGGCCACGACGACGGTGAGGTCGGAGATGCTGGACAGCGACGAGCCGATGGTCGTGCGGTCGCGGGCGAGGTCCTGCATCCAGCCCTTGAGCTCGCTCACCAGCGACGTGAGCTGCTGCGACCGGCTGTCGACGGTGTCGAGGGTGGTGGTGAGGTTGTCGACAACGTCGCCGATCAACTGGTCGCGGTCGGCCAGGGTCGTGGTCAGCGATGCGGTCTTCTGGAGCAGCCCCTGGACGGTGCCCCCCTCGCCCTGCAGCACCTGGACCAGGTTGAGCGTGAGCTCGTTGACGTCCTCGGGCTTCAGCGCCTGGAAGAGTGGCTTGAACCCGTTGAACAACGTGGTCAGGTCGAGCGCCGGACTGGTCTGGTCGATCGGAAGCGGTTCGTCCTCGTCGAGCGGCTCGGCGTCCTCCTCGCTGCCCGCCTCGAGCGCGAGGTAGCGATCGCCGACCAGGTTCAGGAAGCGGATCTCGGCGCGCGACGCGGTGGTGAGCGGCACGTCCGACTTGACCCGGAAGGTCACCAGCGCGTGGTTGCGCTCGTGGTGCTCGACCTCCTTCACCTCGCCGACGCTGACGCCTGCGACCCGGACGTCGTCACCCTTCTCGAGCATCGAGGCGCTGCTGAAGATCGCCTGGTACTCCTTGCCGGCGCCGAACCCGATGTTGCCCATGATCGCCGCGAGCAGCCCGGTGACCATGATCGAGATGATCGTGAAGATGCCCAGCTTCACGCCCGCGCGGATGGTCTTCTGGTTGCGCCGGTTGCGGAGCTTGGCGGCCTTATCCCTCACCTTGGGCGGCGGCAAAGCGGTGGTGCCCGGCAGGTGGCTCACGAGCCCTCACCTCCCCGGACGACGGGGCCGTAGAGCAGGGACCCGAGGGACCCGTAGGCGTCGGCGGAGCGCCCGGTCCGTCCGGCCAGGATCGCGTTGATCACGGCCTTCTCGCCCTCGGTGCCGGCGTAACCGCTCGACATGGTCCGGGCCGCTGCGCCCGCGAAGCCGGGTGAGGTGCGAGCACTGCCGGGGATGAAGCTGCTGGGAGGGTTCTCGTCGATGTCGGTGCCGTCGTCGAACGAGTTGGGCCCGATCGGGATCGGCGGGTTCGGCAGGCCGGCACACCACGGGCCGTGGCCGACCTCGCCGTACTCGGGGATGTCGTCGGGCCCGTAGGCCTCGTACTGCGGGGTGAAGAGCTCGATGTACTGCTTGATCTCGTTGCCCTCGAACGTCTTGGCCAGCAGCGGCTTGTAGTCGGCCGCGCCCTTGATCAGGCATGGGAACTGCGGTGAGTACGTCGCCAGCAGCTCGAGGATGGGCGCGGTCACCTCGCCGATCCGGATCAGGTTGGCCTCGTTGTCGGCGAGGAACCGCTGGGAGGTGCGGGCGAGGCCGCCGACGTCGGAGAAGAAGACGTCGATCTCCTCGCGCTTCTGGGTGATCGTCTTGCTGGTCACGGTGAGGTTGCCGAGCACGCCGAGCAGGTCGGGAGCGGCGTCGTCGTAGGTGTCGGCGACCTCGGCGAGCCGGATCAGGTCCTCCCGCAGTGTCGGGAGGTGGTCGTCGATCACGCCGAGGTAGTCGTCGAGGTCGACCAGCGTCTCGCCGATCTGGTCGCCACGACCCTCGAGCGCGGTCGCCAGCGCGTTGAGCGCCATGTTGAGGTCGGCCGGTCGGACCGCCCGCAGCAGCGGGAAGAGGTCGGCGAGGATCCGACTGAGCTCGACGTTCACCTCGACCTGGCTGGACGGGATCACGTCGTCGTTCTGGAGGCGGTCCTTCGACGGCTCCGGGGGCATCACGAACGAGATGTACTTCTGCCCGAAGAGCGTCGTCGGCAGGATCTGGACGTCGACGTTGGTCGGAAGGTCCTCGGCCACCGACGGCTGGAGGGCGACCTCGATCGAGGCCTCCTTGCCGTCCTGCTCGACCTTGCGCACCTGCCCGATCAGCACGCCGTTGAGACGGACGTCGCCGAACTTGGCGAGCTGGAGCCCGGCCCGGTCGGACTTGATGGTGATCGTGGTGACCGTGTCGAAGGCCTTCTGGTAGATCGCGATGGACAGGGCGACCAGCAGCGCCATCACGGTCAGGAAGACGACGCCTGCCACCAGCAGGCGGTTGTGCTCCCGCTTGCTGTCGTGATGGATGTTGACCAGCATCGCCGCGCTACCCCGTGATCCGGACGGTCGTGGTGGAGCCCCAGATGGCGAAGCTGAGGAAGAAGTCGGCGACGACCGTGAAGACGATGCTGGTGCGGATCGCTCGGCCGACCGCCATGCCGACGCCGGCGGGCCCGCCGGAGGCGGTGAAGCCGTAGTAGCAGTGGATCAGGATGATCGACGCGGCCAGGAACAGGAGCTTGGCGAACGACCAGAGGATGTCGATCGGTGGCAGGAACGCCAGGAAGTAGTGGTCGTAGGTGCCGGGCGACTGCCCGTAGATGTAGATCACGATCAGCCGCGGTGAGAGGTACGCCGCGCTGAGGGCCACGATGTAGAGCGGGATCACGGCGATGAACGCGGCGATCATCCGGGTGGTGACCAGGAACGGCAGCGACGGGATGCCCATCACCTCGAGCGCGTCGATCTCCTCGGAGATCCGCATCGCGCCCAGACGGGCGGTGTAGCCACAGCCCACGGTGGCCGCGAGCGCGATCGAGGAGACGAGTGGAGCGACCTCGCGGGTGTTGAAGTAGGCGGAGATGAACGCGCTGAACTTCGCCACGCCGAGCTGGCTCAGCGAGGCGTAGCCCTGGATGCCGACCTCGGTGCCGGCGAAGAACGCCAGGAACGCGATGACGCCGACCGAGCCGGCGATCAGGGTGAGGCCGCCCGCGCCGAACGTGACCTCGGCGAGGGTGTTCCAGATCTCGCGCGGGTAGCGTTTGATGGCGCGCGGCGTCCAGGCGATGGCCTTGATGTAGAAGAGCAGCTGGTCGCCGTACTGCTCCAGCCACCGGCGGGGGCCCGCGGTGACCGTCGTGGTGATCGATCCGATGCTCGCCATGACGCTCAGATCCCCGGGGGCGGGACGACTTGGAAGTAGATGGCGGTGATGATGGCGTTCAGGAAGAACAGCAGCATGAACGCGATGATCACGGACTCGTTGACCGCCCGGCCGACGCCGCTGGGTCCGCCGCCGGCGTTGAGCCCCTTGTAGGCGCCCACGATCGCGGCGAGCCAGCCGAAGATCACGGACTTGATCAGCGCGATGTAGAGGTCGGGGAGGCTGGCCAGGGCTGTGAACGACGACAGGAACGCCCCGGCGGAGCCGCCCTGGATGATCACGGTGAAGAAGTAGCCGCCCCCGATGCCGGCGCCGATCACGATGCCGCTGATCATCAGGGCGACGAACATGGTGGCGACCACGCGCGGGGCGACCAGGCGCTCGAGCGGGTTGACCCCCAGCACCTCCATCGCGTCGATCTCCTCACGGATCTTGCGCGCGCCCATGTCGGAGCAGATCGCCGAGCCGGCCGCGCCCGCGATGATCAGTGCGGCCGCGATGGGGGCCGCCTCGCGGACCACGGCGAGGACGGCGGTGGCGCCGGCGAAGGACTGGGCGCCGAGCTGACCGGTCAGGTTGCCGACCTGCAGGGAGATCACCGCACCGAACGGGATCGACACGAGGATCGTCGGCATCAGGGTCACGCTGGTGATGAACCACGCCTGTTCCACGAACTCGCGGAACTGGAACGGTCGGGTGAAGATCAGCTTGGTCACCTCGACGACCATCGCTGCGATCTCACCGGGGCCACGGACGACCGATACAGCACTGAACGCCATCCGCCACCTCCCCACTCAGCATGCGACGGCCGCCACAGAATAGAACGTGTTCTCGTTTTCATCAATGAGACGCGTCTTAGGGAGTGCGACCCCGACTCCCCTACCTGCGTAACGAGGGGGAAACAGGGTAGGTACGCCGATTCTCTTTAGGATGCGGAACTGTGGAAGTGCAGCCGAACGGTCACCAGGCGGTCAGCGCGTGACGGGTCCGAGCGAGGTGTGGTCGTCCTTCGACCACGATCCGCGCACCGCCGACAACGCCGGACTGCGCGCGTCCGACGCCGATCGTGACGTGATCCGCCACGTGCTGGCGACGGCGTACGCAGACGGCCGGCTGGACCGGCAGGAGTTCGACGAGCGGAGCGACGCGGTCGCGTCTGCCCGGACGCTCGGTGAGCTGCCCCCGGTGATCGCCGACCTGGTGCCCGAGCGCGCTGTTGTCCGGCGATCGTCCGGGTCGCTGGTCGACGCGAGCCCCGACGAGCTGCGCAAGCGGGCGGAGCTCGCGTGGGAGAGCGAGCGACGCAACGCCATCGTGGGGTTCGTCGGCGCGAGCCTGGTCTGCTGGGCCATCTGGATCGCCACCAGCTTCGGCGACGAAGGCTTCGAGCCCTACTTCCCGTGGCCTCTGATCGTGATGGCCGTGTCGCTGGCCAACGCGGTCCGCACCCTGGTCGCCAAGGAGGACTCCATCCGCGACGAGCTGCGTCGCCTGGAGCGCAAGCAGGCCGAGCAGCTGCGGCCCAAGGACCCCGAGGCGTGACGACCGCACACGAAGGGCGTGAGCTGCGCCGGGTGCTCGGCAAGCATCCCTCGGCGGTGCTGCTGGGCGCGCAGCTGCTCGCGGTGCTCGCCTACCCCTTCCTCGACGACTCGACCGCGGGTCGCGCCGTCCTCGGCGTGGTCCAGATGGGCGTGGTGCTGATCGCACTGTGGGCCGTGCGGCGTACTCCCGCACTGAGCCTGATGGCGCTCCTGCTCGGCGGGCCGGCGATGGTGTTCACGATCCTCGAGGCGGTCGAGCCCAGCTCGGACTGGATCGTGCTCGTCTCCGCGGTCTTCCACGCGCCGTTCTACTTCTATGTCTCCTACGGGATGATCCGCTACCTCTTCCACGACGACCGGGTCACCCGCGACGAGCTGTTCGCCACCGGCGCCGCCTTCACCGTGGTGGCCTGGGGCTTCGCCTACGTCTACGCGGCCGCCCAGGTGGTCTGGCCCGGCTCGTTCGTCGCCGTCGACAGCACCGGGGACCGGGAGTGGTTCGAGCTGCTGTACCTGTCGTTCACGACCCTGACCAGCGTCGGCCTCTCCGACGTGACCCCCGTGCTCGGCCACGCCCGGTCACTGGTGATGGTCGAACAGGTGGCCGGCGTGTTCTACGTGGCCCTCGTCGTGGCCCGCCTGGTCGGCCTCAACGCCGCACGCCGGGTGCGGCGGGAGGAGGACTGACGCCTTACCTCAACGCCTCGTCGTCGGTCCCCTCGACGTCCTGGGTCTCTTCATCGGCTTCCTCGACCTCGGCCACGTCGTCCTCCGGCCCGGGCTCGGAAGTGGCCACGGCGTCCTCCCAGCCCTCCGGGCGGTGCTGGGCCGACATGGCCGAGACCACCAGGCGGTAGGACTCGTCGACGGCCTCGAGCAGCTCGTCGTCGGGGATTCCGCCGCGGAACGAGAGGTCGTTCCAGCCGGACCGCCCGATGTAGGCCATCACCTTCACGTCGTCGGGGTACTGCTCGAGCCAGTCGTCGGCCGCATCGCGGCTCGGGCCGCACTTGAGCCCCACCCCACCCGAGCCGAGGAAGGCGAAGATCTTGCCGTGCTCGCCCTCCCCCACCTTCACGACCGGATAGTCGTGGTCCCAGGGGTTGTCGGCCCATGCGCCCGGCTTGGCCAGGCAGTGCTCCTGCATCCGCTCGACGTCCATGCGGGCCATCTTGGCAGCCGCACGTGGTTCCCGTGGCAGCTACAGGGTCTCGAACCTGGCCGTGTCCGTGCACCCCACCGGGTCGCGACGCGCCCGTCGTGACTCGTTCCTCGCACGCTGCTGCTCAGTCGTCGCGCTGGGCCTCGGCCACGATCCGACGGACGTTGTCGAGCCTGCCGCAGTCGTCCTCGATCTGGGCGTTGCGCTCCTGGGCGAACGTCTCGCCGAGGCGGGTGCGCTCGGCGCTGGAGACGTCGTCGCGGGCGGGGTTGAGGATGGTCAGCTCCTCCTCGGTGAGGTGGTGGTTGACCACCCGGGCCAGCTCCTCCACGGCCTCGTCGAAGGCCTCCGTGTCCGTGCCCTTGAGTTCGAGCACGGACAGCAGCGCGGCGTTGCCCTCGGCGTGCTCCTCCTCGCCATGCTCGGCCTCGTGACCGCTGATCGCGTCCTTGCGCCGCAAGCGGGGATAGACGTGCTTCTCCTCGGCCCGCGCGTGCGCGACGTGCAGGGTCGCGAAGGCGTGTCGCACCGCTTCGCGATCGGCCGTCCTGTCCCGCAGGTCGCGCAACAGCTCCTCGAACCGCCGGTGGTCGTCGAGGATCAGCTCCACCACGTCGCCGGAGATCGGCCTGCCGAGATCGAGGGACGTCGTCATGGAAGAAACCTTAGAACTCAGCCGATGCGGCCGGCCTGCAGCAGGGCCCGGTCGACAACCGCCCGGGTGCGGCGGCGGTAGCGCCAGATCTGGAGCAGTCCGAGGGCCCACAGGACGTACTGAGCGCTCATCGCCCACTGGAACGCCGACGGCGAGTACGCCGTGCTGGCCCCCGGCGTGCGCCAGTCGAGAATGAGCCCGATCGAGATGACCAGCACCAGCGACGCGCTGAAGCCCGCCTGGTTGATGATGCCGCTCGCGCTGGCGAGACGCTCGGCGGGGTTGGAGGTCCGGCCGAGGTCGAAGCCGATCATCGAGGCCGGGCCGCCGACCCCCGTGACCACCATCAGCACCACCAGCAGCCACAGCGGCGCGGGACCCGGCCAGGTCAGCACCGCCGTCCACACGGCGACCAACGCCCAGACGATCGACAGCACCGTCGTCGAGCGGTGCCACGGGTGCCGTCCGATCAGCCATCCGAGCACCGGCCCGCTCAGCATCACCGCGACGATCATCAGGGTCAGCAACAGCCCCGCCGTGTGGGCCGAGCGGTCCTCGCCTCGGACCAGGAACGGGAAGCCCCACAGCAGGGAGAGAGAGGTGGCGCTGAACTGGGTCGTGAAGTGCATCCAGAACCCCAGCCGGGTGCCGGGGTGCGACCAGGACGCCGCCAGGCTGGCGCGCACCGCCCCCAGCGACATGCGCGGACCGCGGAGATGCCGCGCGTCCGGGGAGTCGTCGACGACCGCGAGCAGGACCACGGCGAGGGCGATGGCGAGGGCTCCGGCGCCGAGGTAGGCCGGGGTCCACCCCCAGCGGCCCAGCGCCCAGGTCATCGGCACCGCAGCTCCGACGGCGCCGAGCTGGCCGAGGGTTCCGGTCACCTGGGTGACGAACGGGACCCGCCGCGCGGGGAACCACCGGCTGACCAGTCGCAGCACGCAGATGAAGGTCAGCGCGTCGCCGACGCCCACGACCACCCGGGCCACCAGGGCCAGCGGATAGCTCTCGGCGAGGGCGAAGCCGGCTTGGGCCGTCGCCATCAGCACCGTGCCGACGAGCATCACGCTGCGCGAGCCGAAGCGGTCGACCAGCAGGCCGACGGGGATCTGCATGGCGGCGTAGACCAGCAGCTGGAGCATCGTGAACGTCGCCAGCTGGGACGCCGTGATGTCGAACCGCTCCCCCGCGGCGAGGCCGGCCACCGCCAGCGACGACCGGTGGAACACGGCCAGCATGTAGACCAGCAGGCCGACCGCCCATACCGACCAGACCCGCGCCGCCGAGGGCAGCGGGGACGCGATCACACACAGAGACTAATTCAGCGCGCCCCGGCCTCCATCATCTGCCGCAGCTCCTTCTTGAGCTCGGAGATCTCGTCGCGCAGCCGCGCCGCGAGCTCGAACTGCAGCTCGGCCGCGGCGGCCTTCATCTGGTCGGTCAGCTCCTGGATCAGCTCCGCCAGCTCGGCGCTGGGCAGCCCGGCCAGGTCGGCCGCGTGGACGCCGACGGTCTCGCCGCCCTTGAGCTTCGAGAGGCCGGGCACCGGTGCCTTCTTCGACCTCGGGTCGAGGTGCTGCCAGGTCTCGAGGAGCTCCTTGGTGTTCTCGTCCTCGCGGGCCAGCATCTCGGTGATGTCGGCGATCTTCTTGCGCAACGGGGTCGGGTCGATGCCGTGCGCGGTGTTGTAGGCCACCTGCTTCTCACGGCGCCGGTTGGTCTCCTCGATCGCCTTCTCCATCGAGGGCGTGATCTTGTCGGCGTACATGTGCACCTGGCCGGAGACGTTGCGGGCCGCGCGCCCGATCGTCTGGATCAGCGACTTGTCGGAGCGCAGGAACCCCTCCTTGTCGGCGTCGAGGATCGAGACCAGCGACACCTCGGGCAGGTCGAGGCCCTCGCGGAGCAGGTTGATGCCGACCAGCACGTCGTAGTCGCCGAGCCGCAGGTCGCGGAGCAGCTCGATCCGCTTGAGGGTGTCGACCTCGGAGTGGAGGTAGCGGGTGCGGATGCCGGCGTCAAGGAGGTAGTCGGTGAGGTCCTCGGACATCTTCTTGGTCAAGGTGGTCACCAGGACCCGCTCGTTCTTCTCGGCCCGGTTCCGGATCTCATGGATCAGGTCGTCGATCTGGCCCTTGGTCTGCTTGACCACGACCTCGGGGTCGATCAGTCCGGTCGGCCGGATGATCTGCTCGACGGTGTCACCGCCGACCTTGTCGAGCTCGTAGTTGCCCGGGGTCGCCGAGAGGTAGATGGTCTGGCCGATCCGGTCCAGGAACTCCTCCCAGCGCAACGGCCGGTTGTCCATCGCGCTGGGCAGGCGGAACCCGTGGTCGACCAGGTTGCGCTTGCGCGACATGTCGCCCTCGTACATGCCGCCGATCTGGGGCACCGCCACGTGGGACTCGTCGACGACGAGCAGGAAGTCTTCCGGGAAGTAGTCGAGGAGGCAGTTGGGCGCCGAGCCTCGGCTGCGGCCGTCGATGTGCATCGAGTAGTTCTCGATGCCGGCACAGGACCCGACCTGGCGCATCATCTCGACGTCGTATGTCGTCCGCATCCGCAGCCGTTGCGCCTCCAGCATCTTGCCCTGGCGCTCGAAGGTGGCGAGCTGCTCCTCGAGCTCGGCCTCGATGCCACGGATCGCTCGCTCCATCCGGTCGTGGCCGGCGACGTAGTGGGTCGCCGGGAAGACGTAGAGCTCCTTGTCCTCGGTCAGCACCTCGCCGGTGACGGGGTGCAGCGTCATCATCCGCTCGATCTCGTCCCCGAAGAACTCGATCCGGACCGCCATCTCTTCGTAGACCGGAAACACCTCGAGGGTGTCGCCGCGGACCCGGAACGTGCCGCGGGTGAAGGTCATGTCGTTGCGGGTGTATTGGATCTCGACCAGCCGCCGCAGGATGGTGTCGCGGTCGTGCTCGTCGCCCACCCTGAGCCGGAGCATCCGGTCGACGTACTCCTGGGGGGTGCCGAGGCCGTAGATGCAGGAGACCGTCGAGACCACGATCACGTCGCGCCGGGTGAGCAGCGAGTTGGTGGCCGAGTGGCGCAGCCGCTCGACCTCCTCGTTGATCGAGGAGTCCTTCTCGATGTAGGTGTCGGTCTGGGGGACGTAGGCCTCGGGCTGGTAGTAGTCGTAGTAGGAGACGAAGTACTCGA
>JALZCZ010000358.1 GCA_030862825.1 Actinomycetota bacterium | reverse complement strand
GCGTACGCCGCACCGTGCGCGCCCGCGGTCACCAACGCCCGGCGGGCGCCCCGCTCGCGCAGCGCCGCGGCCATCGCGAAGGCGCGCCCGCGCACCTCGTCGACGGGTCCGTCGTCGTGCGAGGCCTCCTCGGTTCTGCCCTCCACCACGCCTTCGGCCTCGTGCAGGTTGGGGGTCACCAGGTCCGGCTCGAAGGCAAGCGCGTCGGCCAGCGCGGCCCGCGCCCCGTCGACGACGGAGACCACGCCCAGCTCCCGGGCCATCGCAGCCAACCGGCCGTAGGTGTCGGTGGCCATGCCCGGAGGCAGGCTCCCGCTGCACACCAGCACCCCGCGGCCGGGCAGCAGCTCGGCAGCCCGCCGCAACAGCGCGTCGGTCACCTCCTCCGCGACGACCGGGCCAGGCTCGTTGAGCACGCTGGCCCGGCCGCTGTCCTCGACGATGATCGTGGCGACCCGCACCCGACCAGCGACCTCCACGGCGTTGAGGGTCAGCCCCTCTGCCCGGACCAGGACGGTGAGGCGGGCCTCGTCGTCGCTGCCCACCAGGCCCAGCAGGTCGGCGGCGCCGCCGAGGTCGGCCACCGCGCGGCAGACGTTGACGCCCTTGCCGCCCGCGGTCTCGACGACGTCGTACGGCCGCGCGATCGAGCCCGCTTCGAACCGAACGACCCGCAGTGTGCGGTCGAAACACAGGTTGGGGGTGACGACGAGCAACGGACCTCCTGGCGGTTGGTGTTGTATGGTGGCCATCACATGACAACGTTGTCAACCCCTCGCGAAACGAGAGTGAAACGTGCCGGACACCAGCTCACAGGCCCGCTCCTCCCCCGCCGCCCCGGTATCCGCCGCCTCCAGGCTCGGCAAGCTCCGCCGGCTGTCGCGGATCAGCGATGCCGACGGATTCGTGCGGGTGGCGGCCATCGACCACCCCGAGAACTACCTCCTGCTCTTCGACGACGACCTGTCGAAGGTCAGGTTCGAGGAGGTCGTCGAGTCCAAGCTCGAGCTGGTGGCGGGCATGGCCGCGCACTGCACGGCCGTGCTCGTCGACCCGGTGTGGAGCTTCGGTCAGGCAGTGCTGACCGGCGCCGTCCCGGGCGACGTGGGCATCATCAGCGGACTGGAGCGGCTGTACTGGAGCGATTCGACGTTCGCCACCGCCACCGAGGTCCGCGAGCGATGGACGGTTCCGGTGCTCGCGCGGCTGGGAACCGACGCGGCGAAGTTGGTCGTGTTCTACCGCGAGGAGCTCACGGACGTCGCCGCGCAGCAGCACGCGCTGGTCCGCGAGCTCGCCGCCGAGTGCGACGACCACGAGGTGCCGCTGGTGGTCGAGCCCCTGTGGTACGCGCTGCCCGGCGAGGACGCCGCCCACCCCGATGTACGCCGTGAGCGTGTCCAGGCCACCATCCGCTCCGCCGCCACCTTCGCAGGGCTGGGCGCCGACGTGATGAAGGTCGAGTTCCCTGGCTCGGTCGGCAGCACCGAGTCCGAGGATGCCGCCCGGGCCGCGTGCGCCGCGCTCGACGCGGGCATCGATGTGCCCTGGGTGCTGCTCTCGGCGTCGGCCACGTTCGAGCAGTTCGCGCGCCAGGTGCGGATCGCCGCTGGCGCGGGTGCCTGCGGGTTCATGGCGGGGCGCGCCATCTGGGGCGACGGTGTCGGTCGCCGCGACGCCGCGACCCGGGCGGCTGGCGTCGCCACCGCCTGCGCCCGGCTCGACGAGCTGACCGCGGTGCTCAGAGAGCACGGCCGCGGCTGGCGGACGCCCGTACCGGTCAGCGAGGCCGTGGAGCTGTTGCCCGCCGACTGGCACGAGACCTATCGACGATGACGCTGTGGGTGCTTGCTGGACCGGCCGGCTCGGGCAAGTCGACGCTCGGACGAGCGTTGGCCGCCCGGCGCGGCGCCGTCCTGCTCGACCTCGACTCCGTGACCAACCCGCTCCTCGACGCGCTCGGTCCGGTCGTTGCGCCATCCGGACACTGGAACGACCCCGACCGACGCGACCACATCCGGCCCGCCCGCTACGCGACCCTGCTCGCCGTCGCCGCCGACCAGGTCGTCGACGAGATCGTGCTGGTGGCACCGTTCAGCGCCGAGCTGCGCGGCGGCCGCGAGTGGTCGCTGCTGCTGGCGGCGGTGGCACCCGCCGTGCCGCGGGTGGTGTGGCTGGACGGTTCGCCGGCGCTCTACGAGGCGCGCCGCGACGCGAGGGGCGAGGCACGAGACCGGTTTTCGGTCGCGCCGCAGGAGGAGCCCACGATCCCGCACCTCAGGATCGACGCCGCGGCCCCGACCAGCGTCCAGCTCGCCGAGCTGCTGGCCTCAGACGGCGAGGCCTAGGGACTCGATCTGCTCCAGCGTCGCGCCGCCGGCGCAGGAGGCGAACGCCTCAGGCGCGGTCACGCCCTCCGAGAACTCCTCGATGAAGAGCTCGAGCCGTGGGTCGTCGGCACCGGTGAGGTCGAGCTGGCGGCCCCAGACCGTGACCACGACCGGCGCGTGCAGGTCGTCGTACGGCGAGAGGATGCCGTTCTGCGGCAGGGCCGCCTCGAGGTCCTCGACCTCGTCGTCGTCCAGCCCGGGCTCGTAGGTGATCCAGACCGTGCCGTGCTCCAGGTCGTGCACGACGTTCTCCTCGGGCACCGGCTCGGCGTAGACGCCGCAGTCCAGCCAGACGTCGTTGTGGGCTCCGCCGACAGGGGGTGACTGCGGGTAGTCGAGGTCCCCGTTGTCGTGGCTCGGCTCCGGCTCGAAGACCTGCACGTCGTCCAGGTCGGCCTCCACCTCGGCGGTGGGTTCGTCGGACGGGCCGCTGTCGTCCTCGTCGTCGTCGACCAGGCCCGGCACCACGAGTGCGGCCACGACCACGACGGCAGCCAGCACCAGGGCCAGGATGACGACCAGCAGGGCGCGTCGACGCCGCGGCGGAGGTGGCGGCGGGGGTGGCGGCGGTGGGTACGCCGGCGGCGGGTACATCGGCGGCGGGCCTGGTGGTCCCGGCGGAGGGCCGCTCGGTGGTGGACCGTTGGGCGGGCCCGGAGGAGCGCCAGTGGGCTCGGACATCAGGTGCCGAGGGCCCGCTCGACCCGCTCGACCTTGGCGGTCGGCTGACCGTCGAAGCCGGGCCGGCTGTCGGCCTTGAGCACCAGGCCGACCCGTGGCGAGGTCGCGACGACCGCGTCCCCGGCCTGTCTCACCACGGCCAGCACCTCGTCCCACTCCCCCGCGATTGCTTCAGGACAGAACTCATGGCGTCACTCTTCCTCGGCCTGACCGAGCGCCGCTTCGAGCCGCTCGACCTTGCCGTCGAGTTCGCCGTCGTGGCCCGGCCGAATGTCCGCCTTCAGCACGAGCGAGACTCGCGAGCCGAACGGTGCGACCGCTTCGGTCGCTCGCTTCACCACGTCGAGGCACGCATCCCATTCGCCTTCGATCGTCGTAAACATCGCGTCGGTTCGGTTCGGGAGCCCGGACTCCCTCACGACCCGGACCGCCGCGGCGACGGCGTCCGCGACGGACCCATCGGCGCGCCCGGTCCCGCTCGGCGCTACTGAGAATGCCACTAGCACTTCACATGCCTCCTGACGTTTGCCATGCGGTCCCCGTCCGGGGGTCCCACCGCTCGAAGTAGGAGTCAACCGCCTCGACGGAGTCCCGATCGACAGCCGGCCAGTCAGACGCAGCCGCCCGAGCACGCTTGTTGCATTCCTCCGCCGACCCCGGACCGCGCGGATCGTCGCACAGGTCGGAGATCTCCGCCCAAAGGAGGTAGGCGATCCCGCCGTGGCTCGCCTCGGTCAGTAGACCCCCCAGCGCACCCATCGCGTCGATCGCAACGTCGTCCGGACGCTCCTCGGACGCGAGGACTCTCTCTGCCACCTGGGTCATGACTCGCACGAGTCCCGCGTCCGGCGCTTCATGTGTCACTGCGGGACTCACGCGCCCTCGATCCTCGTAACCCGTGCGTCAGTACGGTTCGGGTGGCCGGACTCCCGGACGACCCGGGCCGCTGCCGCGACGGTGCCCGCACCGGATCCGTCGGCGCGGCCGGTGCCGCTAGTGCTGCACAGAATGCTTCGGGCATCGTGACCTCTCACCTGGTTCCGGTCTGGCCGGTTGATCGTCTGTTGCATCGGGCCAGAATCCGGACTGGGCCTGTACAACGGCCTGTGGTCTCCGGAGCCGGAGTCTCCTCGACGGCCATACTAGGTGTGGGCTCACCTGATCCACGTCAGGTAGGTAGGGCTGGGACGTCATCCGAAGGTACCTTCCGCGGAATGTGCTTGTACTCGTCGTCCCTCGAGACTTCGCCCGGCGCACGCCGAAGGTCAGCGCCTGGCCGAGCCCGCCGACCCGAGCAGCCGGGCCGCCTGGACGGTCAGCAGGGAACAGCAAGGCGGACACGTTCCTGCAGCAGCCCGAACAGGCGTCGGCAACCAGCCCCCGAACCGGCGAGCCGGTGGGTGGACTGGCATCGAAAGGCGGTCACCAGAGCCGCCAGCAGACCCGGACCTCGAGCGCCCAGGACGGCAGACGCCAGGGTCCGGGACGTCGTGAGGCCAGGCGGGGCGGGCGGGCCGCGAACGACCAGCCCGCCCCGGATGGGTCCGTTAGTGGCGAGTCTCCCCTCGCGGACTCATCGGACGAGGCGCGAAGATCTGGGTGCCCGGCGCGAGCGGATGCGCGACGACCAGGAACGGGAGGTCGACATTGGCCCCAGCCGAGTCCTCCGTGTTGACGAACGCCGTCGCGGCGTTGTCGAAGTCGGGGTCGAGTGCACAACCGCCTATCGGGTGTGTCGGGTCGCAGTGCAGGATGTTGACCTGGCCCAGACCTGAGCCATTGGAGTACACAGTCGCGGTGATCGCCCGGTTCGACACGTTCTTCACGAAGCGGACCTGGTAGACGCCGGGCGCTTCGCGGTTGACGTCCTCTGCGCCGCTGCCCTGGATCAAGGTGCCGGTGGCGGAGACCAGGGCCCACATCGTGTGATCCTGGATCTTCGCGGTGGTCACCGCCCCGTCCCTGATCTTCGGAGTCGTCACGGCTCCGTTCCTGGTCTTCGGAGTCGTCACGGCCCCGTTCCTGAGCTTCGGAGTCGTCACGGCTCCGTTCTTGATCTTCGGGGTCGTCACCGCGGTGCGCTTGATGTCGTCGGACTGGACCGTGTTGCGTCCGGGCAGCGCGTCAGCGGTGCCGGTCAGGGCGATGACCACGGCCACGAGGGCGATGACGGTCGGGAGGGAAGGACGCCAGGAACGGCGTCGTGCAGGAGCTGTTGGCTGTGCGCTGTGCTGTGTTTCGCTCATAAGTTGCACGTCCTTCGGAGGGTTCGTTGCGGCCCAGGAGCTGACCCGCAGCTACGTACCTCTCCCAAAACGGGCCATTCTGTCGCCTGCCGCTTCCAGCTCTCGCTCAACACGTCTCGCATCGACGATCCTCGGCGCGGGACCCATGGCCCCTACCTGACGAACGCGCCCTCGATGTTCGTGAACATCGCCTTGGTCTCGTTGGGCAGCCCGGACTCCCCGACCACCCGCACCGCAGCGGCGACGGGCTCGGACACGCCTCCGGCCTCGTCGCCGCCGGACGGGGGGCTGAACGCCACGATCATGGGCTCACGCAGTCGGCAGCGCGCGAGGCCGGTCCGGGCTGGCTCAGAACACCTGGTAGCGACCCGGGCCGATGAAGAAGCCCTTCCTGTCGTCGGTGGCCAGGCAGGTCAGCCCGAAGCCCTCGATCACGCACCGCATCGAGGCCGGCGGATAGGTGACGACCTTCCCCGGGGCGACGACGGTGGCACCGGGCTGGCGGATCGTGTCGGTGTTGCACTGCGGCGCCCATCCCCGCCGGGTCAGCTCCATCCGCCCGACGCCCGGGCTGGGTGAGTCGGCGCAGGTCTCGGGGTCCCGGACCGCGTCCAGGATCTCGCAGCTCGGCGGGATGAACTCGTCGTTGAACGCGCAGTAGAACTTCTCGTCCCCGGTCTGGAACCGCCCGAGCTCCTGCGGCGGGCCGCCCGCGTCGACCGCGGCCGCGAGGTGCGCCTCCGCTTCCGCGTACGTCGTGGGCGGCTCCGACAGGTCGAGCGGTGGCGGCGGCGCCGCCGACCCGGTCGGTGACGCGGGCCCGGTCTCGGTCGGCTCCGAGGTGGCCTCGGTCGGTGACGGTGAGGCCGTGACGGTCTCCGTCTCCGTCGCCGTCACGGTCGCCGGGTCCTGGGGGCCGTCGCCGTCGTCGCTGCACCCGACCACGGCTAGGGCCAGGACGAGGGTCAGGGCTGCGGTCCACACACGCGTCACGGCGCACAGCCTTCCAGAGCGGTCGCGGCGAGCGGGGCTTCCCGGGCGGCGCGTCGGCCGGTGAAGATGGGGCGATGGACGCCGACGACGTGGCCGCGCACGCCGCGAGCCTGCCCCGCTGCACGAGGAAGGGTTCGCGGGGGCGGCCCGCGTGGTACGTCGACGACCGCCTCGTCGCGCGACTCGAGGACCCGACGACGCTGACCGTCCGCGCGACGTTCGCCAACCGCGAGCGCTTGCTCGAGGACCATCCCGAGACCTTCGGTGTGCCGCCGGCCATGGAGAAGCACCTCAAGGTCCAGGCCGTGCTCGACCACGGCAACGACGACGCCATCCGCGCAGCCATCACCGCGGCGTACGACCTGCAGCGGCGGAACTGAGGTCGGGCACCAGCTCGCGCAGCCGGGCCAGGGCGTCGCGGGCGTGCGACTTCACGGTCCCGACGGAGATGCCCAGTGCCTCAGCGGTCTGGCGCTCGGTCAGGTCCTCGTAGTAGCGGAGCACGACCACTGCCCGTTGCCGCGGCGCCAGTCGCATCAGCGCGGCGCGCATCGCCTCTCGCCGCGTGGCGTCGTCGGCGTGAACCTCGACCTCCGGCAGGTGCTCGCTCGGCACCTCCCGCCAACGCCGGCCTCGCCACCTCGAGATGGCTTCGCGGGCCAGGATCTTGCGCACGTACGGCTCGGGCGACGCCGCGATCTTCTTCCAGTGCGGCACCGCCTTGACCAGTGCCACCTGGACGAGGTCCTCCGCGTCCTCATGATGCCCGGTCAGCAGGTACGCCGTCCGCAACAGCGCCTGCCTGCGCGCCGCCACGAACTGCTCGAAGCCCGCCTGCCCCTCAAGGTCGGACACGGCGCCTCCAGAGGACCATGCCCAGCACGGCGACCACCATGGTCCCGCCGACCAGTCCCGCTGTCAGTCGTGGGTCCATGGGCGACGCCGGCTCCGCCGCCTCGACGGTGGGCGACCCGAAGAGCTGCGTTGCGAACTGGATGCCGAACACGTCCTCGATGCTCCGCAACTGCACGATCTCGTCGCTCTCACCCGTGTCCACGTCGACGGCGAACACGGATGCGCCGAGGACGGCGTCCCGCATCGTGCCGGTTCGGCGCTCGACGATGATTCGGTCGTCGGCCAGCCAGGTCAGGACGCGGAACGTGCCTCCTGACCCGGGGATCGTCGAATGCTCGACGATCGGGGCGAGCGGAGCGACGACAACGTCGTTGGGGTTGCGACCTCGCGGCCCGCCCCAGACTGCAGCCAGCCGTCGCCCCGATGGGTCGACCACGGGCATCGAAGAGATGTTGCCGTTCATCCGGAACGACTGCCGCGCCTGGGGCTCGTCCAGGTCCACCAGACCGTATGAACGGTTGCCCGTCTGCACGACAAAGCGCCCTTCGCCCGTCACGGTGAGGCTGTGCGCAGAGAATTGGCGTGGGATCTCTGTCAGCGCTTCGCCGCCCTGGACGTCCCAGAGAAACAGGCCGTTCTGGACCGCGGTGGACTGGTCATTCATCGAGTCGCCCTCACCGCCGACCAACTGACCGAATTCCACGAGAAGGCGTCCGTGGTCTGCCCAGACGAGGGTCCCGGTCTGCAGCCCGTGGTCCGTGGGCACGATCTGCCGCTCCACCACCTCCGCGGTAGCCGCGTCCCAGACCGCGACACCTACGACTGGGTCCAGGTCGTTGACCCGATTCGGAGACTCCTGCGTCTGCCCGGTGATCCAGTAGGCAATTCGGCTGCCGTCGGGAGAAAGTGCGGCGTCGATGCTTGCCGAGTCAGGCAGGTCCAGGAACCGGTACTCCCCTGTGGTTGCCGACACGCCCACGTAGCCGTTCGAGCTTCCGGTCCAGGAGTTCCGGCGCGCGTCGAGGACGACGGCGAGCCGCCCGAGCGGACCCTCCTCAGCGGTCCCGGGCAACCACGGGCTCGGGTCGTAGATACGGTCCGGCAGGCCGGCCGGGGCGTCCGCGGGGCGCACGTCGTCCGGTGGACGAGAGCTGCCCCAGGCAGATCCGAGGATCACCCCGAGCACCAGCACGGCCGTTGACGCGACGGCCGCCGTCCCTGCGCGCCGGAGTCGGCCATAGCGGCGGCCGCGCTCCCAGATGCCGCTGGTCATCTCGGCCCGGGGTGCGTCGTCCGCCAGCTCGGCCAGTCGGTCCTGCAGGGTCGACGGAGGTGTCGTCATCGTGGCTCCTCAGCTCTCGCAGGGAGACACGCGACGACGACCCGAAAAGGAGGGGTGTCCTCGTCAGCTCTTGAGCAGGCTGCGCAGCACGTACTGCATGATGCCGCCGTTGCGGTAGTAGTTCGCCTCGCCGGGGGTGTCGATCCGGACCACGGCGTCGAACTCCTTGTCGTCGGCCTTCACCTTCACCGTGCGCGGCGTGGTGCCGTCGTTGAGCTCGGTGACGCCGGTGATCGAGAACGTCTCCTCACCGGTGAGCCCGAGCGACTCGGCGTTCTCGCCCTCGGGGTACTGCAGCGGTAGGACGCCCATGCCGATCAGGTTGGACCGGTGGATCCGCTCGTAGGACTCCGCGATCACGGCCTTGACCCCGAGCAGGGCGGTGCCCTTGGCGGCCCAGTCGCGCGACGAGCCGGAGCCGTACTCCTTGCCGGACAGCACGACCAGCGGAACGCCGGCCTCGATGTACTTCTCCGACGCCTCGTAGACGGTCGTCACGCTCCCCTCACCACCGGCGTCTCCCAGCAGGTCGCGGGTGAAGCCACCCTCGGTGCCGGGCGCCAGCTGGTTGCGCAGGCGGATGTTGGCGAAGGTGCCGCGGATCATCACCTCGTGGTTGCCGCGGCGCGAGCCGTAGGAGTTGAAGTCGCGCTGCTCGACGCCGTGCTCGGCGAGGTACTTCCCGGCGGGCGAGTCCTTCTTGATCGCGCCGGCCGGGCTGATGTGGTCGGTGGTGACCGAGTCGCCGAGCTTGAGCAGCACCCGGGCGCCCTCGATGTCGGTGACCGGCTCGGGCTCCTCGGGCATGCCCTCGAAGTAGGGGGGCCTGCGCACGTAGGTCGAGTCCTCCTCCCACGCGAAGGTCTTGCCCTCGGGCGTGGGCAGCGACCGCCACTGCTCGTCGCC
>JALZCZ010000357.1 GCA_030862825.1 Actinomycetota bacterium | reverse complement strand
GTGGCCGCGCCCAGGCGCGCAGGGATAGGTCGGTTGAGCATGGGTGGTCCTTCGTGGTTGGTCAGACGTGGATGGGTCAGGCTGGAGCGAGCCCGACCGGCGGTCCACGAAGGGGTACGACGACGAGGGGGCGCCGCAGCGGCACCACCGGCGCACGGGGGGCCGGGGTCAGGCGCGGCGCCGGCAGGGGCAGCAGTCCGGCCCTGGCCCAGGTCAGCACGACCTCGACCGCCCGGCGGCGCAGCTCCCACACCAGCGCCGTGGCCACACCACCGGCCATGTGGGCGAGCAGCATCTGCCAGGTGAGGTCGAGGTGCGGCCCGTGCGCGTGCGCGCCCGGAGGCGGTGCCAGCACCACCATCCAGCAGTGCAGAAGGAGCTGGGCGACGGTCAGCGCAGGAACCATCGCCACCAACGGCACCTGGCCGCGGAGCACCATCGTGCCGGCGGCGAAGACCAGCGCGGCTGCGACCGCCATCCAGCCGGTCGACGGCAGCCGGCCACCGGCCCACGTGTGCGCGGCCACGAGCACCGTCATGATCTCGAGGGTCGACAGGGCGGCGCGAAGCGTGACCCCTCGTCGCGGGAGCACCCGGAGCGACAGCACGGACCACATCCTGCCAAGAGGATGACTCAGGTGCGCACCAGCACCCGCTGCGGGGCCAAACGTGACGACGGCGCGGAGATCGAGCGCAGGTGGATGTTCTGCAGCAGCCCGACGGCGAGCATGCCCGCGAACATCGAGCTGCCGCCGTACGACACGAACGGCAGCGGCACGCCGGTCACCGGCATGATGCCGAGGCACATCCCGATGTTCTGGAAGGCCTGGAAGCCGAACCAGCAGGCGATCCCGGCCGCGGCGACCCGCCCGAACACGTCGTCGGTGCGCGCCGCGATCCGCAGTGCCCGCCAGAGCACGACCACCAGCAGCGCGATCAGCACGCCCGCACCCACCAGGCCGAGCTCCTCGCCCGCCACCGTGAACACGAAGTCGGTGTGCTGCTCCGGCACGAACCCGCTCTGGGTCTGCGAGCCGTCGAAGAGCCCCTGCCCGAACATGCCGCCGTTGCCAACCGCGATCCGGGCCTGCTCGACGTTGTAGCCGGCTCCGCGCGGGTCGAGGTCGGGATTGGTGAACGCGAGGAAGCGGTCGACCTGGTAGTCCTTCAGGTAGCCACTCGCGACCGCGGCCAGCGCGGCAGTCACGCCACCGCCGACGAGCAGCGCCAGCCACCGTCGCGGTGCGCCCGCGGCAGCCAGGACCCCGAAGACCGTCGCCGAGAGCACCAGCATGGTGCCGAGGTCGGGCTGCATCATGATCAGCATCGCCGGCACGCTCGCGATCGCCAGCATGAGCACCACGTCGGTCAGTCCCACCTGGCCGCGCCACCGGCCCTCGGCGCGCTCGGCGACCACCAGCGCCATGCCGATCACGACCGCGAGCTTGGCGAACTCCGACGGCTGGATCGACATCCCGCCGAGCATCAGCCACGACTGCGAGCCGTTGACAGTGGTGCCCATGGTCAGCACCAGCACCAGGCCGACCACGGAGGCGAGGTAGACGAGCGGCGCCACGATCCGCACCCACCGGTGGTCGGTCACCAGCACCGCCACCAGCAGGCCCAGCCCGATGGCGATGTTGACGACCTGCTTCCACAAGTACGCCGTGGGGTCGCCGCCGGTGAGGTCGTCGCGGCTCGAGGTCGCCGACCACACCAGGAGTGCGCCGAGGACGCTCAGGCCGAGGACGGCCGCGAGCAGGATCCAGTCGAGGCGTGGCGCGCGCATCAGTCCTCCTCCCGGGCCGGGGGCAGGATCGAGCCGTCCGCACGGAAGTTGGGCAGGTCGTCCGGGGGCGTCGTACCCGCGATGGCGGCACGGCCCGGCACCACCCGCTCGCCCTCGATGCCGTAGAGCGCCTCCCAGATCGCCCGGATGCCCGGGCCCGAGGTGCCCGACCCGGTGCCACCCTGGCTGACCATCATCACGACGACGTAGTCGCCGGAGTACGACGCGACCCACGACGTCGACTGCTTGCCGTAGACCTCTGCGGAGCCGGTCTTGGAGCGGATCTCGACCTCGTCCAGCGGGAAGCCACCCATCCGCCACGCCATCGTGCCCTGGCTGGTGACGTTCTTCAGCGCGTCGTCGATGTAGCCGATCACCCGGTCCGGCACGTCCACCCGGCCCACGGCCTTCGGCGCGATCCTGCGGATGACGGTGCCGTCGGGGGCCACGACCGCCTTGCCGATGCGCGGCTCGTAGAGGGTCCCGCCGTTGGCGATGGCCGCGTAGCCGCGGGCCAGCTGGAGCGGGGTGACGATGGTGTCGCCCTGGCCGATCGCGAAGTTCACGGCGTCACCGGCCCGGTAGGCGTAGCCCTCGATGCAGAACTCGCGGGCGAAGAGGTAGACGAAGTCGCTGGTCTTGGCGTCCTGGGGCTTGTCGGCGATGTCGCAGTAGTAGTCCTTCTGCGACTCGAAGTAGGCGCGCTTCCACTTCCGGTCCGCGATCCGGCCCGAGGCCTCGCCCGGCAGGTCGATGCCGGTCTCGCTGCCGAAGCCGAACTCCTTGGCCTCCGCGACCAGCGGGTCCTTGGCGTCGACGTCGCCGACGTCGGAGCCGAACCGCTGCCAGAAGTCGTGGCCGACGCGGTAGAAGAAGGTGTTGCACGAGACCTCGAGCGCCTTCGCGAAGGTGATGTAGCCGTAGGCGCCGGACTCGTAGTTCTTGAAGTCGCGGTTGCCGACCCGCAGCGACGACGAGCAGTTCAGCTGGGTGTCGGTGCTGTAGCCATTGGTCAGCGCGCCGGCGGTCATGAACGGCTTCCAGGTCGAGCCCGGCGCGAACTGGCCCTGCGTCGCCCGGCCGAGCAGCGGGGTGCCGGCCTTCTCCGAGTAGAGCTCGCTGAGCTGCTTCTTGGTGATGCCGCCGACCCACACGCCCGGGTCGTACGTAGGCTGGCTGGCCATCGCGACCACCCGTCCGGTGTCGGCCTCCAGCACGACGGCCGCCCCGGAGTCTGCGACGTAGTTGCGGCCGGTCACCGGGTCGTGGGTCGCGCGGGCCACCTTGATCGCCTCGGCGAGCTGGCGCTCGACGACGCTCTGCACCTTCGCATCGATGGAGGTGACCAACGTGTCTCCGGGCTGGCTCTCGACCTCGCCGCCGTCGCCGAGCACGCGGCCCATGGAGTCGACCGCCACGTTGCGGTAACCCGGCATGCCGCGCAGCCACTGGTCGTACTGCTGCTCCACTCCGGCACGGCCCACCGTGGAGGCGCCGTTGACCGACCGGTCCCCCGCCTCCTCGGCCCGGTCGAGCTCGTCCTCGGTGACCGGACTGAGGTAGCCGAGCAGGTGGGCTGCGTTGATGCCGAACGGCTGCGGGTAGGCGCGCACGCTCTGCTGCTCCACGATCACCCCGGGAAAGTCCTCGGGCTGCTCCTCGATCCGGATCGCGACCGCCCGGTCGACGTCCTGGGCGACCGGCACCGGCTGGAAGGGCGACCCGTTCCAACAGACACCCGGCTCGCTGCCCTCGTCGCCACAGGTGACGAGGAGCTTGGCGATCCGCTGCGGACGCAAGCCGATCTCCTCGCCGACCCGTTTCACCAGCCGTTCCCGCTGCTTGTCATCCATCCGGTCGAGCACGCCGCGGTCGAGCGAGACCACCCATGACATCCGGTTGGTGACCAGTGGCCGGCCCATGTCGTCGACGATCAGGCCGCGCTCGGGCTGCACCACGATCTCGCGCACCGACTGGGCAGCCGCCTGGGCGGAGTACGCCTCACCGCTGACCACCTGGAGGTAGTAGAGGCGGGCGAACAGGGTGGCGAAGAGCGCGAAGACCATCGCCTGGATCACGACCAGGCGCAGCCGGCTGCGGGTGCCGGACGGGCTCACGTGGCGCGCCCGGGCTCCGGGGCGCCCACCCGCCCGAACATCGCCATCACGGCGGGCAGCACCACCGGGGTGAGCAGCACGTCCCAGACCACCGCGGCCAGGATCACCTGAAGCAGGTCGGGCACGGCCAGTGCCGGGTCGCGCAGCAGCACGCCCGAGAGGGCGAAGACCGACGTGCCGAGGAACGACGAGGCGCCCACGGTCGCGACCACGACCAGAGCTGTCGGCTTCGCGTGGAGTCGGGTGTCCTGGCCGAACCGGCCGGCGACGTAGCCGACGACGAGCAGCGCCAGGGCCCAGCGGCCGGCCACGTGGTCCGCGGGCGGCACCAGGTCGAGCAGCACCCCGCCACCGAAGCCGAGCACCATCGCGAACTGCGCGCCGCCCACCAGCGCCGCGGCGACCACGACCAGCAGCACCAGGTTGGGCACCACACCGTGCCAGGACAGCTGCGAGAAGGCCGAGAGCTGCAGCACCAGCGCCACCGCCACCGCGACGGCGGCCACGACGCCCCGCGTCGAGATCACCTCAGGCTCCCGTCGGCCTCGATCACGGCGCGGTCGCTCGCGGTGCCGGACGGCACCACGACACCGACCACGTCGAGCGCGCCGAAGTCCACGAACGGATCGATCTCGGCGCGCTGCGTCTGGTCGCGCAGGCTGGTGAAGACCCTGGTGATCCGGCCGACCGGGATGCCGGTGACGTACGGCGCACCGCCCTCGCTGCCCCAGGTGACGACGGTGTCGTGCTTCGCGGGCACCACGGTCTCGTCGACCAGCTCGAGGTCCAGCCGGCCCGGGTCGCCGATGTCACCGCGTCCGCGCAGGAAGCCGACCTCCATGCTCTCGCCGACCCGGCCACCGACCGTGGAGTCCGCGTCGATGATCAGCAGCACGGTGGCGGTCGAGCTGGTGACCCGGAGGACCCGGCCGACCAGCCCGTCGTCGTTGACCACGGTGAGGTCCGGCACCAGGCCCGCGTCGGACCCGGCGTCGATGGTCACCGTGCTGGAGAAGGACTGCGAGGGGCCGAGCCCGACCACCCGCGCCGGGACCATCGCGCGGCCGAGGGTGCCGGCCGCCGCGGTCAGCCCGTCGTACTCCGCGAGGCGGTTGCGGTCGAAACCTGAGGTCCGGACCTGCGTTCGCAGCTCGGCGTTCTCCAGCTCGAGCTCGTCGAGCTCGTCGCGCATCGAGTCGCGGCTGCGGAACCAGTCGGGGATCGCGGTGACCGGCCGGACCACGGCCGAGGCGGCCGACTCGGCCGGACCGAACACCTCGCCGAGCCCCCGGCGGGCCGGATCGAGCACCGAGTCGGTGGTGTCGTTGAGGTCGAGCGTGATCAGGGTGACGCAGGCCAGCACCAGCGCGACGGCCAGCGCCCGGGGCGGCTCGCCCCGACCGCGCTCAGGATCCTGCGACGACCAGCGGCGCTCGCGGCCCATCAGTTGCGCCTCGCGTCCGAGACCAGCACCTGTTGCAGGGCCTCGAACTCCTCCACGCAGCGGCCCGCGCCCAGCGCCACCGACAGCAGTGGCTCGTCGGCGACATGCACCGGCATGCCGGTCTCGTGGCGCAGCCGCTCGTCGAGGCCGCGCAGCAACGCGCCGCCGCCGGTGAGCACGATGCCGCGGTCCATGATGTCGCCGGCCAGCTCGGGCGGCGTCTGGTCGAGGGTGGCTCGGACCGCGTCGATGACCGCGTGCAGCGGCTCCTCGAGGGCCTGGCGGATCTCCGCGCTCGAGATGCTCACCGTGCGGGGCAAGCCGGACACCAGGTCGCGCCCGCGGATGTCGGCCTGGGGCTCCTGGGTCATCGGGAACGCCGAGCCGAGGGTCATCTTGACTTCCTCGGCGGTGCCCTCCCCGAGCATCAGGGCGTGCTCCTTCTTCATCCACGCCACGATCGCCTGGTCGAGCTCGTCGCCCGCCGTACGCACGGACAGCGAGGTGACGATGCCGCCGAGGGAGATCACGGCGACCTCGGTGGTGCCGCCGCCCACGTCGACCACCATGTTGCCGGTCGCCTGGTGCACGGGCAGGCCGGCGCCAATGGCCGCAGCCATCGGCTCCTCGACGATGTAGACGCGGCGCGCGCCGGCCTGGTAGCCGGCCTCCTTGACCGCCCGCTGCTCCACGGCGGTGATGCCGCTGGGCACGCAGACGACCATCCGTGGCTTGGCGAAGTAGCGCCTGCGGTGGACCTGCTGGATGAAGAACCGCAGCATCTGCTCGGTCGCCTCGAAGTCGGCGATCACGCCGTCCTGCAGCGG
>JALZCZ010000301.1 GCA_030862825.1 Actinomycetota bacterium | reverse complement strand
CAGGAGCGGATGCTGTCGCGGCTCGGGCCGCGGCTGGTCGACGGCGTGCTCACGGTCGCCGCCGGCGAGCACCGCACGCAGCTCGCCAACCGGCGAGCGGCCCGGGACCGGCTGGCCGCGGTGCTGCGCGACGCGTCGGCGCCGCCTCCGCCGCCGCGGCGGCCGACCCGACCGACCCGTGGCTCGAAGGAGCGACGCCTCGCGGGCAAGAAGCGGCGGGGCGAGATCAAGCGCGGCCGACAGGGCCGCTTCGAGTGAGCGGGCGCAGGATCTCCTACGGTGACGACCCGAGCCAGTACGGCGAGCTCTTCCTTCCGGCGGGCGACCCTCGCGGGATCGTGGTGGTGCTCCACGGTGGCTTCTGGAAGGCGGACTACGACGCCGGGCTCGGTCGCCCCCTGGCTGCCAGCCTGGCCGAGCACGGCTGGGCGACCTGGAACCTCGAGTACCGCCGGGTCGGCAACGGAGGCGGGACCCCGGCCACGTTCGACGACGTGGCCGCCGGCGTCGACAAGCTCACCGACCTCGGCCTCGACCTCACGACGGTGGTCACCCTCGGTCACTCTGCGGGTGGGCACCTGGCGGCCTGGGTCGCCGGGCACAGCGGGCTGGTGACCGGCGTGATCGCCCAGGCCGGCGTGCTCGACCTGCGGGCGGCGTACGACGAAGGGCTGGGTGGCGGTGCGGTCGAGGCGTTGCTGGGTCACCGGCCGGGTCCGGCCGACGAGCGCTACGACCCGGTCGCGCGGGCGCCGCTCGACCTGCCGGTGTGGTGCGTGCACGGCACCGACGATGACGACGTGCCGATCACGCAGTCGGAGAGCTACGTCGAGGCGTCCGGTGGGGCGGCCGAGCTGGTGCGGGTCGACGGCGACCACTTCGTCGTGATCGACCCGACCTCGGCGGCCTGGCGACAGACCCTGGCGATCCTGGATCGGCTCACTTCTTGAGCGGAAGCGTGCCCTCGATGTCGAGGGTCACCTCGTCGGGTGCGTCGACGTCGCCCTGCAAGGCGGACCGCTGGAGCTGGTAGGTCCGGTGGAACGACAGGTCCTTCGGCAGCTTGCCCAACAGGTCGAAGACGAGGTAGCCGCCGGCGATGCCCGCCTGCTCGACCTTCTCGAGGACCTGGGCGGGCCGCTTCCCGGCCAGCTCGGTCTTGTCCTTGTTCGCGGACACCGTGTAGGTGGCACCAGACCCGGACGTGCCGTGGATCTGGTAGAAGGACAGGCTGGTGTCGAGTCCGATCAGCACGAACGAGTGGTCCTTGGGAGCCCACTTCCCGTCGACGAACGGCACCACGAGCGGCTTGGTGCTGGTGCAGCTGAAGGTGACCTGCACGGCGGGACCCTCGTCGATCCAGCCGTCGCTGGGGCAGGGCCTCGGCGTGATCGAGTAGCCGCTGGTGTCCATGGAGTAGAGGCCGTCGGCCTGTCCCTTGGACCGGTCGCCCGAGACCAGGTCCAGCATCTGGGTGACGCCGGCGTACGTGACCTCGAGGTCCAGCTGCTGGCCGGTGCCGCCGACGGCGACGTAGTAGGCGTCCACGTCCTCGCCGTCGCGCTCGACCACCGGTGGCGAGAGCGTGTAGCGCTCGCCGCCGCTGATCAGCGTCATCTCGATCGGCAGCGGGCGTCCGAAGACAGGCACCAGCCTCGCCATCTCCGCGGTGCGGAACGTCCAGGTGATGGGCACGAAGACGCCGCCGCCGGGCGCGTCGCGCGCGGTCCGCTCGTGAGTGGCGTCGCCGGTGAGGGCGTCGATCGGTGCCCCGGCCCGCACGTCGAGCCGGCCGCTCGGCAGCAGGAGGTGGGTCTTCGGAGCTCCCGTCGTGTCGACGCCGGACTTGGCGTAGACGATCTCGCCGACCTTTGCGGTCTCGGTCCCGGGGTCCGATCCGCAGCCGGTCAACGACAGCACGACCGCGAGCAGGGTGAGGACCAGGACGTGTCGGGAGGGGCGCGCCACGGGGACAGTGTGGACTACCGGACAGGCCCGGCGGGGAGGAAAATCCAGATCACTCGGGGGGCAGCAGCTGGATCTTCTGCCAGATCTTGCGTGACATGTCGTTGGTGAGGGTTTCCAGCGTCGACACAGTGGTGAGCACGACCGAGTCGCGCGACTTCTCGGCGCAGAGCGCGGCGGCCTTGCCGGTCAGGCTGAGCAGCTCGGAGCAGTAGTCGAGGTAGGACTCCATCTGCTGCCGGTCGAGCCGCACGTCGATGCTCGCCGGGCTGGCCCGGTAGGAGTCCCTGAGCCGCTCGGGGTCCTTGGTCAGCTGGTGCATGTCGATCACATGGGCGAGCGACCGGAGCCGGTGGAGCAGGTCCAGCAGGTGGCCGCGCTCGAGCCGTTCGGGAAAGTTGAACAGGAAGTAGATGGCCAACCCCGCGAAGACCAGGTCGTTGATGGCCGACTCGATGAGCGGCACCCAGTCGAGGGAGTTGTCGCGTCCGGAGTCGGTGACGGCGTCGCGCGTCGCGACCACCAGGACAACCGCGGTGCCCACGACGAGCAGCGCCAGCAGCACACGGGAGAGCAGTCGGGCGGTCCGCAGCCGGCCACGGATGAACGCCGCGTCCTGCTGCACATCGCCCACCAGCTCCGCCAGCTCGCCGGCCACGCGAAGCAGTCCCCGCTCGGGGAATCGGGCCGCGATCCTGCTCTCCAGTCGGCGTACCGTCTCCCACACCGGCTGGGCCAGCAGCTGGTCGGAGCGGGGCCGGGTCACCGTCGCAGCGTAAGGGTCGTGTGCCTGAGAACGCGGGATGGCGCGTCCTCAGGCACACGACCCCGACGGCGGCTGGGTCAGCTGCTGTTGCGCATCGCCTTCAGCCCGACCCCCAGGCCGAGGGCCGCGACGACGCCGGCACCGAGGAAGCCGTAGCCGATCGTGTCGGCAGGGTAGGAGCCGGCGAACAGGGTGCGGGCGGCCTCGACGATGTAGGTCATCGGGTTGAGGTCGGAGGCGGTCTGCAGCCAGCCGGGTGCGTCGTCGATCGGCAGCAGGACGCCGGCGAGCAGCAGGAGCGGGAAGATCAGCGTCTGCTGGACCGTCCAGAACAGCCAGTCCTGGTCCTTGGCGACCAGGGCCAGCGCGAAGCTCAGTGCGCCGACGCCGATGCTGAAGAGACCCAGCATCGCCACGGCGATCAGAACGCCGGCGAGGTGCAGGTCGAAGGCGAACGGCGTCACGACGACCACGATGATCGCGGTCTGCATCATCATCGGCACGACCTCCTTGAGGGCCCGGCCGACCAGCAACGAGCTGCGGCTCAGCGGCGAGACGAGCAGCCTTTCGTGGGAGCCGCTCATGATCTCCTGGGTGAGGTTGGCGCCGGTGAAGCTCGCGCCCATGAGTGCGGTCATCGCGATGATGCCGGGCACGAACCACTGCAGGGCCGAGCCGCTCTCCACCTCGGGCAGCAGGGGAGCGAACAGGCCCAGGAAGACGAGCGGTTGCACCATCGCGAACAGCACCGAGGCCGGCTCGCGGAACACCGGCTTGAGCTCGCGCACCATCACGTTCCAGGTGTCGCCCACGAAGCCGGGTGCCGTCGGCTGGGCGGTGGCGACGACCGCGGAGGGCGCCGCGCTCTCGGGCTGGGTGGCTTCGACGATGGTGGTCATGCTGCGGCTCCTTCGGTGACGGTGGTGCTGGCGGGCTCGGGGGTCTCGTTGCTCTCGCGGAAGCTGCGACCGGTCAGGTCGAGGAAGACGTCGTCGAGGGTGGGGCCGACGACCTCCATCCGGGTGACCGGCGTGCCGGCTGCGGCCAGATCGGCGACCAGGCCCGGCGCCAGGTCGCGCCCGTGGGCGACCCGCACCCTCAGGTCGCGACCCGACACGCTGACCGTGGCCGAGGCGATCCGCGCGGCCCTCTCGGCGGCGGCCGCCACGTGGCTCTCGGACGCGAACCCGAGCGAGACCAGGTCGCCCAGCCCGGACTTGAGGCGGCTGGCGCTGTCGTCGGCGATCACCCGGCCGTGGTCGATCACGATCACCCGGTCGGCGATCGCGTCGGCCTCCTCGAGGTAGTGGGTGGTCAGCACGATCGTGGTGCCGATCTCCCGGTTGAGCTGCTGGATCTGCTCCTGCAGGTTCACCCGGTTCTGCGGGTCCAGGCCGGTCGACGGCTCGTCGAGGAAGAGCAGCCGCGGCGAGTGGACCAGCCCGATCGCCACGTCGAGCCGGCGGCGCTGGCCGCCCGAGAGCGTGGAGACGGGGCGCATCGCGTGCTCCGACAGGTCGAACGCGTCGAGCAGCTGGTCGGCGCGCGCGTTCGCCTGGGCGCGGCTCAGGCCATGCGCCCGCCCCTGGCTGACCACCTCGTCGCGGCCGCGCTGCATGTGACCTGCGGCGTTGCCCTGGCCCACGTAACCGATCGAGCGGCGTACGTCGCGGTGCTGGCGGATGACGTCGAAGCCCGCGACCTCCGCGGTGCCGGCCGTCGGCGCGATCAGCGTGGTGAGCATCCGGAGGGTCGTCGACTTGCCGGCGCCGTTCGGGCCGAGGAAAGCCACGAGCTCGCCGTCGCGGACCTCCAGGTCGAGACCGCGGACGGCCTCGATCGTCTGCTTGTGCCGCGTGAAGGTCTTGGTCAGGCCCTCGGTGCGGATGACTGGTTCTGGGTGCTGGTTTCTGGTCATGACAGGAACGCTAGGCACTCTTTAGGCCACTTTCTGTCCTCAATCGGATCTAGTCTGGGAACATGTCCACCAGCGCCCGGATGCTCCGCCTCCTCTCCCTCCTGCAGACCCATCGCTACTGGCCGGGCGAGGAGCTGGCCGAGCGGCTCGAGGTCAGCGGTCGCACGCTGCGCCGCGACATCGACCGGCTGCGCGAGCTGGGCTACGCCGTCGACGCGTCGCGCGGGGTCGCCGGCGGCTACCAGCTGCGGGCCGGTGGGTCCCTGCCGCCGCTGCTGCTCGAGGACGAGGAGGCGGTGGCGATCGCGGTCGGGCTGCGGACCGCCGCGGCGGGCTCGGTCGGTGGCCTGGAGGAGACCTCGGTGCAGGCGTTGACCAAGGTGATCGCGCTGATGCCACCGAAGCTGCGGCGCCGGATGGACGCTCTCAAGTCGCAGACGGAGGCGCCCGGGCCGTGGGCGGGTGGACCCACGGTCGATGCCGGCGTGCTCACCTCGCTGGCGCAGGCCTGCCGCGACGACGAGCCGCTGAAGTTCACCTACACCGCCCGCGGCGCCGAGCCCACCCACCGCTGGGTCGAGCCGCACCGGCTGGTGTCGCTGGGCCGGCGCTGGTATCTCGTCGCCTACGACCGCGACCGCCAGGACTGGCGCTCCTTCCGCCTCGACCGGATCACCGAGCCGGAGCTCAGCGGGCAGCGCTTCCGGCCGCGCGAGCTCCCCGCCACCGACGCGCTGAGCTTCGTTCAGTCCGGCATCCAACAGATGCCGCAGCGGTACGCCGTACGCGTGCGCGTCGAGGCCGCCGCCTCCGTCGTCCAGCGGGCTGTGGGCCAGTGGGGCGCCGTCGAAGGCGACGACCGCTCCTGCGTGCTGGTGATGAACGTCGACTCGCTCGAGTGGCCGGTGATGGTGCTGGCGCAGGTCGGTGCGCCGTTCTCCGACGTCGAGCCGCCCGAGCTCCGCGCCGAGATCGCCCTCGTCGCCGGCCAGTTCACCGCCGCGGCGGGGTAGTGGGGGTGCCGGGATCCCCGGCGCACCGGGGAAGTTGTCGCTTCTCGGGGGAGACTTCACCTGAGAAGTGCCAGTTTCCCCGGTGCACCGGGGATTCCAACCGTCCCCCACCCTTTGTAGGCTCACCGCTCGTGCCAGCCCGACTCCGACCCGCCGACCCGGCCGACGTCGACGCGGCCTTGGAGCGGATCGCCTCCGGCCAGCCCGACACGACCGACCTCCGGCTGCTGAGCAAGCACTTCCTGGCCGTGCTCGAGGAGCGGGCGCCCGGGCACTCCGTGGAGGTCAGGGTTCCGCCGTACGCCGCCGTGCAGGTGATCCCCGGCGTCCGCCACACCCGCGGCACCCCGCCGGCCGTGGTCGAGACCGATGCGGCCACCTGGGTCGCGCTGGCCACCGGCAAGCTGACCTGGCACGACGCCGAGCTCACCGGCCGGGTCCGGGCGTCCGGCGAGCGGGCCGACCTCACGTCGTACCTGCCGCTCACCGACGGTTAGGTTGGCCCGGTGAGTGACGACATCCGCGCGAAGGTCCAGTCCGTGCTGCCCGGGATCCGCAGGGACCTCGAGGATCTGGTGCGCATCGAGTCCGTGAGCGCCGACCCGGCGCGGGCTGGTGAGGTGCAGCGCTGCGCCGAGGCCGTGGCCGAGCTGTTCCGGGCGGAGAAGTTCGACGAGGTCGACATCGTCTACCCCCGTGACGACGGCCTCGCGCCCGCGGTGATCGCGCACAAGCAGGGCCCCGAGGGCGCGCCGACGATCCTGCTCTATGCGCACCACGACGTGCAGCCCGAGAACGACCCGGCGGAGTGGGACAGCCCGCCGTTCGTGCCCACCGAGCGCGGCGACCGCCTCTACGCGCGCGGCGCGGCCGACGACAAGGCCGGCATCGCCGCCCACCTCGGCGCGCTCCGGGTCTTCGGCGACGACCTGCCGGTCACGGTCAAGATGTTCATCGAGGGCGAGGAGGAGGTCGGGTCGCCGAACCTGTCCGAGCTGCTGGCGAAGCACCAGGAGCGCCTGCGCGCCGACGTGATCGTGATCGCCGACTCCGGCAACTGGGACATCGGCGAGCCCGCGCTCACCACCAGCCTGCGCGGGCTCGTTCGCGTTGACGTCCAGGTCCGCACGCTGACCCACGCGGTCCACTCCGGCATGTGGGGCGGGCTGGTGCCCGACGCCCTGATGACCCTCAGCCGTCTGATCGCGAGCCTGCACGACGACGACGGCAACGTCGCCGTCCCCGGCCTGCACAGCGGCCCGGCCGCCGATGTGGAGTATCCCGAGGCGCGGCTGCGTGCCGAGTCGGGCGTGGCGCTCGGCGTCGACTGGGTCGGCGAGGGGCCGATCGTCGAGCGGCTCTGGACCAAGCCGGCCATCACGGTCACCGGCATCGACGCGCCGAAGGTCGACGGCGCGAGCAACACGCTCACCCCCGCGGCGCGAGCCAAGATCACGCTGCGCATCGCTCCCGGCGACACCACGGCCAACGCCGTCGAGAGCCTGCGCAAGCACGTCGAGACCCACGTGCCGTGGGGCGCGGAGCACACCTTCACCGTCGTGGACACCGGCGAGGCGATGCAGATCGACGCGACCGGCCCGGCCTACGAGGCCGCCCGCGCGGCCTTCCAGGAGGCCTGGGACGGCGTCGCCCCGGTCGACATGGGGGTCGGCGGGTCCATCCCGTTCATCGCGGAGTTCATGGACGCGTTCCCCGAGGCGAGCGTGCTGGTCACCGGCGTCGAGGATCCCGACACCCGGGCGCACGGCGCCAACGAAGGACTCCACCTCGCCGAGTTCGAGAAGGTCGTGCTCGCGGAGGCGCTGCTGATCCGCAACCTGGCTTCCTGACCGGCTCGCTGGTCGCCGCGAATCAGTGATTCGCCCGGCGATCTCCTAGACTCGCTGTGTGCCCTTTGAGTACAGCCGCGGTCCTCGACCCGGTGGCGACGGACGGCTGACGGCGGCGCTCGACCCGCAGGACCAGGGCCCGCAGGACGCCTGCGGCGTCTTCGGGGTCTGGGCCCCGGGTGAGGACGTCGCCAAGCTCACCTACTTCGGCCTCTACGCGCTGCAGCACCGTGGCCAGGAGTCGGCCGGCATCGCGGTCAGCAACGGCCGCCAGATCCTGGTGTACAAGGACATGGGGCTGGTCTCGCAGGTCTTCGACGAGACCACGCTCGACTCGCTCAAGGGACACCTCGCGATCGGCCACTCCCGCTACTCCACGACCGGCGCCAGCACCTGGCACAACGCGCAGCCGACCTTCCGGCCGACAGCCGACGGATCGATCGCGCTCGGCCACAACGGCAACCTGATCAACACGCACGACCTTGCGCAGCTCGTCGCCGACCTTCCCAGCGACCCCGGCGAGCTCGACATCCACGCCCGCGACCTCGAGTCCACCAACGACACCGGTCTGGTCACCGCCCTGCTCGCCTACCACCCCGACACCTCGCTGGAGCAGCGTGCGCTCGAGGTGCTGCCGCAGCTGCAGGGCGCCTTCTCGTTCGTCTGGATGAACGAGGACACCCTTTACGCCGCCCGCGACCCGCAGGGCATCCGGCCGCTGGTGCTCGGCCGGCTCGACCGCGGCTGGGTGGTCGCGTCCGAGGACGCGGCACTGGCCACGATCGGCGCCAGCGTCGTACGCGAGGTGGAGCCCGGCGAGATGCTGGCCATCGACGAGCAGGGCCTCCGCTCCCACCGCTTCGCCGAGCCCGACCCCAAGGGCTGCGTCTTCGAGTACGTCTACCTCGCCCGCCCCGACGCCACCATCAGCGGCCGGAGCGTGCACGAGGCGCGGGTGGAGATGGGTCGCGAGCTGGCCCGCCAGTTCCCCGTCGAGGCGGACCTGGTGATGCCGGTGCCGGAGTCCGGCACCCCGGCCGCCGCCGGCTACGCGGAGGAGAGCGGCATCCCGTTCGGCCAGGGCTTCGTCAAGAACGCCTACGTCGGCCGCACGTTCATCCAGCCCAGCCAGACCCTGCGCCAGCTCGGCATCCGGCTCAAGCTCAACGCCCTGCCACACATGATCCGCGGCAAGAAGATCGTGGTCGTCGACGACTCGATCGTGCGCGGCAACACCCAGCGCGCCCAGGTGCGGATGCTGCGCGAGGCCGGCGCCCTCGAGGTGCACGTGCGGATCTCCAGTCCGCCGGTGCGCTGGCCGTGCTTCTACGGCATCGACTTCGCCACTCGCGCCGAGCTGATCGCCAACGGTCTCGACGGTGACGAGATCGCGGCCAGCATCGGCGCCGACAGCCTCGGCTACATCTCGCTCGAGGGCATGATCCAGTCGACGGGTCAGAAGCCGCAGTCGCTCTGCAAAGCCTGCTTCACCGGGGAGTACCCCATCGCTCTGCCCGACGAGAGCATGCTCGGCAAGCACCTGCTCGAGGCCACCCTCGCCTCGCCCACGCTGGGCAAGGCGCTGCCGGTCCTCAACAACCCCTGATCCACCGCCTGCAACAGGAGCCCCGTGTGACGGAGTCCAACGCCTACGCCGAGGCCGGCGTCAACATCGAGGCGGCCGACACGGCCATCGAGCTGATGAAGGGCTGGGTGGAGAAGGCGCGGCGTCCCGAGATGATCGGCGGGATCGGCGGCTTCGCCGGGCTCTTCGACGCCTCCGCCCTGACCCGCTACGAGCGGCCGCTGCTGGCGACCTCGACCGACGGGGTCGGCACCAAGGTCGCGATCGCCCAGGCGATGGACGTCCACGACACGATCGGCTACGACCTGGTTGGCATGGTCGTGGACGACCTGGTCGTCTGCGGCGCGGAGCCCCTGTTCATGACCGACTACATCGCCACCGGACGGGTGGTGCCCGAGCGGATCGCGGCCATCGTCAAGGGCATCGCCGAGGCGTGTGTCGAGGCCGGCTGCGCGCTGATCGGCGGCGAGACCGCCGAGCATCCCGGTCTGCTCGGCCCCGACGACTACGACGTCGCGGGCGCCACCACGGGCGTGGTCGAGGCCGATCGGCTGCTCGGCCCCGGGCGGGTCCGTCCGGGCGACGTGGTGATCGCGATGGAGGCGAGCGGGCTGCACTCCAACGGCTACTCGCTGGTCCGCCACGTCTTCCTGGAGAACGGCGCGGGCTGGGCGCTGGACCGCGACGTACCCGAGCTCGGGCGCACCCTGGGCGAGGAGCTGCTCGAGCCCACCCGGATCTACGCCAAGGCCTGCCTGGCGCTCGCCGACGTCACCGAGGTGCACGCCATGTCGCACGTGACGGGCGGTGGCATGGCCGCCAACCTCAGCCGGGTGCTGCCGGTCGAGCTCGGTGCCTCCATCGACCGCGCCACCTGGACGCCGCAGCCGATCTTCGACCTGGTGCGCCAGGTGGGCTCCGTCTCCCAGGCCGACCTGGAGATGACCCTCAACTGCGGCGTCGGCATGGTCGCGCTGACCCCGCCCGACTCGGTCGGGCCCGCGATCGAGCTGCTCACCGGGCACGGCATCCGCGCCTGGGTGGCTGGCCAGGTCTCGGTCGACCCGGAGCAGTCCGGGAGCGTCGTACTCACAGGTCAGCACCCGGGCTGGTAGCTGAGCGACCCGTCCCGAAATCCAAAGGTTCGCTGAGGGCGAACCAGAATTCTCGTGTGACATCCGTCCCCGGGTGTGCGGGAACAGCCACCCAACAGGTAGCGTTGCCCCTACGAGAATCTATCGAGAAGTCCGGGTGCCCCCTACGGGCTGGGCCCCGGCCGAGCGTGCGAGGGGGCTGACCCTATGGGGCGCGGCCGAGCAAAGGCCAAGCAGACGAAGGTCGCGCGCGACCTGAAGTACCGCACTCATGAGACGGACTTCAGTGCGCTGGCGAGCGAGCTGCATGGCGAAGACAAGAACGACACCGACCAGCTTCCTCCCGAGGAGCTCGACAAGTGGTCGGACTACGTCGAGCCTCAGCGCGACTGATCGACTGACCGGCGTGCGCGTCCGATCGCGCATGTTACTGACCGTCGGACCTACTACCTGACCGTTGTCACGGTCAGGTGGACGACAACGACGGTCAGGAACATGCCCGGACCTCAGGGCAACCAGATGCCACGGAGTCGTCCCAGGGTGCGCATCCGCTGTTCGGCGAGCCGGTCGGCCGCCACGGCGGGCGGGACGCCGTCGCTCGTGGCGAGCCGGAGCACGGTGCGGGTGGTGTCGAAGATGCCGGTCGCCCGCTGCTTGGCGCGCTCGAAGGAGAACCCCGCGAGCTCGTCGGCGACCTGGATCAGTCCGCCCGAGTTCACGCAGTAGTCGGGCGCGTAGGTGATGCCGCGGTCCTCGAGCGCCTTCTCGACCCCGGGGTGCGCGAGCTGGTTGTTGGCGCCTCCGCAGACGATCCGGGCCGACAGGGTCTCCACGCTCTCGTCGGTGAGCGCCCCGCCGAGCGCGCAGGGCGCGTAGACGTCGAGCCGCGAGGCGACCAGCGCCGTGTCGGAGGCGGCGACCTCGACCTGCGGGTGCTTCGCGAGGATCGCGTCGACCGCCGGCCGGCGTACGTCGGTGATCACGACCGTCGCGCCGTCATCGACCAGGTGGGAGACCAGGTGACTGCCGACCTTGCCGACGCCCGCCACGCCGACGGTGCGGCCGGCCAGGCTGGGCTCCCCCCAGACGACCTCGGCCGCGGCGCGCATGCCCTGGAAGACGCCGTACGCCGTGAGCACGGAGCTGTCGCCGGCTCCGCCGCGCGCGGTGGTCCTGCCGGTCACGAACGAGCACTCACGGGCGATGTGGTCCATGTCGTCGGGGAAGGTCCCGACGTCGCATGCGGTGTAGTAGCGGCCGGCGAGCGACTGCACGAACCGGCCGTAGGCGCGCAGCAGCGCCTCGGTCTTGAGCGTGGCGGGGTCGCCGATGATGACGGCCTTGCCGCCGCCGAGGTCGAGGCCGGCCAGCGCCGCCTTGTAGGACATGCCGCGGGAGAGGTTGAGCACGTCGCGGACGGCGTCGTCGGTCGTGGCGTAGGGGTAGAAGCGGGTGCCGCCGAGAGCCGGCCCGAGGGCCGTGGAGTGGATCGCGATGATCGCCCGGAGGCCGGTGGCCGCATCGTTGGCGAAGACGACCTGCTCATGCTCGGAGCCGAGCTCGAAGATGTCGGTGGAAACAGACATGGATGGTCCGATCTCTCGTTCGGTGCCACCTGGGTGTGGTGGCGTCCGGGCGTCGGCCGCAGGGTGGCGCGGCCTGACTCAAGACTAGTGGCCGACCACGCTCAGAGCAGAGAGGTGACGACGTACGCCGCGACGAAGGCCACCACGAAGACCAGCAGGCTGATCAGCACCAGGGGCCACAGCGGCCGGCGGTCGCCGACGGCGGGCTCGGCGCGCCCGGGCGTCTCCCAGAGGGTCAGCTGGTCGGGTCCGGGACTCGGCGTCGGCATCGCGGCCCGCAGTGCCGCGGTGAACGAGGCGACGTCGTCCCAACGGTCGTCCGGTGCCGGCTGCAAGGCCCTCAGCAGTACGTCGTCGACCGCCGTGGGCAGGTCCACCAGGTGCGATGGGGCGGGTGGGAGCGTGGCGCCGGCGAGCTCGCTGATCGAACCGGTGCGGACCAGCCGCCCGGTGAGCATCTGGTAGGCGACGGCGGCCAAGGCGTGCACGTCGGCACGCGCGTCGACGCCGATGCCGGTGGCCTGCTCGGGCGCCATGTAGGACGGCGTGCCGACCACCTGGGTCAGGCCGCTGGCGTGCAGCATCGCCTTGGCCACGCCGAGGTCCGCGACCAGCAGCCGGTCGCCGGCCGTGCCACCGCTGCGCAGCAACAGGTTCTGCGGCTTGATGTCGCGGTGCACCACGCCCTGGTCGTGCAGCACGGTGAGCCCCTCCCCGGCCTGGCTGACCAGGTCCGCGACCCGGGCCGGCGGGAGCGGCTCGCCGGGGTCGACCAGCGTGGCCAGGGAGCCGAGGTCGGCGTAGGTCATCACGAAGTAGGGAGTGCCGTCGACCTCGCCCAGGTCGTAGACCCGGACGATGTGGTCGGAGTCCGCCTGGCGCAGGATCCGGGCCTCCTCCAGGAAGCGCTCCCGGACGTCGAGCCGCTGCGCCCAGTTGTCCGCGAGCGCCTTGACCGCGACGTCGGAACGGAGCTCCGCGTCGTGGTAGAGCCAGACGGTGGCGAAACCGCCCACTCCGAGCCGGTCCACGCGCTCCAGGCGGCCGAGACGTTCCGGGAGGGACACGCTGGGTATGGTGCCAGACCGTGACGCACATCGATCTCGAGGACCTGGCCGCGCGAGCCGCGGCGGGTGACCGCGACGCCCTGGATCAGCTGCTCGCCGAGATCCAGCCGCGGGTGCGTCGGATCTGCGGCCGGATGCTGCTCTACCCCGAGGACGCCGAGGAGGCCGCCCAGGACACGCTGCTCCTGGTGGCGACCAAGATCGGCAGCTTCGGCGGGCGCAGCAAGTTCACCACCTGGCTGCACGCGGTGGCCTCCAACAGCGCCCGGTCGACGTACCGCACGCTGAAGCGGCGCGCCGCGGAGCGGCCCACCGACGAGCTGCCCAGCAACCCCGACCCGCGCACCACCAGCGTGATCGCCGGCAGCCGGCTCGACCTGCTGGAGGCACTCGAGACGATCGGTGCCGAGCACCCGGAGCTGGTGGAGCCGCTGGTGCTGCGCGACGTGCAGCAGCTCGACTATGCCGAGATAGCGCGGCTGCTCGACCTCCCGCTGGGCACGGTCAAGTCGCGGATCCACACCGCGCGCCACGCGGTCCGGCCGCTCCTCACGATCCACGACTGACCGCCGGCGGAACCCACGACCTGTCGGGGTCGTCGTAGACCCATGAACCTCGTGCGGTTCCTGGTCGTCGCCGTCCTGTCCGGCCTGGGCCTGGTGGGCGTCACCGCGACGCCGGCGTCCGCTTGCTCCTGCGCGGCCGACGGACTGCGCGACGACATGTCGTCGACGGACGTGGTGTTCGTCGGCACCCTGGCCGACAGTTCGCAGGACGGCGACGACATGAGCGGGACCGTGACGTACACCTTCGACGTGGACGAGGTCTACCACGGCCGGACGGTCACCCCGTCCGAGGTCACGACCCCGGTCCAGGACTCCGCATGCGGACTGACGGGCCTCGCGGTCGACCGGGCGTACGTCGTCTTCGCCGGCGCCGGTGAAGGCAGCGAGCTGCACACCAGCAGCTGCACGCGCACCTCCGAGGCAACCGCCGGGCTGGTCCGGCGGGTGGCCGCGATCGGAGGGGCTCCGAGCGCACCGACCCCCGCACCACCGGACGGGCTGCCGGTGCTGGCCAGCGTGGCCGGGGCGGTCGGCGTCGCGCTGCTGGGTGCGATTCTCCTGGTCATCCGTGGCGCGCGAGCTCCCCACTGAGCGTCGCAGGAGGTCACCGTCGCAGGTGACCCACGACGGTGTCGGTCACATCCTCGGTGAGAGCGGTGCCGCCGAGGTCACGGGTCCGGGTCGCCGGGATGCGGAGCGACTCCCTGATCCCTTCCATCAGGTCCGCGGCCGCCTCCTCGTGGCCGAGGTGGTCGAGCATCATCGCGGCCGACCAGAGTGTGCCGACCGGGTTGGCCAGACGCCGGCCCGCGATGTCGGGAGCCGAGCCGTGCACGGGCTCGAACATCGAGGGATTCTCGCGGGTCGGGTCGAGGTTCGCCGAGGGAGCGATGCCGATGCTCCCGGCGACCGCCGCAGTCAGGTCGCTGAGGATGTCGCCGAACAGGTTGGAGGCCACGATCACGTCGAACCTCTCCGGCTCCAGCACCACCTTGGCCGCGAGAGCGTCGATGTGCTCGGCGTCCCAGCGCACGTCCGGATACGCCGCCGCTCGCTCGGCCATCACCTCGTCCCAGAACGGCAGCGTGTGCACGATGCCGTTGCTCTTGGTGGCCGAGGTGAGGTAGCCGGCGCGGTGCCGGGCCAGCTCGAAGGCGTGGTCGGCGATCCGTCCGACGCCCGCCCGCGTGAACACCGACTCCTGCACCGCCAGCTCGTCCGGGAACCCGCGGTTCAGTCGACCGCCCATCTCGCTGTACTCGCCCTCGACGTTCTCCCGGATGACGACCAGGTCCACCTCGCCCGGGCGGGCGTCCCGCAGCGGGCTCTCCACGCCGTCGAAGACCGCGATGGGGCGCTGGTTGACGTACTGCCGGAAGTGGCGCCGGATCGGGATCAACAGGCCCCACAGCGAGACGTGGTCCGGCACCCCGGGCCAGCCGACCGCCCCTAGCAGGATCGCGTCGTACTTCGCCAGAGTCTCGAGCGCGTCGTCGGGCATCATCGCGCCGGTCTCAGCGTAACGACGGCAGGACCAGTCGTACTCGTCGTAGCGGAGGTCGAGCCCGTGCACCTCTGCGACCACATCGAGGACCCGACGCGTGGCACCGACGACCTCGGTGCCGATCCCGTCGCCGGGGATCACGGCGATGCTCTGGCCCATGAGACGAGCCCGGTCAGCCGAGGCCGACAACGCCGACCATCACCGGGAGCAGGAGGACGATCAGCACGGCGCCGAGGACATCGAAGGAGAATCCCGACCGGATCATGGTCGTGATCGGCACCGTTCCAGAGCCGTAGACGATGGCGTTCTGCGGTGTCGACACCGGCAGCATGAAGCCGAACGACGCGGCGAACGTCGCGGCCAGCGCGGGCACGAACGGGTTGATGCCGGCGGCCACGGCGATCGGGATGATGATCGGTACGACGACCGCGGCCGAGGCGGTGTTGCTCGTGGTCTCCGAGACGATGATCGCCAGGGCCACCGCGAACGCCGTGATCGCGAACGTGCTCGTCAGCCCGAGCCGGTCGAACGCGCCGTTGCCCATGGTCTGGGCGAGCCCGGTCGACTCGAGCAGCGAGCCGAAGATGATGCCGGTACCGAACAGCACGATCGTGCCCCAGTCGATCTTGGCGGCGTCGCTCCAGCGGAGCGTGAACTCACGGCTCCTCCAGTCGGTCGGCAGCAGGAACAGCAGCGAGGCGCCGAGCACGGCGATCACGCCCTCGTCGAGACGGGTGCCGACGGTCTCGTAGGCGCTCGACTCGGTGCCGGCGACGATGCCCACGATCCCGGGGACGATCCAGAGGGTGACCGTCGTGGCGAACGCGATCAGGGTGTTGCGCTCAGCGACCGAGAAGCTGCCCAGCTTCGCCCGCTCGGAGTCGACGTACTCCTCGACGCCCTCGAGCTCGCGCAGCTCGGGCTTGTTGAGCAGCAGGATCACGACCGCGAGGCAGGCGAACATCAGTGCGCAGATCGGCGCGGCCATGATCATCCAGTCGAGGAAGGAGATCTTCTCGCCGGTGGCCTCCTCGATCAGCCCGCGCCCGATCAGGTTGGGCGGCGACCCGACGGGCGTGAGCAGCCCGCCCACGCTGGCGCCGTAGGCGAGCATCAGCATCAGCGCCGCGCCCACGCGGAGCCGGAGCGGGTCGAAGTCGTCGGCCACGATGCTCTTGGACTGCAGCAGCTTGGCGATCACCGTGAGGATGCCGATCGCCGTCGGCAGCAGCATCGCGACCGTGGCCGTGTTGGAGACGAAGGCCGACAGCACGCAGGTGATCGCGCCGAACGCGACGATCACCCGGAAGGTCGAGGTGCCGACGCCGGGAAAGTTGAGCACGAACATGGCGAACCGCTTGGCCAGGCCGTGCTTCAGCATCGCCTGGGCGAGGATGAACGCGCCGACGAAGGTGAACACCGTCGAGGAGCCGAAGGGCGCCAGCGCCTCGTCGGCCGACGCGACGCCGAGGACCACGACCGCGCCGACGCCGATGAAGCCGCCGACCGGGATCGGCACCGGCTCGGTGATCCAGAGGACGACGACCCCGAGCAGGACCGCGGCCAGCGTGTGCTGCTGCTGCTCGATCCCGAGCGGCAGGATCAGCATCACGATCGTGACCAGTGGTGCCAGCACCAGGCCGACCGTGCGCCGCCCTTTCTCGAACCGTTCCTCGCCCTCTGACAGCTGTTGCTCGCCGAGGCTGCGATAGGTCGCCGGTCGCATGAATGCCTGGTCGACGTCGGTCCTCTGGGGTCGCTCTCCTGTTGTGGTCATGACCTGCTCCCGAGATGTGCAGTGCGTGCAACCTCACACGTACCCGGTTCTGCCGTGCGGCATTCAGGTACGCGCGACCACCACGTCGCCATGGCTGCCGTAGCCGACCAGCGGCCCGCCGTAGCGGGCGCCGTTGAAGCCGATCATCAGCCAGCCGCCGTCGTGCTCGAGAAGCGTCGGCCACGGGATGTTGCTGGGGTACGGCGCGTCGAGGGCGTCGGTCTCGACCAGGTCCAGGTCGAAGACGGGGTAGCGCTCCCGCTGACCCCGGCGACCGTCGCGGCCGTCGCTGGCCAGGACCCGCCAGGTCCCGTCGAGGCGATGCAGCGTGGTGCCCTCGGTCGCCCGCCGGTCGGACGCGGCCGCGCGCACCGAGAGCGAGTCGAGGTCGGGGCCCTCCGCGACGACAGGGTGGAAGCGGAAGAACCTGGTGGCGCTGACGTAGCCGGCGAGCCAGCCGTCCGGCGTGCGGACCAGATGGGGGTCCCAGACGCCGACCGAGCGCAGACCGGTGGTCGGCATCGCGAGCGGGCGGGTGTCGAGCACATGGGCGCCGGTGGTGAGGTCGGCATCGCTCTCGGCGAGGGTGATCTCGACGCTCGCATCGTGCTGCTTCCGGTCGAAGTCGCCCCAGGTGCTGGTGGCGACCCGCCAGGTCTCGCCGTCGCGGAAGAGGTGGCTGGCGTGGTCGCCGTACACACCGGGGCGGCCGTGCCAGCCGGTGCGGCGGAAGAACAGGTCGGCCCGATGGGTGAGCGCCAGGCTGTCGGGGTCGAACCGCCACACCGAGGTGTGGCCGGCGGCGAAGTGCCCTGGGCCGGCACTGGAGGCGGTGAGCAGCACTGCGTCGCC
>JALZCZ010000289.1 GCA_030862825.1 Actinomycetota bacterium | reverse complement strand
CGACGGCGTCTTCGACCACCAGGACTCGCACGGCGGTGGCGGCACCATCACCAACGGCGACACCCAGTGGATGACCGCCGGCTCGGGTCTGCTGCACATCGAGGCGCCGCCCGAGTGGCTGGTCGAGAAGGGTGGCCTCTTCCACGGCATCCAGCTCTGGGTGAACCTCCCTCGCGACGCCAAGATGAACAACCCCAAGTACCAGGACATCCGCTCCGGCGAGGTGCAGCTGCTCACCTCGGCCGACGCCGGCTCGCTGGTGCGGGTCATCGCCGGCACGGTCGACGGCCACGCCGGACCCGGGTCGACGTTCACCCCGATGTCGCTGGTGCACGCCACCATCGAGCCGGGCGCCCGTCTCGAGCTGCCCTGGGACGTCGACTTCAACGCGCTCGTCTACGTGCTCAACGGCTACGGCAGCGTGGGCATCGACGCGCAGCCGATCCACGCCGGCCAGTCGGCCGTGATGGGTGCCGGCGACTTCCTCACCATCGCTGCCGACAAGGCGCAGGAGAGCCGCTCACCCAGGCTGGACGTGATCGTGGTCGGCGGTCGGCCGATCCGCGAGCCGCTGGCCTGGGCCGGTCCGTTCGTGATGAACAGCAAGTCCGAGGTGCTCGAGGCCTACCAGGCATTCCAGCGCGGCGACTTCGGCCACATTCCCGGCTGACGAAGCTGTCCGTCTAGGGTCGGCGCGTGGCCCGGATCTATCGCGACGCGTACGGCGTGCCGCACGTCCGGGCCACCACCGTCCTCGACCTGGCACACGGCCAGGGCGAGGTGGTCGCCCGCGACCGGGCCTGGCAGATGGAGTGGCTGCGCCGACGGGCGACCGGCACCACCGCCGAGATCTTCGGCAGCGACGGACTGCCCTGGGACCGGCTGGCCCGCCGGGCGCTGCTCGTCGACACCGCCCGCCGAGCCCATGAACGGCTCGACGACGAGTCCCAGGCCTTCGTCGCGGCGTACGTCGACGGTGTCAACGCCGGCCTGCACGCCGATGCGCCGGAGCTGACGACGCTCGGCATCAAGCCGCAGCCGTGGCCGGAGTGGATGCCGCTGGCGACCTTCCACGCCCAGCACATCCTGTTCGGGAGCCTCGGCAGCAAGCTGTGGGAGCGACGCGCGCGGGCGGTGCTGGGCGACGACGCGGTGCTGCTCTCCCACGAGGGCCCGCTCGTGAGCGGGAGCAATGCCTGGGCGGTCGGCGGGGGTCGCACGGCAAGTGGGCTGCCGCTCATCGGCGGCGATCCGCACCGGGTGATCGAGTCTCCGGGGGTCTACCTGCAGATCCGGCTGGCCTGCGACGAGTTCGACGTCGCCGGTTTCACGTTCGCCGGCGTGCCGGGCGTGCAGCACTTCGCCCACGCCGGGGAGGTGGCCTGGGCGATCACGAACGCCATGGCCGACTACCAGGACGTCCACGACGCCGGGCCCGTCGTCGAGCGCTGGACCGAGACCATCGTCGTGCGCGATCAGGAGCCAGTCCAGGTCGAGGTCGCGATCACCGAACGGGGCCCGGTGTTCACCGATGGACTGAGCTTCCAAGGGGTCTCGACCGTGCTCGGCGATCTGGGGTTCGGCGCCCTCCTGCCGCTGCTGCGGGCCCGCACGGTCGACGACGTCGACCACGCCCTCGACGCGTGGGTGGAGCCGGTCAACAACGCGGTGATCGCCGACCGCCACGGCGCTGTCCGCTACCGCATCGCCGGGCGCATCCCGCTCCGTGACGGTGAGGCGTGGACCGGCTGGCACGGCGCGAACCGGGCCGAGATCCCGGCCCGCGGCCAGGTGGTCACCGCCAACGAGCGGCGAGGACCCGAGAGCGACCTGGTCGGTGTCGCCTTCGCGCCGGCGTACCGCGCCGAGCGCATCAACGCGCTCCTCGACGGCCTCGACGGGCTCACTCCGGCCGACTTCCGCGACATCCACAACGACACCTACCTCGCCACCGTGCCGCTGCTGCGCTCGCTGGTCCCGGGGGAGTTCGACGACTGGGACGGCCGGATGGACGCCGACTCGGCCGGCGCGGCGCGGTTCGCGGCCTGGCGCAACGCGCTCGTACGCCGGATCGCGGCCGAGCCGGTCTTCGCGCCGCTGCACGCGCCGGTCGCCGACCTGGTCCACGCACCCTGGCTCGACGTGACCGGGAGGATCGGCCTGTCCCTCCCGAGCCTCGTGGCAGCCGCCGCGCCGTACGGCATCGACCTGCGCAAGCTGGCCCGGCTGGCGCTCGACGAGAGCCGCGACCACCCGGCCACCTGGGGCGCGACCCACGTCGCCACCCCGGTGCACGCCTTCCAGGTGACCGACCTCGCCCCGCCCGAGGTGCCGCTGCTGCCGGTGGACGGCGACGGCGACTGCGTGCGCTGCACCGGGTCGCTGCCCGGGGTCACCGACGAGGCCTACCGGGGGTCGGTCGCCCGCTACGTCTGGGACCTCGCCGACCGCGAGGCCAGTGGCTGGGTGGTGCCGCTGGGCGCCGCCGGGCATCCGGACCACCCCCACCACCGCGACCAGCTGCCGATCTGGGTGGCCGGCGACCTGGTCCCGCTGGTCACCCGCTGGGACCTGCTCTCGGAGGAGCCTGCCTGACCGGCGTCCGCGTCGAGTGGGCCGGGCCGCTTCGGGGTAACTCCTAGGGAGAACCCGAGGAGGAGGGACCGATGGACACCGACACCCTGATCTGGATCATCGTCGCCGTGGTGGTCGTGCTGGCACTGCTGGTGCTCGCCGCGTTCGCGATGCGCAAGAAGCAGCAGCGAGAAGCGGAGGCCCGGCGTGCTCACGCGGAAGAGCTCCGCTCCGAGGCGACGGCGACCACGCCGGGCGTGACGGAGGCTCAGCGTCGCGCCGAGGAGGCCGACGCCGAGGCCCGGCTGGCGCGCACCGATGCCGAGCGCGCCGAGCAGCGGGCGGCGGAGGAGCAGCGACGCCTCGCAGCCGAGGAGGCGCAGCGCGAGGATCTCGTGCGCGAGGCCGATCAACTCGACCCCGACGTCGACAGCACGCGCGGGTCGCGGTCGACCGACGACCCCGGCACCCACCGCGCCTGACGAGGCTCAGAGCTCCTTCTCGAACCACGCCTGGGCGTAGGGGTTGTCGTTGTAGCGCTCGATCCGACGGTAGCCCGACCGCTCGTACATCGCGATCGCCTCGGTAAGCGTGCCGTTCGTGTCGAGCCGTACGACGACATGGCCCAGGCGCCGGGCCAGCTGCTCGAGGTCGCGCAGCAGTCGTGAACCGAGGCCGGCGCCCCGCCACTCGGGATGGACCCACATCCGCTTGATCTCGGCGACCCCGTCGCCGAGGTCGAGCACGCCCCCGCTGGCGACCGGCCGGCCGTCACTGGTCGCCACCAGGTAGGTGCCCTCGCGGTCGCGTGACCCGGGGTCGAAGCCGGTCGGAAAGCGGCGGTCGAGCTCGGCGAAGTAGAGACCGATCGCCTCGGCCGCGATCGGGTGCTCCGGGCCGACCTCGTGCAGCCGCACGGTCGCGGCCCGGACCAGCAGGTCGGCGGTGGCCAGCGCCTCGGTGAGCCGGTCCCGCTGCCGTTCGGTCAACGGCTCGATCATCGCCCGGGCGTGGCTCTCCGACCGGTCCTCGAGTCGTTGCCGGGTGTTCCGGCCGCGCCGGGTCAGGGTCACCATCCGGCGGCGCCGGTCAGCGGGGTCGGGTCGCACCTCGACCAGCCCACGCTGCTCGAGAGCCCGCAGCAGGCGGCTGAGGTAGCCGGAGTCGAGGCCGAGGCGGTCGCGCAGCTCGCGCACCGAGGTGCCCGTCGTACCGACCTCGAACACCAGGCGGGCCTCCCGCAGCGGCATCCCCAGCCCGAGGAACGACTCGTCGAGGACGCCGATCCGCTGGGTATAGGTGCGGTTGAAACGGCGGAGCGTGGCGGTGTGGGTCATTTCTCTGACTTTAGTCAGACATCCTCGTCGGCTCAACCAAATTGACAATGAGAATCGTTATCAATATCGTCTGCCGTTCCCAACGGAAGGCACGACATGTCCAGGCTCAGGCCCGCCAGCGCGGCGTTCATCCTCGTCACAACCCTCGGTGTCAGCGCCGGGTGCGGCACCTCGGACGACCGCGCAGCGTCGCACGACACCCTTCGGGTCGTCAGCCCGATGGAGATCCACAGCCTCGACCCCGGGACCAGCGACGGGATCTTCACTCGGCTCGAGGTGGCCGAGACCCTGGTGAGCAGTGATCTCGCCGGTGAGCTGGTTCCCGCACTTGCCGAGAGCTGGACGGCATCGCTCGACCGCCGGGCGTGGACCTTCGAGCTGGTCCAGGGTGCCACGTTCCACGACGGCACGCCGATCACGCCCGAGGCGGTCGCGACCGCTCTGGAGTACGCCGCCGCCGAACCGGCCAGCCCGCTCGCCGAGGCACCCATCGACGGCTTCGTGCCCGTCGAGACCGGGCTGCGGATCGACCTGTCAGAGCCCGACGTGACCCTGCCCGCGCTGCTCACCCACTACAGCACGTCGATTCTCGCGCCCGCGTCGTACGACGTCGAGGGGCGGGTCACCGAGGTGATCGGCACCGGGCCCTACCGCGTCGAGGACGTGGAGCTGCCCGCCTCGATCGAGGTGAGGCGCTTCGACGACTGGCGGGGTGAGGCGCCGGCGATCGAGCGCGTCAGCTTCCAGGCCGTCGGCCGCGCGGAGTCGCGGGCGCTGATGGCGATCGGCGACCAGGCGGATGTGGTCTTCGGTCTGGAGCCGGCGGGCCGGGACCGGGTCGAAGCAGCCGACGGGGTCGGCATGGAGTCGAGCCTCCAGCCCCGCACGATCCTGCTCAAGGTCAACGGGGACCACCCGGTGCTCGGCGACGTCCGGGTCCGCCGCGCCCTCAGCCTCGCCCTCGACAGGCAGGCGATGGCGGAGGCCGTGCTGCGCGAGCGCGAGCTCGCGGCGACGCAGCTGCTTCCGCCCTCACTGACGGCGTGGAACCAGCCGGACCTCGCGCCGCTCGGGCACGACCGCGATGCGGCCGGTGAGCTGCTGGCCGAGGCAGGCTGGACGCCGGGAGCCGACGGCATCCTGGCCAGGGGCGGCGAGCCGTTGCGCCTCACCCTTCGCACCTACCCGGACCGCGCCGAGCTGCCGGCGCTCGCCACCGCCATCCAGGCATCGCTGGCGGAGGTAGGTGTCGAGATCGAGGTCGAGGTGACCAACTCGAGCGAGATCCCGGCGGGCCACGCCGATGGGACGCTCGAGCTCGGTCTGCTCGCACGCCATTTCGCGCTGGTGGCCGATCCGCTGGTGACGGTCGCCGATACGTTCGCGCCGGAGGGATCGGACTGGGGGGTCCTCAACTGGCAGGACTCCGGGGTCACCGCCGCGGTGGACGAGCTGCTCGACGGAGCGGAGGGCGGCCGGGCCGAGGTCCTGCGCGCCACGATCACCGAGACCGCTCAGGAGCAGCTCCCGCTGATCCCGATCGCGTGGTACCGGATGAACGCGGCCGTCAGTGATCGCGTGGACGGCTTCGTGATCGACCCGCTGGAGAGCTCGTGGCGGATCTCGAACGCGCGGCTCGCATCGTGAGTGCCGCCGACCGCGATCGGGTCGCGGCCATCTTGGCCCGTCGGGGAGCCCAAGCGGTCGGCGTGGCCGTGCTGGTGTCGGTGCTCTGCTTCCTGGTCGTGCGGCGCCTGCCCGGCGACGCGGCGTACCGGATCGCGGCGGGGCGCTACGGCTACGACCTGGTCGACCAGGAGTCGGCCGACGCGGTGCGGGCCGAGCTGGGCCTGGACCGGTCGGCGTGGCGGCAGCTCGGCGACTGGCTGCTCGACCTGGTGCAGCTCGACTTCGGCAGATCCCTGGTGACGTCGCGGCCGGTGGCCGAGGAGGTCGGCTACTACCTGGCCGGGACGCTGCAGCTCGTGGCTGCCGCGCTGGTGATCGCCCTGCTGGTCGGAGGTGCGGCCGGCACGCTCGCCGCGCGGCATCCGGGCGGCGCACTCGACCGGATGACCAGCGCCTGGGTGGCCGGTGTGCGCGCACTGCCGCCGTTCCTGCTGGGCCTGCTGCTCGTGCTGTTCTTCTCGGTGCATCTCGGGCTGCTGCCAGCGGTCGGC